>CALCEB010000263.1 GCA_937900045.1 uncultured Acidobacteriota bacterium
GTTTCTGGGGGCCGGAGACCCGGTGATCTCGGTGGACACCAAGAAGAAAGAGTTAATCGGAGCCTTCAAAAATGCAGGCCGGACGTGGCGGCGGAAAGGGAAACCGCAGCAGGTCTCGGTGCACGATTTCCCGCACTTGGGGAAGGGCAAGGCGATTCCCTATGGAGCCTACGATATCGCGCGGGACCAAGCCGTGGTGAATGTGGGGATTACCCACGACACGGCGGAATTCGCGGTGGAGAGTATTCGGCGGTGGTGGCGACTGGACGGCCAGAAGAACTATCGGCAGGCTCAAGGACTGCTGATTTGCGCTGACAGCGGCGGGAGCAATGGGAGCCGGCAACGGGCCTGGAAGACCCATCTGCAAAAACTCTGTGACGAAAATAGGATGCCGATCACCGTGTGCCACTATCCGCCGGGGACGAGTAAGTGGAATAAGATCGAACACCGCTTGTTCTCCTTTATCAGCCTGAACTGGAGAGGCAGACCCCTTGTCAACTACGAAACCATCGTCAACTTAATTGGCGCGACCACCACCCGTAGTGGACTTCGAGTCAAGGCCGTCTTGGACACCCAAGTCTACGAAACGGGGGTCCCGATTTCCAAGGAGGAATTCGATCAGGTGCGGATACAAAGGCATCGCGTTCACCCTGACTGGAACTATACGCTCCTGCCCCACGCAGGTGGGTCATAAAACATAAATTGTACACTTTATTGTTTAGCAGCCACTTAGCTGATTCCAAAACAATTAGCCCCACCTTGCCCCTGGTCGTGACGAACTTGGGCAAGCACAAATCGTGGATTTTGTTCGCCGAATTGTCGAACGTATCAGCCAGCTACAATAATTTCGCACGTTCTCAAAAAAAGTTTTGCAGTTGCTTGCGTTGCTGCCCCAATCATAGAAGACCAGCGAGCAGCATCTCTGCCACCAAGATGGCTGCTCCCACGGCGCCTGTCTCACCCCCCAGCCGCGAAAGGAGCATTTTCAGATTTCTGACTGACCTTTGAAAAGTTCGCCCTCTGAACGAATGAAAAAGTGGTCTCAGGATGAGAGTTTTAGCAACTCGTGGAATTTCTCCTCCAAGCACAATGGCTTCGGGATTGAGGAGATTGACCATGGTTGCCAACCCCGTACCCAGATGCAGGCCCGCTTCCCACAGTACGGTGTGCGTAAACTGGTCCCGCGCCTTGGCCGCGCTCACGATGGCTTCGATGGAAAGCCGCTCCGGATGCTTTTCTACGAGCGGTGCAAGGCTGGAATGGACGCCCTGCTCCAAACCGCTTTTCACCCGGCTGATGATCGCCGATCCTGAAGCATATACTTCCAGGCAGCCACGATTCCCGCATGAGCAGATATCTCCCCGTTCGTCGATTGTCGTGTGCCCAAGTTCGCCCGCAAGGTCATCGGCCCCCAAATACAACTGGCCGTTCACAAATATGGCGGCTCCAATGCCCATTGACACCAAGACGTAAACAAAATTGCTGCGAGCCTTAGCGTCTCCAAATCGCTTCTCGACTAACGCCATGGTCCGCACGCTGTCCTCTATGATAACCGGCAGACTGTACTTCCTGTGGATTATCTGCTTGATGGGAACGTCACTCCATCCGGGAACCTTCGGCCAGAACAGCACTTTGCCGGCGTTACGGTCGATAACACCCGAAACCGCGATTCCGATCCCCTTCACGGAGCGGTCCCGCTGAAGGGCCGACTCAATCTCACGATCAAGCAGCTTCAACACATGATCTTCCCCCTTTGCGATCTCGGTGGGAATTCGTCTGAGGCTCAAAACCTTCCCCAAAAAATCCGTTACTACAATCCGGGTGTTAGCCCTGCCGATACGAATTCCAATCAGATGAGCAAGATGTGGAACCACGCGCAGGAGCACACGGCGCCTTCCGGCCCTAGACGGGGTGTGCCCCCCCTCCTCGATTAGGCCTCGCCTGCGGAGCTCTGCAACGAGCACGCTGACATGGCTTGGCGCCAATTTACCTCTTTCGGCCAAACCGGTTCGCGAAGCATGACCTTGTGAATAGATCGTCTTCAGAACCCAAGAGAGGTCATCCGTTTTCATTTTGTCCTTGGTTGCCGGCTCTGTTCAGGTTCAAAGCCGAGGCCATGCCAAATGGGCTCCGATTGCATACCCGGCTGCTGAAATAGCGCCTCTAATTCTCAGGGGGAGCAACGATACCATAGGTATTATCCCTTTGCCATTCGTTCATTCTGTTGAGGAAGAACCAGCGCCAGAGAGTGCATTCTCTTATCCAGCGGATTTACGGGCCCGAAAGCAACTTCTTGTAGCTGAAAATGTTCGTAGACGCACTACGGATAAACAGCTTCGAGCCCTCAGATAGTAACCCGATTGCTGGTTTCCGAGGTGTCATCCCGGCCAAAACGAACTTGCGAGACCTAAAGCTTACCGCATAGATAAAATGAATGTATAAACTCTAACTCTTTAGAATATTAATTTCTTTACAGAAATAATGCTTGACAACTCCTTCTGGGAAATGTATTTCTTTGCGTGTCGGGAATTTGGTGTAACTGGCTCAACGGCTCACAACAAAACTTCAGGTGTAAATTTGAACCGGGAATATTGCCAAAAGGGCTCATTTCACTGATTGTAGTGAGCTCTGCCTGTGCCTCGAGTGGCATTGTCTTACGATGCGCGAAGGCTCGAACCTGAGTGAGGGATAAAGTTCGGGAACAAGCTATTGAAAAGATTGGGTGTAGCCCGGCTTTTTATAGCAATTTGATCAAGCAGGAAGGGAATTCTACGGTGAGAAAAGAAGGCCGCACATTGGACAGGTTGGCGATTGATGGAGGGTATCCAGTTCGAGTACAGCCCCTGCCTCTCGAATTTCCGGGGGTTCATTACATGGGTGAGGATGAGATTGAGGCCGCGATCCGGATTGTAAGCAGCCGGTCGTTGTTCCGCTTCTACGGCGTCGACTTACAGAAAGAAGTGGAAACCTTTGAGTCTGAATTCGCTCAATTTCTGGGGGTCTCCCATGCCTTATCCGTCAGTAGCGGGACGGGCGCCCTGAATACTGCGCTTTCAGCTCTTGGTGCAGGACCGGGACAGGAAATAATCATTCCAGCCTACCTTTGGGTGTCCGTTGCATCGGCTGTGGTCAGCCATGGGGCCATTCCGGTGCTGGCTGATATTGACGACACCTTCTGTCTCGACCCCAATTCAATCGAAGAAAGGATCACTCCCAGAACAAGCGGGATCATTGTCGTGCATATGAGTGGCGTGCCTGCAGACATCGAGCGGATTCAGCAGGTCGCCCGCCGCCATTCGCTGTTCCTCCTTGAAGATTGCGCCCAATGCTGCGGAGGAAGTGTTGAGGGGCGCAAAGTGGGCACGTTCGGTGACATGGCGGCCTTCAGCTTTCAGATGAATAAGAACATGACCAGTGGTGAAGGCGGCAGTGTGGTTACCAACGATGACCGCCTCTATCGACGGGCTTTTGCCTGCCACGATCTGGGCTATGCGCGGGACCAAGCCGGCCGGTTATCCTTCAGTGATCTTGATTATTGTCTTTGGGGGGAAGGATATCGTCTTGATGAACTGCGCGCTGCTTTGTTACGAGTGCAGTTGAAGAAACTTCCCAAAATTATCGAGAGAATGCGCCACAGCAAGTACCGAATCCGCCACGCCCTGGAACGGTTTCCTCAAGTCCGGTTGCGAAGGATCATCGATCCTTTGGGCGACACTGGCTGCTTCCTGATTACCACTTACCCTAACGCGGAGTTCGCAAAGACCGTGAATCGTGCGCTAAGGGCAGAGGGGATTGTGACCTCTCCGCAAGGCTTAAACAATGTAGTGATGACGGACTGGGGTCTCCACATCTATTACAGCATTGCAAGTTTAGTGAATCAAACGAGCGTCGATGGCCGCGGATTTCCCTGGAAGCTGGCTGAAAATGCGGGCTCGCAGTACAGCTATGAAAAGGGAGCTTGTCCCGTGGCCGACAGCCTTTTTGAGCGCAGTATCATTGTGGCGATACCGTCGTGTTTGACGGAGCACGATGAGGACGACATCATCACCGCATTTGAAAAGGTGCTGCGAGAGATCGTGCCTTCATCGAGAGCCCGGGATAATGGGGAGTGAGAGCTCTGAGCCAAGCTTTTTTATGGGAGACAACCGAACGAGAATCCTATTGCCAAAAAAACCGCGAAGAAACTACCGAAGCTCGAAACAGGCTCTCCTCCACCTTTTATTTTTGCTCTTCGCAGGCTCCTTGATGCCAGCCTATAGCCAGGATCGACCTGTGAATGTTCAAGTGGGATGGCACGGAAAATCGTTGCGGGTGACCGTCCCGGCAATTTCGATTACCTCTTGTTTGTGGATTACCAAGTCTTGACGGATGTGGGGGTGCTGCTTGCTGTACTTGGCGGGGCACGCCCAGCTTCTGCAAAACCCGGCGCCGGCCACCCAGATGACTATTGTATCTTGCGTTTGTGGCGTCGCAGATGACACGTCGAAAGCCTTTAGAGGAGGCTCAAAATGAGAAGCGTAAATCTTCGCGTTGTCACTTCGAAGCGGAATGGCAGCATGCTGCTTTCCTGGAGCTTGTTGTGGTTAGCAGCGCTTGTCTTCACGGGTCCTTCTCGGCTCGCCCGGGCAAGTGTTGGAGGGAGCATCTCCGGCGTGGTCAAGGATCAGAGTGGTGCGGTGGTGCCTGGAGTCACCGTGATTGCGACGAACACCCTTACCGGCATCAAGCAGAAAGCCGTGACGGACGCGCAGGGGTTTTATGCTTTCCCCGCATTATCCGTTGGGCGGTATGAAATTGACGTCCAACAGAGTGGATTCAAGCATTTACGTCAGACCGGCTTGGTGATCAATGTGAATACGGCGCTCCGAGTTGACGCCACTCTGCAAGTGGGGACCTCGACTCAGGAGGTTGAGGTCTCTAGCACGGCTGTCCACGTTGAGACCACCAGCACGCAGATGGGTGAGGTCATTACCGGAACGAGGATGACCACAGTGCCTTTGAATGGGCGCAGCTATACCGACCTGCTGGCGCTTCAGCCGGGCGTGGTTCCGGTGAATTCGGGTGAGTATTCTTCGCCCAGCCCTTCGGGTAACCTGAATCCCGGCAACCTCTCCATCAGCGGCGGGCGGGAAGACTCCAATGGCTTCATGGTGAACGGGGGAAACGTAGAGGAAGGAACCGCTAACGGGACGGCGATAATCCCCGATCTGGATTCTATCGCCGAGTTTCGAATTCTGACCAATAACTTCGACGCGCAATACGGCAACTATAGCGGCGGGTTGGTTAATGTCGCGACCAAATCGGGCACCAATCAATTTCACGGCGATGCGTTCGAATTCCTTCGCAATGACTCGCTCGATTCGCGCAACTTTTATTCTCCGAGCCGTGGCGCCTTCCACCAGAACCAGTTTGGAGGAACCTTCGGAGGTCCCATTCGCCATGACAAGGCATTCTTTTTCATTGACTATCAGGGAACGCGCCAAGTTGTTGGTGTGGACACCGGGCTCATTCCTGTTCCTTCGCTGGCGGATCGGACGGGGAATCTGGCCGATGTGTCTAGCAGTTTGACGGGAAGTGTCGTAGGCTCAGCATTCGCGAGCTCGCTCCAGCAAAAATTGGGATACCCGGTCCTGGCGGGTGAGCCGTTCTATACGAGTGGCTGCACTGCTTCCGCACAGTGCGTTTTCCCCAATGCCGTGATTCCGCAAAGCGTCTGGTCCTCTCCCGCCGCCCCTCTGATGAAATATATTCCCACGCCCAACGTCCCCGGGAATTTCTTTTCTACTTCAGCTTTCAATCAGACCCTTGGAGATGACAAAGGAAGCATCCGAGTGGACGGCAACAGCCGCCTGGGAATGCTATCTGCTTACTACTTTTTGGATAATTCCAACCTCCTCAACCCTTATCCCAACGCCAACGTGCCTGGCTTTGCTGCTTCCTTCATTGGCCGGGCACAGCAGCTCATATTGAGCGACACCAAGACCTTCGGAAGTTCTACGGTCAACGAGCTCCATCTGAACTACGTGCGCTACGCCAACTTCAATAATGACCCTGTAGGCGGGGTTGGCCCGAGCCTGAGTTCACTGGGGTTCGTGACGGGAGCAAACACGCCTGGCATCGTTCCGCTGAATACCAAATTCGAAGGTGTTCCCACCATCTCTTTTAATAATTACACTATGGGCGTGGACCCCTGGGCGAGCCACCAGGATGACATCACCTACCAGATGGCTGACGATCTCGCGAAGGTTTATGGAACCCACAGTCTGAAGTTCGGTGGCGAGTTTCACTACATGCAGATTAATGAAATCCAACAAGAAGGGAACAACGGCGTGTTTGGCTTTAACGGGGCGCAGACGGGACTCGACTTTGCGGACTTTCTTCTCGGCGCCCCGAATTCTTTTCAGCAAGGCGTCCAGGCTCCCATGAACACCCGCACCCGCTACGGGGGACTCTATGGGCAGGACAGTTGGCGTGCCAGGAGCAATCTCACGCTGAACTATGGACTGCGCTGGGAGGTCAGCATGCCTTGGTACGAGCAGCACAATCAAATTGAAACGATGGTACCGGGCGAGCAGTCGGTGGTCTTCCCCGGAGCGCCTAAAGGCTGGCTCGTGCCTGGCGACCCCGGCATTCCGTCCACCACATCCCCAACCCGGTACGATAATTTTGCGCCGCGAGTCGGTTTTGCTTATTCCCCCAGAGGCGATAGTGGGATCGCCGGTCAGCTTTTCGGCGCCGGCAAGACCAGCATTCGCGCGGGATGGGGCATGTTCTACACGGCTTACGGAGATGCCAGCACGTTTAACGCCGTAGGGGATGCCCCTTACGGCCTGTTCTACGTGAATCCCGTGCCGTCGCAGTTTGCTGCCCCCTTCCTTAATCTTGGCAACGGACAAAGCCAGGGCCAACGGTTCCCCGTCCCTATCCCACCTGATAATGTCTCGGCTGCAAATCCTGACCGAAACATTAACTGGGCTCAGTATGAGCCTATCTCCAGTTCGCCTGGGTACTTGCATACGAACCAGGTGCCTACGACCGAGGACTACATGTTCTCGATAGAACGTCAGTTCGGTAATGACACCTTACTGAGCCTCAGTTATGTGGGGACACAAGGACACTGGCTTATGGCCGATTTGGAGGCGAATCCGGGCAACCCGGCGCTGTGTCTGGGCGTGAGCCAGCAGAGCGAAGTAATGCCAGGCACAACTCCTTGCGGGCCTTTCGGCGAAAATGGCGTGTACTATCCGGTGACCGGAGGCGTCATCAACAGTACCCGGGGACCTTTGGGTCCGAACTTCGGGAGCAACGGCTATTTTGCCACCATGGCCAATTCAAACTATAACGCGCTGGAGGTTACGTTCCGCCACACCGCTGGCCGGGCATCGTGGCTGGCGAGCTACACTTATAGCAAGTCGTTGGATAACGCTTCGGGTTGGGGTGCTGGACAGGACGTTATCAACCCCATCAATCACAACCTCACCAAGGGTCTCTCGTCCTTCGATATGACGCATGATTTTGTGGCCAGTTACAGTTATGAAATGCCTTTTGACAAGTTGTTTGGCGCGAATCGGGCGACGCGGGGCTGGATCATTTCTGGTATCACCCGTTTCTCAACCGGGCTGCCCGTTTTTATCAATGATCCTTGCGATTGTTCGCTGCTGGGCGTGTTTGGTACGGGTCCGGGAGGAATTCTCGATGCGCCCAACTTCACTCCGGGCCCACTTAACTTTACTGATCCGCGCAAGGGTAATCCCGGGACCTTGAAGAATCCTTACTTCAACACGTCGCTCTTTAGCGCTCCGGCTATCGGGCAGCTAGGCACGTCAAGCCAGCGCTTCTTCCATGGGCCGGGGATCAATAATTGGGATATGGCACTCCTGAAGAATCTGCGCTTGACCGAATCGAAAACGCTTGAGTTCCGTGCAGAGTTTTTCAATGCCTTCAACCACGCACAATTTCTGAACCCGAATGGCAACTTCCTTTCTTCTGATTTTGGGTTCGTGACCGGGGCGCGCGATCCCCGCATCGGCCAGCTCGCGATCAAGTTTTTATTCTGAAAGGGTGGAGACGCGCCATTGGCGCGGCATTTAGAGCCTCCCGGATGTCAGGATTGTCGCCGGGGGAGGGAAGGCAGCGCACCCACATTACCCCTCAGATTCCAGTGCGCGCTGCCCGTGCTCTCAAATCTGTATCCCGAGTCCTTCCACCCTGGGACTCGGCACTGTGCCGCGAACGATGAGTCGTGAATCAGCCGCAGCGCGAGACATCGTGATCCGCCGGAGGATTTCATCCATGCGCTTCCTTAGATTCCTCATAGTAGCCACGCTGGGCGTTGGACTTACCTTGTCCGCCAGTTTTTGGCTGCATTCCCAATCAAGCGGTGGCATCCCCTTGTATCTGGACCCGAAGCAACCGGTAGAGAGCCGCGTGGAGGATCTGTTGAGCCGGATGACTCTGAAGGAGAAAGTGGGTCAGCTCAACCTGCCCGCCGTCTATGTCGATCAATTGGGGAAAGATATTCCCACCAAGATGGACGCGTGCAGGAGGTTCGCTGCCGGAACGTACACCCACGAGATCGGTCCTGGCTGCGGCTTCTTCGCGCTCGCCAACACGATTTTGCACAAAGGCACGGAGCAACAGGTCGAGTACTTTAATGCCCTTCAGAAAATTGCGTTGACTCAAACCAGGCTGAAAATTCCTCTCCTTGAGGACGAGGAGGGCACACATGGCGGGATGTTTCCGGGGGCAACGGTTTTCCCGGAAGGGCTTGCCATTGGCAGCACGTTTGACCTGCCCCTGGTCGAGTCCATTTACGCGGCGGCAGCGCAGGAGGCAAGGGCTGTGGGAATCCACGTCCTGTCGACACTCGTGCTTGAGCTCGACCGCGACCCAAGGATGGGGCGCAATGAGGAAGCGTACACCGAAGATCCGTATCTCTATTCGCGCATCGCGACGAGCATTGTCCGGGGCGCGCAAGGCTCGAACATCGACGCCCCAGATAAGGTCATCGCTCTGATGACGGACTTTCCAACCCAGAGCGAGCCTGTGAGCGGCCTGGAGCGGGGCGCCATCGAATTATCGGAACGGAGCCTTCGCGAAAACTTTCTGCCTCCGTGGAGTGCAGCGTTCAAGGCAGGGGCCTTGGGCGTGATGGCCGGATATCCCGAGATTGATGACGTGCCGGAACACTCGTCGAGGAAGTGGAACACCAAAATCCTCCGCCAGGAGATGGGTTTCAAAGGAATCGTCATGAGCGAAGGTGGCGGTTTTGGGACGCTAATCTATGAGGACATCGTTCCGGATCAGAAGCAGGCAGGGGCGCTGGCTTTGCGAGCCGGAGTCGATCTGGATATCACTTACGAGCCGGCTTACATGGGGCCGCTCATTGAAAATGTCGAAGAAGGAAAAGTCCCCGTGGCGCTGGTAAATCAAGCGGTGCGGCGGGTTCTGGAACAGAAATTCCGCCTGGGACTTTTTGAGCATCCGTATGCTGATCTTGCCCGTGCCAAGCAGGTGATGCACTCCAAAGAGCATCAACAACTCGCGTTGCAGGCCGCCCGCGAGGGCATCGTTCTTTTGAAGAATGAGAACAGTGTTCTGCCGCTCAAAAAGAATATTAGGTCCATTGCGGTGATCGGCCCTAACGCGGACAGCGCCTCAAACCTGTTTGGAGATTATGCTCCTTCTGTTGTTCTGCAACATGTTGAAACGATCCTCGACGGGATCAAGGTGACCGTTTCGCCCTCGACGCGCATTGTTTATGCCAAAGGATGTGGCATCAACACACGCGATAAGAGCGGGTTTCCGGAAGCAGTGCGGGCAGCCCAACATGCCAGTGTAGCCATCGTGGTGGTGGGTGAACAGGCTAGAAGGAAGAGGGCTCGGAACGGGGAGCCGCCGACGGATGGCGAGGGTTATGACGTTGCCAGCCTTGACCTGACTGGCGTCCAGGAGGACCTGGTCCGGGCCGTTGCCGCAACGGGCACACCAACCGTCCTGGTTCTGATCAACGGCAGGCCGCTTTCCGTCCGATGGGAAGCTGCTCATCTCCCCGCAATTGTGGAAGCCTGGGAGCCGGGTGAGCGCGGAGGCGAGGCCTTGGCGAATGTGCTTTTCGGCGACACCAACCCGAGCGGCCGGTTAGCCATCACCATTCCCCGCAGCGTGGGACAATTGCCGGTCTATTACGACTATATGCCCTCCAAGGCATATTGGATCCATCGCGCTTGGACGCGGCATGAGGGTTATGTGGATATGCCCGGTACCCCGCTTTATCCCTTCGGTTATGGCCTGAGCTACACGCATTATCAATACACCAACCTTCGCATCGACCCACCCCAAATCTACGCTGGAGGAAATGCGAAGGTCAGTGTTGATGTTGAGAATACGGGGAAGCGCGCCGGCGTACAAACCGTCCAGCTTTATGTGCACGAGCGTTATGCTCCTGTATCAACACCCGTCAAACAGCTCCATGGTTTTGAGCGCATCGCTCTTGAGTCCGGCGAAAAGAAAACAGTTACCATGACCCTAACGCCCAACGATCTCATGTTGCTCGATCGCAACGTGCATTGGGTGGTAGTGCCGGGAACTTTCGACATCATGGTTGGAAAGTCATCGGCGGACATCGCGTTAAAAGGAACGCTTGCTGTGAAGGATTCGGGTAGCTTGGCCGGGTATGAATAGGGCGGCATGGCCATTGGACCGGCTGCTCATCACGTTGAATTTGGGATGTGAAATTTAGCGGAGCCAGCCTTGTGACAGTTCATTCATTTAAGATTGAAGCTCCGGACGATACGAGGGGAATTTATGGCGCGTCAACCCGTTTATGACGTGATTGTGGTCGGCTCTGGGGCTGCCGGAGGTATTTCTGCCTATATCCTGGCCACGGCGGGACTGAACGTCCTCTGCCTGGAAGCTGGCCGCATGATTGATCCGGCCGTAGATTTCCATACGCACAAATTTCCTTATGACTGGCCGTACCGTGGTAATGGTACACCGGGGGAGTATGGGAAACTGCCCCAAGGTATGGAATGGAAGATCAAAGAATGGACGGACCATCTTTACACGGTTCCCGCCGAGGACCCTTACGCGCTCGCTCCGGACGCGAAATTCACATGGACACGGCTTAGGGCAGTGGGTGGACGGACGAATTTCTGGGGGCGCGAGACGGAACGTTTCGGGCCGCTCGATTTCAAGCCAAAGAGCCTGCAGGATGGTTCTGGTGAAGACTGGCCGGTAAGCTATGAGGAGGTAGCTCCTTATTACGATAAGGTCGAGAGATTGATTGGCGTCTCGGGAGATGCAAAAGGTGTCTACAACTCCCCCCAAGGAGAACATCTGCTGCCGGCATTCAACGCGCGCTGCGGCGAACTCCTGATTGCCAAAGGCGCAAGAAAGCTTGGCATTCAAGCGATTCCGAAGCCGCTGGCGGTGCTGAGCCGTCCCTACGATGGGCGGCCTCCGTGCCATTACTGCGGCGCCTGCAGCTGGGGCTGCGACGTGCGGGCACGTTACAGTTCGCTCGATGTGGTGATCCCCAAGCTGCTGGAAAGGGGGAATTTCAGTCTGCGTCCGAACGCGGCCGTCAATACCATCCTGATCGATTCCAGCACGGGTAAAGCCCGCGGCGTCAATTACATTGACGCCATTACTAAACAGGAATATGAAGCACGGGGTAAAGTTGTGGTTTTGGCGGCTTCGATGATCGAGTCCATCCGCATTCTCTTGAATTCCAGAAATAGAGATTTTCCGAGTGGGCTTGCTAACTCCAGCGGAACGCTGGGCCGTTACTTGATGGATCACGTCTCATTCAACTCGGTGCCAGGCTTCTTTCCGCAGCTTGCCGGGCGGCCTACCACCAACGATGATGGGCCCGGCGAAGCTTGCATGTACATTCCCCGATACAACTACAGGGAGCGAGGCAAAAAGAAATACCTGCGGGGCTGGCAGTTTAATTTCTATACTGGGTGCGGCATGGGACCCGGCGTTGGCGCTGCCATGCCTGGCTTCGGCTCGACGTATAAACGAAAGATTAAGGAGCTTTACCCAGCAGGCTTCCACATGAGCGGGTATGGCGAGGGATTGCCTTTCGATTGGAATTCCGTCGAAATCGACCCGGGAGGGTTGCGTGACCGGTTGGGAATCCCCCAGGTGCGGTTCCACACCAAGGCGGAATATCCCCAGGCGGTTGCCATGCTGGAAGATATGTATGGGCAGATTGAAGAGATCCTCAAGGCTGCGGGTGCGGAGATCATGCCATATAAAAAAGTTGCGCCTTATCCCCTGGGCACCGTCACCCATGAAGCGGGTGGTGCGCGTATGGGCAACGACCCGCACACCTCGGTGGTTGACAAATGGAACCGCTGCCATGACATCCAAAACGTCCTGGTCGTGGACGGGGCATGTTTTGCCTCACATCCTGAGAAGCCCGTCACTCACACTATCATGGCGCTTGCTTGTCGTGCGTCGGACCATTTGACTGAGGAAATTCGCCTCGGCAAAGTCTAGAGATTTACAGCAGGATGGGCATCACCCGATGGAAAAAGCCAAGGACGAAAGATCATTCCGTTTTCACCTGAGCTTTGCTGCTTCCTGGTTCATTTTAATTGCGCTGGTGACACCCGTTGCAGGAGCCGGCCCGGTGATGGAGGCGGGCGTGGCAAGGGCCGACATTACGCCCCCTCAAGGAGTACAGATGTGGGGGTACTTTGACCGGCTGTCGCCTGCCCAGGGCACAATCGACCCACTCTACGCGAGGGTTTTGGTACTCGAAGTGGACGATCAGCGGATGGCCCTGGTGGATCTTGATCTCGGGCGGACGTTTGGGCCCAAGTCGCTGCAACAATTGCGGGAAGCGGTGAGGCAATCGAGCGGGATCAATTCGCTTCTGGTGTCCGCCATTCATACGCACGCCGGCCCAGTGGTAATGGATAAGTACTCCGCTGGAACGCCAACTTGGGAGAAGACGGCGCTGTCCAGAATCGAGCTAGCTATTCAACAAGCTTCCAGGCAAGCGGTACCAGTCCGTTTGGGAACTGGCTATGGCGTCGCATACATTGGCTATAACCGCCGGCGAGTGAACCCGGATGGGACGGTCACGATGTTATGGAACAATACGGCTCGGGTTCCGACGGCGCCCGTCGACCCGGTCGTGACGGTTCTGCGGGTGGACCGGATGGATGGGACGCCGCTGGCGGTCCTGGTGAACTATGCTTGCCACCCCGTAACGTTTGGACCGGATGACCTCGATTACTCGGCGGACTTTCCGGGTGTGATGTGCAACCTCGTGGAGAAGGCCCTTGCTGGGCATCCGCTCTGTTTTTTCTTGCAGGGGGCGCCTGGAGATATCAATGTTTACGATGCAGGAACGCCGGTCAAGGATGGCGCGGTAGCAAGGCGGGATTGGGCAGGAGATCGCTTGGGGCAGGAGGTGGTGCGGGTAGCTAAGAGAATTCGTACCGCAGAAGATCCAGACCCGAGCTTGCAGTTTGCGGAGGATGACCTGCCGTTTCGCCTGCGCTGGGATGCGGATAAATTCAGGGAGGAAACTTTGCGGGAAATTGGGCCGAAATCTTTTCAGATCTATAGCCCGCCTATCCGGACCAGGATGGAGTTGCCGGTGACCACGGCCTTGATCAACAAGCGGATTGCGATAATGGGAATGCCGGGCGAGCCGTTTGTGCAATTCCAGATGAGCTGGCGGGCGCTGTGTCCAACCGAGGAGTGCTTGTTCCTGGGTTATACGAATGGTTATTTCGGCTACTTTCCGACCATTCAGGCAGCGACGGAAGGAGGATATGGAGCTGCCAACGCCACGACGTGGGTCCAGGTAGGGGCGGGTGAGAGAATGGTGGATCACGCGCTGATTAAGGTTTATCAGATGTTGGGCCGACTCCAGGACGCGCCACGAACAGGCTGGAAATGATTCGAACACAGCCGTGGGTTAGCGAGAGAGCTGACGTGGGATGGACGACCCAGGAAAATCCTCTAGTGAGTGGTCATGTCCCTTTGCGGCACCCACAAAGCATGAAAATGCGTACCAGATACGGTTATGATTGACTCAGCCTGCGCAGGACGAAGGCTGGAATTTCTTGGAGCGGCAAGCCCGCTAGTGAGTCTGGCCTGGACATCGCCCCGAACCCCAAATTGTCGCCTCGTTTTCACGAGAGCACGCAGGGCAAACGGTTTCATGCTTCGATGTCCCCCGGCGCGGGGAGAAAGGAACCGATCATGGAGAGCATTATTAGTTGTTGCGCCGGTCTGGATGTGCACAAGGAGTCGGTCGAGGCCTGTGTGCGACGGATGGAGGCGGATGGCCGCTTGCATCAGGAAACGCGTCACTGGGGAACGATGACCCGGGACCTTCTGGCGATGGCCGACTGGATGGGCGCGCAAGGCGTGACTCATGGGGCGATGGAATCGACCGGCGTGTACTGGAAACCGATCTACAACATTCTGGAGAGCCGCTTCACCGTGTTGCTGGTCAATGCGCGCCATCTGAAGCAGGTCCCGGGACGCAAAAGCGACATCCGGGACTGCCAGTGGATCGTGCAACTGCTGCAACACGGGCTGCTGAAGGGCAGCTTTATTCCGCCGCGCTTGCAGCGTGAGTTGCGCGACCTGACCCGGCACCGGACCCAACGGGTCGAAGAAAAGACGCGCACGGTGAATCGTATTCAGAAGGTCCTGGAAGATGCCAACGTCAAGCTGGCGTCGGTGGCCACGGACATTCTGGGTGTCTCGGGCCGGGCCAGGCTCGAACGTTTGATCGCGGGTGAACAAGATCCCGTGAAACTGGCCGACTTCGCCCCGCGGCAGTTGCGGGGCAAGATCCCGGAGTTGGAGAAGGCGCTGGAAGGGCATGTGACCGAGCACCATCGGTTCATGCTGCGGCTGCTGTGGAAAGAACTGGCCCAGCCGGAGGGTTTGATCGCCGAACTGGAGGTCAAGATCGAGGAAGTGACGCGCCCTTTCGCGGCTGAGATCCAGCGCCTGGATGCAGTGCCCGGCGTGGATCGCCGCGTGGCTGAGGTGGTGCTGGCCGAAGTGGGAGCAGAGATGAAGCCCTTTCCGACGCATCAGCACTTGGCCTCTTGGGCGGGGATGCGTCCGGGCAATGAGCAAAGCGCCGGGAAGCGCCAGCGGCGACGCATCACGCCGGGCAATCGCTGGTTGAAACGGACCTTGGTGCAGGCAGCCTGGGGCGCCAGTCACACCAAGAACGCGTACTTGGCATCGCAATACCGCCGCTTGGTGGGCCGACGGGGCAGGAAACGGGCTCTGGTGGCGGTGGGTCATTCGATGCTGGTGATCTTCTACCATATGTTCCAAGAGGGTACGACTTACACGGAGCTCGGTGGCGTCTTCTTTGATCGTCTCGAACCGCAGCGCCTGACCTGTTGTTACGTTAAGCGCCTCGAAAGTCTCGGCCACAAGGTCACGCTGGAACCCAGCGTCGCTGCCTGACCGAAATTTTCAGGGCAGAAATGAGGGTTACAAAAACGGAGCATCTGCCAGCCGCGTCCCGCTACAGGCTATCGGTAGAGGCCGGCGGTAATGATTCCATAGTGGAGTTCGCACATCGACGTCCTGATATGTTCTTTTACTACGCCAACGAAGACCCAACTCTCCCTCAAGCCCGTCAGGTCTTCGGGAAGTACCTGAATGGTGGGGCGCGAGGAATCGGTGAACAGAAATTCCCGATTGATTTTGACTCGAAGGCCATGCAGATGGTGGCGGAGGTGGCTCAGGAATTTAGGGCGCCGGTGATGATGCGCTTCGAAGACCATGGTCGAAGTAAGCTGCTGCTCAACATGTACCTGGAGCGTTTCCACGAACCTCTGCTGCGCTATCCCGGGGCAGTTTTTTTCGGTCACAGGCAGACCTGGTGGGCCAATCTGGATGGGAATTACCGGCCGGGCGTGATATACACGAAAGGCCCGGTGGCTCCCGCGAGTCTCGCGGTTCGGCTGCTTTCGGCAGGCTTAGGGTTGAACGCCTTGCTGCGCGGTGAGGGATACGCCCAGCAGTTTTTGGCACAATATCAGCACAAGCTGACTTTCGGAAGCAACTGCTCGGACTATTTAGGGCGAGGCCCGAAGTGCACGGGGTGAAAGCTCATTCAAACTATCCGGCGGCTATCCCGCAACCCTGCCGTCGCCCATAAGATCCTTATGCAAACAGCGCCCGTCTTTTGAAGACCGCGGCCTAAACGATACGCGAACATTAGCGGGAAATTGAGAATTTGTGACGCGAGGCCGGCCAGTCTTACAGCCTCAAGTCCTGTCAAAGTCGGACGATCTGGAAGGGAAGTTTTGCCATGGATAATGAAAAGCGTCTTGATCACAACAGTCAGGAGCAGGCGTCAATATTGAATCGGCGGACGTTCCTGGCCGCTGCCACCGGCGCCGCTTCGGCAGGCTTATTCGCAAGGCAGCTAAAAGGTGCGGCCGAAGGATCTCCCAACGCTCCGCGGCTGGGCGGACGCGCGGGAACAGGTGAAGAGCGGCTGGCTTTGGAGGGCGGGAAGCCGGTACGCGCCACAAAGCTCAAAGCTAATTTTCCAGGTCCACTCTACTATGATGAGCAAGAACGTCACGAACTGATACAGGTCTTAGAGCGCCGAGCCCCATTTCGCTGGTACGGCATTGGCCCCAAGGGCAAAGCGCCCCGCAAGTGCGACGAGTTTGAAAAGGAGTTCGCTGAACACCAGCATACTCGCTATTGCGTCGCCGTGACCTCAGGAACCATGGCCCTATATACAGCCATGGCGGCGTTGGGAGTGGGGCCGGGTGATGAAGTGATCTTGCCCGCCTGGACGTGGTATTCGTGCTACAACGCCATCGTGGCCGCAGGCGGGACTCCTGTTTTTGCGGAGATTGACGAGTCCTTTGATATGGACCCCGCCGAGATCGAAAAGCACATTACCCCTCGGACGAAGGTGATTATGGCAGTCCATATTGCTGGTGAACCCGCCGCTATGGATCCCGTTCTGTCGATCGCTCACCAGCACCGCGTGAAAGTTTTGGAGGATTGTGCGCAAACTTTAGGTGCTACGTACAAGGGGCAACCCGTGGGATCGATGGGTGATTGTGCCATCTACAGCTTCCAGGAATGTAAAACCATTAGTGCGGGCGAAGGCGGCGCCGTGGTGATGAATGACCCTTACATTTTCGAGCGCGCCTCCCGCTACCATGATTTGGGAACACTGAGGGGCCCACACGCCCAGTGGTTGGGTCGGCCGCTGCGCCTTCAGCAGTTCTGCGGGGGCCAGTTCCGGATGAGCGAATTTACCGGTGCCGTGATGCGTGCTCAACTGCGGAAGTTAGACCGGATTGTAGCGGACTTTCGTAAGCGATCCGACCGTGTAGTCCAAGGAATACACGACCTTCCTGGCATCAAGTTTCGTAAGGTCAACGACACCGCAGGTCGTCTGCCTTCTTTTGTTTACCTTCGTACGAGTGGAAAGGCGGAGCGCGATTGGTTCATCAAAGGGCTTAACGCCGAAAATATTGCGGCCGGGAAGATGGAAGGCTCGGTGATTCTTCCGGTTGTGCCTTACATCGCCAACAAGGAGACGGTCGAGCCCGGCTGGCCTTCGTTCGCTGCTCCATGGGCGCGATCGCTGCCCTATGGCCGCGCCTGCTGTGAGCGCACTTTAGATATCTATGAACGATATGCGGGGATCATGATGGACCCCACGTTTTCGGACCAGGACGTTGCTGACATTGTCGCCGCGGTTCGGAAAGTATACCAGGCGGCTTCAAAGCGTACATAACGGGTTAAACCTGCTTGGATGTTCTCCAGGGCGAAGGACAGGATAGAAGGGTATCAGCACCGCCTTGAACCTATAATTCAGAGATTACCATAACGGCTCTGGCTCCCCCCACGAAAGGAAGCTTGCATTATGATTGCGCAGTTGATCTCCAGAAGGAGTAGCCTAAAATATTTTGGCTTGTTGATGGGCACGGAAGCGGGCAGGGAATTGTTATCGGAATTGCTTCCTGATGGAGGCACGCTTATCTCAGGGCCAACCGCCCACCAGAATCAGAATGCGGATAGACACCATTTTTCCGCATCTCTTCATTCCGGTGTTGCCAATCAGCTTCGATTCTTCAAACCGGAAGAGTTTGAAACTGTCGAGATCCTTACGGAAATGATCATCCCGACGGATGAAAAGCCGGGGGCTCGAGAGGCAAGGGTGGCAAGCTATATTGATTTCATCACGTTTGCTTCCGCCGAATTCCGGCCTGAATTGCAACGGGAATGGATCGAAGGCCTTAGCTTACTCGACAACCTTAGCCGTAGCAGGCATGGACAGGCTTTTCGCGAGATTTCACCTCCCCAGCGACAGCGGTTGTTGGAAGAAATGGGCCTCCCGGAGCGCGATTCGAAGGCGACTCATCCTGGGTTTGGCTTTTACCGGCTGTTGAAGGAGATGACGGTGGAAGGTTTCTATACTTCGCAAGTCGGATTGATGGAAGCCTTGGAATATAAGGGCCTTACATATTTGAATGCGTTTCCTGGCTGCAATCATACAGAGCATCACTGACGACTGGTGAAGCCGGAGCCTTTTATTCAGCACCCCAGAACCTAGAAATCTGAAGCGCATGGCCTGATTAAATTTTTAACCAGAGTGATTTGTAGCGCGCTGCGACATGCTCCCGGAGGGGTGAACAAATAAAGCGGGAGAACTTGAACAACTCAGGCTGCAAAATTTCTTGTTGGTTCATTGCATGGCTTCGATCCCGGAATCTTGCGTCTTCGGAACGAAATGAGAAGCCGCGACATGAAAATCCGTGAAATTCGAGCTGCAGGTCTTCAGGGAAGGACTCCAAAGGGTGGCTGGAGCCACGAGCTCAGCCCTGGCGATTGTGTTCATACTTTGATAGCGGTGCTGACTAACGAAGGGCTCGTAGGGTGGGGCAGCGCGTCCACAAGTGATCAGCTCGTGCGCGGGGCGCTCGCCGTGTTACGCCCGCTCTATGAGGGTGAAACCGCGCTGGAACCTGAGCGCGTAAGTGAAAAACTCGATCAGAACACGTTCTGGCTGGGACGTGGCGGCTCCATAACTCATACGATCAGCGGTATTGACATTGCTCTTTGGGACCTGTTTGGGCAAGCAACCAGCCAACCCGTGGGGCGATTGCTGGGAGGCCGCTATCGCGACCGCGTGCGGCCCTATGCTTCGCTATTAATGTCCGAGCCGGAACTGATGGCTGATGCGCTTCTCGCTGTCAGAGAACAAGGGTTCAAGGCGTTTAAGATAGGCTGGGGGCCATTTGGCCGTCGCGATGTATTGACCGATGAGGCCATCGTACGGAGGGCGCGCGAGGCTATCGGACCGGACTGCTTGCTGATGGTGGATGCGGGTGCAAGTGATGCTTTCTGGCCGCGAGATTACAAATGGGCACTGCGCACAGCGCGCATGCTGGCCGAGCACGATGTGACCTGGTTCGAGGAGCCTCTGCCCCCGGATGCGTCGGCGGATTATGTAGCCCTGCGTCGCTCTGCGCCGATGCCGATTGCGGGAGGCGAAACACTGACCCGCCGCCAATGTTTCCAATCCTGGTTGCAGGCCGGCGCTTTCGACATTGTGCAGCCTGATGTGACAAAGGTGGGTGGAATCAGTGAACAACGCCGCATTGGCTGGATGGCGAGCGAGAATAATGTGCGCATGGTCCCTCACGGTTGGAATACCGCAGTGGGACTCGCTGCTGACCTTCAAGTTGCCTCGGCCTTTCCCCATACAGATCTTGTGGAGTATCTGACCGGGTCTCCATTTATTGACGAAATCCTACTGGACGGATGGCGGCTGGATGCCGAGGGAATGCTGTCTATCCCTAATGGTCCTGGACTCGGAGTTCGGATCAATCTTGAAGCGCTCGAATTGCTCTCGGGATTGAAGCACTTTCTCGATTGAATAGTGACCTTTAGCAGCTGCGTTGGATGGGCTAAGACGAGGGGATTCTTGATTACGCTCTCCTCCGCATTCGCCGCAGTCAATAGGATTGAATCAATCCGCGCCGTGGAGATCCGGTCGCGTTTCGTCAACCAAGGAACGTACCACCGGGCGACCGGTTTCAACCAGGAGTAATCGAGCCAGGCGGCGGCGTGGTAAGCCTTCCGGGATCGGAGACGGTGAGTGTGGAGGCTCTCTCTATGCAGTTGAAACGTGGCTTACGCTGGATGCGATTCCTCGGCTGGTTGGTTCTTGTTTGTTGCAGCGCTTCGCTTCTGTCAGCGCAGGAGACTTCCCGCACCCTGCCTGAGCATGTGCCTGCGAAGCGCTCATCGCAGA
>CALCEB010000264.1 GCA_937900045.1 uncultured Acidobacteriota bacterium
AAGTTCGGCGCTCATAGAGCGCCGCTACAGCAAAGAAACTGAGACACTACCGTGATATGGGCTGGGTACGTAAGGGAAGATGAATCGGGTAAGCTGAAAGCTGCGGCACGATGTCAGTGCGGCAAGTTTTTCGTGGAGGCGATGGCAATGAAAGCCGTTCGATTTCACCAGCACGGCGGGCTGGACGTTTTGAAGTTCGAAGATGCGCCCGAATCGGAGGTTGCGGACAATGAAGTTCTGATTCAGGTGAAGGCGTGCGCACTGAATCATCTGGATTTGTGGCTGCGGAATGGCGTCTCAAGCTGGCCGCTTGGGATGCCGCACATTGTGGGCAGTGACATTGCGGGGGTTGTGGCGGCCGCCGGACCGCTCGTGAAGCGCGTCAAGGCTGGAGATCGCGTGTTGTTGGCGCCGGGCATCAGTTGCGGGCAATGCGAGATGTGCTTCAAAGGCTTGGACAGCGCCTGCCGCAATTATACGCTGTTCGGCGTCCTGGTAGATGGCGGCTATGCTGAGTACGTGAAGTCACCCGAGCCCAACGTCATTCCAATTCCCGCCGGCTTCAGTTTTGATGAAGCTGCCGCCGCGCCTCTCGTGTTTTTGACGGCATGGCACATATTGATAACTCGCGCCCAAGCTAAGCCCGGTGAAGAGGTGATGGTGATCGGGGCGGGATCGGGCGTGGGCAGCGCCGCAATCCAGCTTGCCAAGCTGATTGGCGCGCGGGTGATTGCCGTTGCCGGAACGGATGCCAAGCTGGAGAAGGCCCGCCAGCTTGGCGCGGATGAGACCATCAATCACCAGAAGCAATCGATTGCCGATGAAGTGAAGCGGTTGACGGCGAAGCGCGGCGTGGATGTGATCGTGGAGCATGTGGGCGCCGCGGTGTGGGAAGCGTGCTTTGCCTCGCTGGCCACCTATGGCCGGATTGTCACCTGCGGAGTCACCTCGGGCGCGGAGGTGAAGCTCGACCTGCGCGGCCTGTTCGGAAGGCAGCGCGCACTGCTCGGGTCATTTATGGGGGGCAAAGGAGAGTTGATGGACGTGTTGAAGCTCGTCTTCCAGCGTAGGGTTAAGCCGGTGATTGATTCCGCCTTTCCTTTGCGCGATGCCGCCGCCGCTCATGCCAAGATGGAAAGCCGGGATTTCTTCGGCAAAATCCTCCTCAAGCCGTGAAGCGTGTCGTGTGGAGAGCAGACCTTGCTTTTGAGGCCTGTGGCTATTCTTGCGAGGCCCTGGCTTCCAGTGTGGCAAAATGCGGCACTTTTGGCGGATTTGGCATGAGCCCGGTTAAAATTCGACGTGTAAAGCATTGAAAGTCACGGCCTAAAATTTTCTGTCTCATCCGTCTCACTGGTCTCCCCTGTCTCACTCGCCCATGCTACGCTCGGCTCCAGGAGCGTGAATCTTCCATGTCACTACGCAAATCACCTAATCTGACCCCGGCGCTGCTCGCCGCCTGCCGCGCCAATGCCAAAAAGTCGACCGGACCCGCCACACCCCAGGCCAAAGCTCGGGTGTCGCTGAATGGCTTGAAGCATGGCGGCTATGCCGTGCGCCTGCGGGAGCGAATTCTCCAGGTTCACGGGCCGGAGTCCGACGCCCAGTACCGCTGGTTCCGGTCCGAGATCGCACGGACTTTCCATGCGGACAGCCCGGCTGCTCAGCGGCTTGCCGAACGATTGGCGGCGCGGGCCTGGGTTCAGGCGCGGCGGGCGGAGCGGCAGAGAACAAAGCACGAATGTGGTTTGTTCTCAGGCAATCCGGACCCGCCGCAAAACGTACTATTGCAGATTCGAATTGAGGACCGGCGGCGGGGAATTGGCCTCATCTTTTGGCGGCAGCAACGGCGGTACTGGACGCTGGACAGGCTGCTGGATTTGCTGACGGGAGAGGATCCATCCAAGCTCATCGCTCAACACGGAAAGCTGGAGGAGCGCTGGCGGCGGCGAAAAGGCCGGGTGCGTGCCTTGCCTTTTACGCGACAATTACCCGCCGGGGCCAATCATTGAAGGCGGCCAGCCTTGACTTTCGCCTTGGGTTCCGTTATTTTGAGATCAGACTGAATGGGAAAAGCACAGTCTTTCCAGGGAATCTCCCTCCATTACGCACTTCGTCATTTCACTCTAGCCAAATCATCTGCGGGGGTCAGGATTTTTTCCTGCAAACTATGAAGGGAAGCGTCAGAGTTGATAAGGGCGTCGAAGAGCTTTTCGGAACGTTTGATGAGAATTTGAAGTTGCTCGAGAAAAACTTCAGCGTTTCAACGCATCTGAGCAATGACACGCTGGAGATTGAGGGCGCCGAAGGGGACGTTCATCGCGTCGAGCGGTTAGTGCAGGACTACGCGGACCTGGTGGAAGGCGGCTCGCGCTTCGAGCCGAAAGACGTGCAATCCTTCCTGCGGATTCTGTCAGAGGATCCGGGGGCGACGTTGAAGGGCTTGGCGGAGGCTGGCCGGCCGCGCGCTTTCGGCAAGAAGACGGTGGCGCCGAAGAGCTTGAACCAACAGCGTTACGTGGATGCCATCGAGCGGCACGACATGGTTTTCGGCATTGGACCGTCGGGAACGGGCAAGACCTATCTGGCCGTGGCCATGGCGGTAGACGCGCTGATCACCAAGGAAGTGAGCCGCATCATCCTGGCGCGGCCGGCCGTGGAAGCGGGTGAGCGGCTGGGATACCTGCCGGGAACGCTTCAGGAGAAAGTGAATCCGTACCTGCGGCCTCTCTATGACGCCCTCTACGACGTATTGGACCCGGACCGGGTGGAGCGTTATTTGGAAAAGGGCATCATTGAAATCGCTCCCATCGCCTTTATGCGTGGGCGCACATTGAATGACGCCTTCGTGATTCTGGATGAGGCCCAGAACACCACCAGCGAGCAGATGAAAATGTTCTTGACTCGCCTCGGCTTCAACTCCAAGGCTGTTGTCACCGGCGACGTGACGCAGATCGACCTGCCCAACGGACGGCGTTCGGGATTGGTGGAGGCTGTCGATGTGGTGACGAGCGTGGAGGGAATCAGTTTCATTTATTTCAACGAGCGGGACGTGGTGCGGCATAGCTTGGTGCAACGCATTATCCGCGCCTATGAACAATTTGAGCTCAACCGGCCAGACCGGCATGACAAAGCTCCACATCCTCATCAGGAATAAGAGGTGGAGCAGCCGGTAAGCCACACTCTGGCCGGTCCCGGCGCGGGCAAATCTCCGGTCCAGAACGGCCTTGGGTATTTTTCCAATGATTTATAACCGCCAAAGAAAGGTCCGCTTGAACATAAAACGGCTTGGGGGTTTTGCATTGGAAGTAACGGGCGGGCTCGAGCTCGGACAGCGTTGGTTTGACGTTGCCTTTGTAGATGACCCGGAAATTCTAAGGCTCAATCGTGAATTCCGGCATACGAAGCGGCCCACCGACGTGCTTTCCTTTCCGTGGGCATGGGATGAGGGTCCGTCAAAGGTCAGAAATATCTTCAGGAGAGAATTGGAAGGATTTCTTGGTGACGTGATCATCTCCGCAGAGACGGCAAGGCGGGATGCATCGGAAGAAGGGATAACCCTGGATGTGAAGTTGCGCCAGCTTGTGCTGCACGGGGCCCTGCACCTTTTGGGATACGATCACGAAACGGACAATGGTGAAATGCAATCGCTCGAAAATAAATTACTCGCCAGATTGGGGATTGACACCTTTGAGCGCCGCCTCGCGCCAACGAAGATGAAGCGCAAGAAACAAGTTAAAGCTCAACCTCCTGTTGCAGCCGGGGCAAAGAGGGGATTGCCTGCTTGAAAAAGACCAGGAAATCAACCAGCCAGCTTCAGGACATCGTCGCGGAAGCCGATTCGACCGGCTCTTTCCGCTGCGGCTTTGTGGCGGTGGTGGGCAGGCCCAATGCGGGCAAGAGCACGCTGGTGAACGCGATGGTGGGAGAAAAAGTGTCCATTGTCACTCCCGCGCCACAGACTACCCGCAATCGAATCCTGGGCCTTGTGAACCGGCCGTCGGCGCAGGTGATCCTGATGGACACACCAGGCATTCACCGCCCGCTATCGCGCATGAACAAGCAGATGATGGATTTTGTGAGCCAGGCGCTGGCGGACCGCGACCTGGCGTTGCTGGTGGTGGATGCCAGCGAAGGATTCGGGCGAGGAGATCAATTCACCATCGATCTTCTAACGCAGCACCGGCCCCGCACCATATTGGCTCTGAACAAAATTGACCAGATGCAAAAGCAGCGATTGCTGCCTCTGATCGACCGCTATTCGAAGCTTTACGAGTTTGAGGAGATTTTCCCAATTTCGGCGCTGAAGCGAAACGGAATTGAAGACTTGATCGGTTCAATCACCCAGTGCCTGCCTGAAAGTAGCGCGCTGTTCCCCCCGGAGATGTATACGGACCAGCCAGAACGGTTTCTGGCAGGAGAAATCATCCGCGAAAAGATCATCCTACACACACGGCAGGAGATGCCTTACGTCACGGCGGTGATCATCGAGTCTTTCCAGGAAGAAGGGAACCTGACCCGCGTCCAGGCGACGATTGTGGTAGAAAAAGAATCGCAGAAGCCGATTGTGATTGGGGCCGAAGGGGCGAGACTGAAAGAAATTGGAACAGAAGCGCGGCAAGAGTTGGAACGCTTATTCCCGCCCAAGGTGTTTCTGGAACTGCATGTGCGCGTCGAACACGACTGGCGGAATAACCCGGCGATGATTGCGGCGCTCGATTACCGCAATGAAGGATCGGCATAAGAAGCTTGCTCAAGGACCAGCGGGCAACGCTTGCCGGTCTATGCGATTCTACTGGAAACAGAAATGGCAGATTTGGGAAGATTTGTAGACAGAAGGCAATATCTTTCAATCTCCCACGGCGATTCCCAGCGACTTCATCTTGCGGTAAAGGTGGCTGCGTTCGAGGCCCAGCGCTTCAGCGGTGCGGCTGACGTTGCCATGACTTTCCTCCAGCTTGCGGAGGATGTAGTCGCGTTCATAGGCGGCTCGAGCTTCCTGCAGGCTTGAAAAGCCGGCGTTCACGGCGCGCTGACCCGCAGCGCGGGGGCGGCTTGTCTCCTGGCAGATAGAGGCGGGCAGATGCCGCCGCTCGATGCGTTCACCCGCCACCATAATCACCAAACGTTCCACCAGGTTTTTCAACTCGCGGACATTTCCAGGCCAGCGGTAATGTAACAGCGTCTCCATCGCCGCATCAGAGAAATGTTTGGCTTTGCGTCCGTAGGAGCGGGCAAAGGTGGAAAGGAAATGGTTGGAGAGGGCCGGAATGTCCTCGTTGTGATCGCGCAGCGCGGGGACATAAAAGGGGATGACATTCAAACGGTAAAAAAGGTCTTCACGGAAATTTCCTTTCTGAATCTCGTCTTCCAAGCTCTTGTTGGTGGCGCAGATGATGCGGACGTCTACTTGCAAATCGTTGCCGGAACCGAGCGGCGTGAAGCGCTGTTCTTCGATCACGCGCAGGACCTTGGATTGCGTCCGCAAACTCATGTCGCCCACTTCGTCCAGGAACAAAGTACCCTTATGGGCTTGCTCAAATTTTCCAACCTTGTCCTCAACGGCGCCGGTGAAGGAGCCCTTCACATGGCCGAATAATTCGCTCTCGATCAGCTCTTCAGGAATGGCAGCGCAATTCACTTCCACGAAGGGTTGCGGGGAGCGTGATGACATTTGATGCAGGGCGTGGGCCACCAATTCTTTGCCGGTTCCACTCTCTCCGTAGATGAGGACCCGTCCGTTGGTGGGGGCGGCAAGCGCCAGTTGCTGCCGCAGAGCCTTCATGGGGACGCTGTCTCCCAGGATGCGGTATTGCCCGCGCAGCTCCTCCTGAAGCTTCTGGTTTTGTGAGGTCAGGGCCATACGCTCTTGGGCGTGCTGAAGAGTCAGCAGGGTCTTGTCGATGGAGAGAGGCTTCTCAATAAAGTCGAAGGCGCCAAGCTTGGTGGCGCGCACGGCGCTTTCAATCGTGCCGTGGCCGGAGATCATGATGACCATCGGCGGATTTTCCATCTCTTGAACTCTTTCAAGCGTCTGCAAACCGTCCATGCCAGGCAGCCAGATATCCATCAGAATGATGTCCGGGATTCTTCTTGCCAGAGCTTCCAGGCAGGCCTCACCGCTCCCCACGGACTCTACCCGGTATCCTTCATCCTCCAGGATACTGGTGAGGGATTCGCGAATTCCCTGTTCATCGTCCACGATCAGGATGGAATATCTCATGATTCAATGCCGCCGGTCTGACAGGCACGACATGAGCTGCATTTCCGAAGCTCACAATGCGTCATGAAGATCGAGGCTTCCAACCTCAGAGTTTGAAATACAAAACCGCTCGTCAACCGAACCAGTTTAACGCAATTCCGGGCGCATCGTGGGATGAGCGGGTTGTGTCGAATTTCGTTTGCGGTGGCGGTCTGTGACCGCCGAACTTTACCGTTCAATAGTGGGCGACACTCGTCCAGCGCCGCCACAGCGAACAGTACCACGGCCGAAGCGCGGAGAATCTCGCAAAGCTCCGATGGCTAGTCTTGAATTTTCAGCGCCGTAGAGTATTCAGCGGGAAGGTCAATGATGAACTTAGTTCCGGCGGGGTAGTTTTCCTCCACACGAATCCTTCCATTGTGATCGGAAATAATGCGGGAAACAATCGCTAAGCCGAGTCCGGTCCCGCGCTGCTTGGTGGAAAAGAAAGGAAGAAACAATCGTTCTTTGGCCTCGGGGGGGATGCCGGGTCCGCTATCCGCCACCACCAGGCCGACGAGGTCTTGATCCGGGTCTGGAGATGTGCGAATCCAGATGTCCTTGGCGGGGGATTGTTCCAGTGCCTCAGCGGCGTTGTCGATCAGGTTCACAATGACCCTCTTCATTTGCTCGGGGTCGGCATTAACCACGGGAAGCTCAGGGGCAAGATCGGCATGAATACGAACCCCGGAAAGGCGTCCGTCAAACACCCGCAGCGCATCTTCGACGATGCCGTTCAGGTTCGCAGGAACCGGGCGCGAGGCAGGGAAGCGTGCAAAGCGGGAAAACTCATCCACCAGGGATTTCAGGGTTGAAACCTCCCGGCGGATCAGGGAAGCGCTCTCCGAAATGGTGGCGAGCATCGCATTAGGGGGCAGGGTATGCTCCGAGCGCCCTATGATCCGCGCGATCCGCTCCGAAGAGAGCTGAATTGGAGTCAGGGGATTCTTGATTTCGTGGGCGATCCGTTGCGCGACTTCACGCCAAGCGGCGCTGCGTTGAGCCATCATCAGGTCGGTGAGGTCTTCCAGCACCATCACGTAACCGATGGCGCCGTGCTGGGCCCGTACCGAAGAAAGAGTGAGTCCGATGATGGACCGTTTTTCCCCGAAAGCTAATTGCATTTGCCGGGTCACCACTCCCTGGCGGTCAGCGCGGCGGAATAAGCGTGAAATCTCTCTTGCTTCATCCGCCGTAAAGAGGTTTTCCAGCAGCCGGGCATTACTCACTTCAGCGTGGCCGAACATCCGCTGGGCGGTTGAGTTAACGCGGGTAATTTCCCGCTGGGGATTGAAGGAAATGACGCCGGTGGGTACGTTTTCCAGGATGGCTTCCATGGTATTGCCCCGCTCTTCGAGCTGGCGGTTGGCTTTTTGCAGATCGTCCGCAGCGCGCTCGATGGCCTGCCGGCTCTCTTGAAGCTGCCCGGTCATTTCGTTGAATAAACGGATCAGGCTGCCCAGCTCCGCATCGGCGCGAGTTGAAACCCGCCAGGCCATGTTGCCGCGGGAAACCTCGTGGGTGGCCTCAGCCAGCGCCTGAATGGGCACCGTCACCTGCTTGGAGAAAAACATCGCGAGCCACGTGGCAGCAAAGAGAATCACAAGAGTGATGAGCAGCAGGATGAGCATATAGGTGCGCTTCAAGGCCTTCCGCTCCCGGCTCAATCCGTCATACCGCTGGGCTTCGCGCTGGATTTGTTGAGCAATCTCCTGGATATTCAAGGGCAGAGAGCGCACGGCAACGATCGAGCCGGCTAATCTTCCCGAGGGCGTGTCGACGGGCTGGGCGGCAAGGAAAAAACTAGATTCCGGGGAACGCCACGTCTCGCTGACCCCTTCCTCGGGAATATGTCCTGACGCGATCTCGGGAAACAGGCGGCGAATCTCTTGAAGGTCCGGGCGACCCCCCCCAACGCGAAGGACCAGGCGTCCGGACCGGTCAAAGCAGGCAATAGACTCAACACCCATAATGTGCAGCCGCCGGGACAGATAGCGGCTGATTCCGGAGTCATTCGCCTCGGAAAGATAACGAACCAATCGTGGGTTCGTGGCGAGATGGGCTGAGCTGTCCAGCGCCTGCTGTGTGGTCTGCAGTTCAAGCTGCTGAACCATTTCGTTAGCGTCCCGCCGCAATATGTCAAACGGGATGCCGAACCAGCGGTCAACGCTGCGGTTCAGGAGCCCGTAGGAAAAGATATAGAGGAAAAATACGGGCACCAGTGAAAGGGTGAGGAACGCCACCACCATCTTAGTCTTGAACCGCGAGCCGAGCTGGTTCTGCCTCCGTTCAACGTAAAGCTTGAGCAGGATTCGAGTGAGGATCAAGGCGAAGATGACGAAAGCCAGAAAGACGATGGTGGAAAGGGTGATTAGCAGATAGGTTCCCTGTGCCGTTTGAGGGTGGATGAATCCGAGATTAAGAGAGGCTTGGCTCCAGCCGATCAGAAAGAGAATGGGGACGGCGATGAGCAGGAAAACCAGAAAGGTACGGCGTGTCTTTTGTTTTTTCTCTTCCATGATTCAAACCACCGGTGACCCTGGCGAAACAATTGTGGCCCGCTGGTTATTGCGGGATCTGATGGCCGCCGGCTTCACGCCATGCGTAAGAAGATCGAATTCGAGCGGGCAGCCGCTACAAACCGGATTAACGCGGTGGCAATGGCGCTTGGCAGTTTCGACGAGCAGAGCATGGAATTCGTTAAACAACACTGGGTCGCGGGGCAGGTGGCGATGCAGAAATTGCTGCGTTTCGTCGTAACCTGCGCCTTCGGCGAGCCAGCCATGACGCCCCAGGATGCGCCGGGTATAAGCATCCGCCACGAAAAAGGGGCGGTCTCCAGCATAAAGCAATATAGCGTCAGCGGTTTCCGGTCCAATACCCCGTAAGGCGAGAAGCTCACGCCGTAACACAAGCGGCGGCTGCGCCAGGGCCCGTCGCAGAGAACCGGAGTGATTGCGCTGGAGCCAGTCCATAAAACCGCGGATGGTTCGGGTCTTCTGGCGGAAAAAGCCCGAGGAGCGAATGGCAGCCTCGATCTCCAGTGCCTTGGCATTCATCAGCCGCGCCTTTGCCAGCAAGTCTTTATGCCGAAGCTCGCCGATAGCTAGGAAAACATTATTCCATGAGGTATTTTGTGTTAAGATAGCTCCCAGTATGACCTCCAGCCGGGTTTGAGCGGGCCACCAATGCTGCGGTCCGAAATGCCCGAGCAGGTTACTAAAGTAGCCCAGAAGTTCGGCCCGAGGAGAAAGGTCAGGGCGGTCCGGCTCCATCATCATACGGGTTAAAGTTATGCTGCGGGGGTGCCGATGTCAAGAGTGGCGGGTGTTTCCGGCCTCTTCTTTGCTCGCTTCTGCGTCCTGCCCAAGGCGCAGGGCGGCGGTTGGCCAGGAAGGATTATCACACCGATAGGGCCGGGATGAACATCTGCTTCTGGCGCGCGAAATAAAGGAGCGAGTCGGGCTGCCTCGCTTGCCGGTCAAGGCGTGTGCTAAATCCCGCCCGAGCGTGACTGAAGACCGTTGCCCTTCAGCCACTCGGATGGAGCGAACCGTTGGCTATTCAAACCACCGTCGCAAGAGTCGGGGAGATACTGGTTCGTGAGAACCGCATCACTCCAGAACAATTGAACCGGGGCCTGGAGTATCAGAAAACAAACGGGGGGAAGCTGGGCAACGCCCTGGTGAAGCTTGGTTTTCTGACCGACGACGAAGTCACCTCTGCTCTTTCCATTCAATACGGAATCCCTTCCATCAAGCTTGCCGACGTTGAAATCGAATCGGACATCCTGAAACTGATTCCGCTGGATACCGCGCTGAAGCACAAAGTGTTGCCGCTGGCGCGCATGGGGTCTTCGTTGACGCTGGCCATGGCCGACCCGGCCAATGTCTTTGCGCTGGATGACGTAAAGTTCATGACCGGCCTGAATGTTGAGCCGGTGCTTGCCGCCGAAACGGCGATTGAGGCTGCGGTCAAAAAGTTTTACGGGAGCGCCGAGGACCTCGAGCGCAAGCGGGAGATTGAAGACCTGGTCGGCTTTATCGACGAAGGGTCGGCGGGCAGCGTTGAACTGGAGGAGGAGGATGATGGGGCGCTTAACATGGCCGCGCTCGAAAGAGCGGCGGAGGAGGCCCCAGTCATCAAGCTGGTGAACTACATCTTGACGGATTCCGTGAAGCGGGGAGCCAGCGACATCCACCTGGAGCCTTACGAAAAGGAGTACCGGGTACGCTTCCGCATTGACGGCATCCTGCAAAATATGATGGCTCCTCCCTTGAAGCTGCGGGATGCCATCACCAGCCGCATTAAGATCATGGCCAAGCTGGATATCGCGGAAAAACGCCTCCCGCAAGACGGGCGCATTATGTTGAGGATGATGCACCAAGGCAAGAAAAAGCAGCTTGACCTCCGCGTCTCCGTACTTCCCACGCTGCATGGCGAAAAAGTGGTAATGCGGCTCCTGGACAAGGAAAACTTGCGTCTGGACATGACCAAGCTGGGGTTCGAGCAGGAATCCCTCGATAAGTTTCAGAAAGCCATTTTCAAGCCTTACGGCATGGTGTTGGTCACGGGGCCCACTGGCAGCGGTAAGACGAACACCCTCTATTCTTCGCTGGCTCAGCTCAATAAAGTGGATACGAACATCATGACGGCCGAAGACCCGGTGGAATTTCAGCTCTCGGGCATCAATCAAGTGCAGATCAAGGAGCAGATTGGGCTGAATTTTGCCGCCGCCCTCCGGTCCTTTTTGCGTCAAGATCCCAACATCATCATGGTGGGCGAAATCCGGGACTTTGAAACGGCGGAAATCGCTATCAAGGCGGCCCTGACCGGCCACCTGGTTCTCTCCACGCTCCATACCAACGACGCGCCTTCAACCATATCGCGGCTGATGAATATGGGCATTGAGCCCTTCCTGGTGGCCACCTCAGTTCACCTGATTTGCGCGCAACGATTGGTGCGGCGAGTTTGCTCCGAATGCAAGATTCCGGACGTGATTAGCCCGCAGGTCCTCATCGACGCGGGGCTGACGCCTCAGCAGGCCGCCACCGCCAAGCCTTTTAAGGGTAAGGGTTGTAATACCTGTGGAAATCGCGGCTATAAGGGCCGGGTGGGTCTCTATGAGGTATTTGAAATCTCGGAAGCGGTACGCGAAATGATTTTGGTGGGCGCGTCGGCGCTGGAACTGAAGAGAAAAGCGATTGAGGAAGGCATGATTACGCTCCGGCACAGCGGCCTGATCAAGATGATGAGCGGCCAGACGACGCTGGAAGAAGTCGTCAGAGAAACCGTGTTGTGAAGGGTGCAAATTCAAAGTCAAACGGTAATGCGCCCAAGCAGCAGCGCCGGGCAAGCATCGCTCGATTCGTGAAGCGCGGCAAGAATTGAACTGGGAGGACATTTAATAACATGGCAAGCCCAATACTCATTGATCTGCTGAAAAGGATGGTGGACGGAGGCGGATCGGACCTGCATATCACTGTGAATTCGCCGCCTCGCATTCGCCTCCACGGCGAGCTAAAGCCGTGTGAAGACCTTCCGGCGTTGAACGCTGCTGAAACCAAACAATTGACCTATAGCGTTCTGACCGATGCTCAAAAACACCGCTTTGAGGAGAGCTTGGAGCTCGATTTTTCCTTCGGCCTCGATAATATTGCGCGGTTCCGCGGCAACCTGTTCAACCAGAGGGGATCGGTGGGTGGAGTCTTTCGGGTCATCCCGTTTGAGATCAAGCGGTTTGACGACCTGGGCCTTCCCAACGTCTTGCGGAAGATCTGTGAAAAACCACGTGGATTGGTACTCGTGACAGGCCCGACCGGCAGCGGCAAGTCCACGACTTTGGCGACCATGCTCGACCTCATCAATGAGACGCGTTACGAGCACATGATTACCATTGAGGACCCCATTGAGTTCCTGCATCCACACAAGCGATGCCTGGTCAACCAGCGCGAGGTCCATTCGGACACGCGTTCGTTTTCCAGCGCCTTGCGGGCCGCCCTGCGCGAGGATCCCGACGTCGTTCTCATTGGCGAAATGCGCGACCTGGAGACGATTGAGTCGGCATTGCGAATTGCGGAAACCGGCCACTTGACGTTCGGAACCTTGCACACCAATTCGGCGGCCTCCACTATCAACCGCATCATTGACGTTTTTCCGTCCCACCAGCAATCCCAAATCCGCGCTCAACTTTCGCTGGTGCTGGAAGGAATTCTTTGCCAGTCGCTGCTTCCCAAATCGGACGGAAAAGGGCGGGCCATGGCCATGGAAATCTTGATTCCTAACCCCGCCATCCGCAACCTGATCCGCGAGGACAAAATTCATCAAATTTATTCTTCGATGCAGTCCGGGCAGGAAAAGTTCGGAATGCAGACGTTCAATCAGTCCCTCTGTTCGCTCTACCAACAGCGGGTGATCACCCTGGAAACCGCGCTCAACCGTTCGAGTAATGCGGACGAGCTGCAGGACATGATTAACCGCGGCGCCACGACGCCGTCTGCTGCGCGGCCGATGAATAGCTACTCCCCAGCCAAGCGGTAAGGAAACTTGCGCCTTCCTTGGCTTTTGGGATGCCCACGCGGAGTTCATTGCCGCCGCATGAATCCCACGGGGAATCGACAAGAGGAGATAAAAAAATGCCGACCATTCAACTTCGCCCGGCGACGGCGAAAGCCCCCACTTTTCCCAGCCCCGCGACCGGACGCCAATCCGGCTCGAAGGGTTTCTTGAGCGCATTCTCAACCAACAAGGCCGCTGATAAGACGAAGGTGGTCGCCGCCGTCAAGGCGCCGAAAGGCTCGAAGGTGGCCGCCAAAGACCTTGCCGTCTTCACCCGGCAATTTTCAGTGATGATTGATGCAGGCTTGCCGCTCGTGCAATGTCTGGAAATCCTCGCTTCCCAACAAGAGGATAAGAAGTTTGCCAAGGCGCTCTCCTCGGTGCGGTCTACGGTGGAAGGCGGCGCCACCCTGGCCAACGCCCTTCGCAAACACCCCAAAGTGTTCGATGACCTTTACACCAATATGGTGGAGGCTGGAGAGGCAGGCGGTATTTTGGACGGAATTCTGCAGCGGCTCTCGTCTTATATCGAAAAGGCAGTCAAGTTGAAGCGAGCGGTTCAATCCGCCATGATTTACCCTATCGCCGTCCTGGTCATCGCGGGTGGCGTCATCATGCTACTGCTCTGGAAGGTGGTACCCATCTTCGCCACTCTCTTCGCGGGTCTCGGCGCCGCGTTGCCCTTGCCCACCCGGATCGTCATCGGCCTAAGCCATGCGGTTGCCAGCTTCGCCTGGATCTTTTTGCTGGCAATAGGCGGCATCTTCTTTGGCCTGAAGCAATACTACGCAAGTCCTGGCGGCAGGATGACCATTGACAAATTGATCCTGAAGCTGCCGGTGCTCGGTGTTTTGATGAGGAAGATCGGTGTGGCGCGATTTAGCCGCACGCTGGGAACCCTCATTACCAGCGGCGTGCCCATGCTGGAGGCTTTGGACATCACCGCCCGGACGGCGGGAAACGCGGTGATCGAAAAAGCCATTCTCGAGGTGCGGAAGGCGATTGAGGGTGGCCAGACCATCGTCGATCCTTTGCGCGCCACCGGCGTCTTCCCCAATATGGTGACTCAGATGATTGGCGTGGGCGAGCAAACCGGCGCGCTGGACACCATGCTGCAAAAAGTGGCTGACTTCTACGAGGACGAAGTGGACGCCGCCGTGGCCGATTTGCTGACCCTGATGGAACCGATGATTATTCTGTTCCTGGGTGTGGTGGTTGGAGGTGTGGTGATTTCGATGTATCTGCCTTTGTTCACCTTGATTGGAAAACTGGCCGGGTAGCGTCTTTGGCGTCCGTCATTCCCGCGCAAGCGGGAATCCACTGCCTTGCCAGACCCTCGCCCATATTTTCAGGGCAGAATGACAGCACTAGCCTGGATTATTCACCAAGTTTTATTCGAGGACCGGAAGGGCACGGTTAAAACCGTGCCCTTCCGGTCCTCCAAGGGAAGTCCATGAATAATCCAGGCTGGGAGCTTGGCTGAAGCTTGGCACCTTACTGAACCAGAACGGACGGCTTGCCGCGGTCATCTCACGCCGGTGTGCCGTCCGTTCGCTTTACGCCACGGCGAAGGAAGGGATGTTCCAAGGCGGCTGGTCCGCGATCGTCACCCTCGAATGACCGTTCTGTTCTCATCGGATATTTCTCTCCATTCTTTTCCTTGACTTTCCCGCAGGATTTTCTATCCTAAAAGCCCTATGGTGAATATCGAAGATTTCACAAAACGCCTTTCGGCGATTCCCCGCGAGGACTTTACTCACCAAGCAGTGCTCGATTTCATGCGCAGAAACATTGTGGACGTCTTGAGCCTCGCACCCTACCTTTACTTTAGCGCTGAACATTACACCCGGAACCTGATCCAGCGCACCCCGCTTTACGAGTTGATCGCCATCTGCTGGGACATTGGCCAGAAAAGCCCCATCCACAATCACCGGGATCAGAAGTGCTGGATGGCGATGGCATACGGCAAAGTCGAAGTTCATAACTTCAGGCTCGTGAAAAAGGATCCGGACGCTCACTTCTGCGAGTTGCAATCGAGTACGCACTTCCTGATTGAGGCCGGCAAGCCTCAAGAGGTCGATCCGGAGGAGCCGATCCATTTGGTATCGAACTCCACCTCCTTCAACTCCCGCGCCGTGACGTTGCACGTCTATTCACTCCCCTTCGATACGTGCGAGGTGTACGATCTCAAGGCCAAGAGATATCAGGATGTTACCCTTTCGAATACCACGGAGTTCGGGGTCGTGAAATCGGCCCTGCCGCTCCAGAAAGTATTACTTTGAAGGGTAAAGAACCAGGGTAAGGGCTAGACTCAGAGGTTCGGTATATCCGGCCTGCCGGTTTTCCGAAATTGTTTCAAGGCAAATGAAAACTCCACGTCTGTTTGTTTGTGGACGGATGTGTGTAGTGGCGCGCCGCACAAACAGATTGGCTCCGGCCACGCCGTTTGGTTCATTCCCAGGAGTCTTATGAAGTGCAATCCCAGGTTGTTTTTTTTCATCCTAGCCTTGACGTTGGGACAGGTTGCGATTCTTCCGGCGCAGACTGCAAAAAAGCTTCTGAGTGTCGATGACATTGTCAACGCTTATGGAAAACTAATAGTTCCGGGCGCCAGCCGGATCGCGTGGCGACCCGGCTCGGATGCCGTTTCATACGTCAACATGACGGGCTTGGGCAGGACGAGGTCCCAGGTGCTTTTTGAATACGACGCCCAGTCCGGCGCCACGCACATGCTGTTGAGCGCGACCCTGGCGAAACCGGGCCCCAGTCTGCTCACATATCAGTGGTCTCCGAAGGGTGACGCGATTCTTTTTAACGGAGATCATGACCTTTGGCTGCTCGATGTAAACTCAGGCAAAATGACCCGCCTGACCAACGATTCGGACCCCGAGGAAGACCCCACTTTTTCGCCGCAAGGTGACCGGGTGGCTTTTGTCAAGCACAACAACATTTACGTTTTGGACATCAAGACCCGTCATGCTCAGGCAGTCACTCAAGACGGGGCTCCGGATGTTCTGAACGGAAAAATGGATTGGGTTTATCAGGAAGAAATTGCGAATCGGACCACCGGCCGGTCCTACCAATGGTCGCCGGACGGGACGAAGATTGCCTACGTGCAGTTGGACGACCGCCCGGTGCCACGCTATCCGATCACGGACTACTTGCAGATTCATGTGCAGCTCGATTGGGAGCGGTTTCCGCAAGCGGGCGATGCCAATCCTGCCGCCAGTTTCCACGTGGTCAATGTCGGTAGCCGAACACCCCATGCCGTGGCTTTTCCCCTGCCATCCTCCGCCGAGTATGTGGACCCGGCCTTCACGTGGTCTCCGGATTCGAAACGCGTGGCCTTCATGACGCTCAACCGCCATCAGACCCGCATGGTCCTGCATTTTTGGAATCCGGAAACCGGCAATGACCGCGTTCTCCTTACCGAGACGGACCCTTACTGGATCAATTCATTGGAGCCGCCCCAGTTTATAGGAGGAGGCAAGCAGTTCCTCTGGCTCTCCGAGCGCGATGGTTGGCTGCACCTCTACCGCTACTCCCGTGACGGCGGCCTGCTGAACGAGCTGGGCAGCGGAAAGTGGATGATTGATATTCCGATCTTCCAAAATGTCTCGACGGTTCAGGAAGATGAAAAACAGGGTTGGGTTTATTTTATTTCCACGAAGAAAAATGTGCGCGAGCGTCATATCTATCGCATCCGGTTCGACGGCAGCGGACTTGCCCGCGTTAGCCGTAGTGCGGGAACGCACGGATTGAATCTTTCTGCGGACGGGCAGTACATCCTCGATCGCTTTTCAAATATCGACACTCCACCGGAGACGCTTCTTCTGAAGCCGGATGGCACGATCGTGAAAACACTATCAAGGACGGCTAGCCATCTTGATGAGTACATCTTGCCCCCGACGGAGTTTCCGGAGATCAAGGCTCGCGACGGAGCGACGCTTTACGCCCGCATGGTGAAACCCGTAAACTTCGATCCTCACAAGAAATATCCGGTGCTGGTTGACGTTTATGGCGGTCCTCATGTTCAATTGATTCAAAACCGGTTCGGCGACACGTCTTTGCTGGATGAATACCTGGCGGAGCGCGGGTATATCATCTGGTCGTTGGATAATCGTGGTTCTTGGGGACGGGGTCACGCCTGGGAGACTCCCATCTTTGAAAATATGGGCCGCCATGAGCTGAATGACCAGCTCGCCGGGATTGATTATTTAAAATCGCTGCCTTATGTCGATACCAGCCGCGTCGGCATCTTTGGCTGGTCATACGGCGGCTATATGACGCTCTACAGCCTGACCCATGCGCTCGGTGTTTTCAAGTGCGGAATCGCCGGGGCCCCGGTGACGGATTGGAAGTTCTATGATTCGATCTACACCGAGCGTTACATGAGAACGCCCCAAGAAAATCCGCAAGGCTACAAGACATCTTCGCCGCTTGAGGCGGCAAGCCAGCTTCGCGCCAAACTTTTTCTGATTCATGGGACGTCGGACGACAACGTCCATATGCAGAATTCCATGCAATTTGACGAAGCTCTAATCAAGGCCGGGATTCCGTTCGATCTGTACATTCAGCCCGGTGAGAAGCATGGATTCAGCAGTAAAGTTTCCAGGGCTTACTTAGAGAAGCGTTTGGTGCTGTTCATCCGGGCGAACCTTTAGCTGCGTCCGGACCGCCACGTCATTCTTTTTTTGCGGTGTAGTCTGCCCGCAACACGGTCTGAATCGAATTCGATAGCCGGAGGGAAACAAATGTTGAGGAGCAAGAAATGGTTGGGGGTTGTTCTGGCTGGATTGTTTCTGCCCGCCATTGCGGCCGAGCAACCGCCTGCGATGCAAGGTTATTCTGCAAATTCCGCCCAAACCGAGCAGGGCTGGGAGGCGAAGTTCAAGGCCATTCCCGATCCGGCCAACATCCGGGCTTACAACCAGCACCTTTCCGCCCGGCCTCATCACGTGGGTTCGCCCTATGACAAGGCCAATGCCGAATGGATTCTCGCCAAATTTAAATCCTGGGATCTGGACGCGCACATCGAAACTTTCAACGTGTTGTTTCCCACACCTAAGATCCGGGTTGTTGAAATGGTATCTCCCACCAAGTTTGTGGCCAAGCTCGAAGAGCCCACCGTCCCCGGTGATCCCACTTCGTCGCAACATGCGGAGCAACTCCCAACTTACAACGCGTATTCTCCGGACGGCGACGTGACCGCGCCGCTGGTTTACGTGAACTATGGAACCCAGGAAGATTACACCCAACTCAAGCGTCTGGGGATTTCTGTCAAGGGCGCCATCGTGATCGCCCGGTATGGGCATAGCTGGCGCGGCATCAAGCCCAAGCTGGCCCATCAGCACGGCGCTATCGGTTGCTTGATCTATTCGGACCCGGCAGATGATGGCTACCGCGCGGGCGACACTTTCCCGAAGGGCGCCTGGCGGCCGCTCGAAGGCGTTCAGCGCGGCAGTGTGATGGAAATGGAGCTCTATCCCGGCGACCCGCTCACACCCGGCGTGGGCGCAACCGCCAATGCCAAACGCCTTCCTCTGAGCCAGGCAAAGACGATTGAGAAGATTCCGGTGCTCCCAATTTCCTATGGAGACGCCAAGCCCCTGCTTTCGGCGCTCGCTGGCCCCGTCGCTCCCATCAACTGGCGCGGCGCGCTGGGCATCACTTATCACGTCGGTCCGGGGCCTGCCAAAGTTCACCTGAAGCTTGCCTTCAATTGGGACATCAAGCCGATTAACGATGTGATCGCGCGGATTCCCGGCTCATTGTACCCCGATGAGTGGGTGATCCGGGGCAATCACCACGACGCCTGGGTAAATGGATCGGAAGACCCGGTTTCCGGCACGTCACCACTGTTGGAGGAGGCGCGCGCCTTCGGCGAGCTCCTGAAGCAGGGATGGAAGCCCAAGCGGACGATTATCCTTTGCGCCTGGGATGGAGAGGAGCCGGCGCTGCTTGGCTCGACCGAATGGGTGGAGGAACATGCTGACGAATTGGCAAAACACGCCGCCATCTATATCAATTCGGATTCCAACGGCCGCGGCTATCTTTTCGCAGGAGGCTCGCATACTCTGCAAAAATTTATTGACGGCGTTGCCCAAGGCATTACGGACCCGGAGAAAAACTTGCCGGTTGAGCAGCGTCTTCGCCTCCGGGAGATTTCTCTGGCCAAGACCCCGAAAGACCGGCAATATCTTCGCAGCGGAAAGGACTTGAAGATCTCCGCCTTGGGGTCTGGATCTGACTATTCTCCGTTTATCGATCACATCGGTATTGCATCACTGAATCTTGGGTATGGCGGAGAAGACGGAGGCGGCATCTATCATTCGATCTATGACGATTTCTACTGGTATACGCACTTTGGTGATCCAACCTTTGTCTATGGACGGGCTCTGGCCCAAACCGCGGGCACGGCGGTGATGCGCTTTGCCGATGCCGACTTGCTGCCCTATGACTTCACCGATTTTGCCAGCACCATTGGAGAATACGTGCAGCAGGTTGAAAAGTTGTTGAAGACCATACATGACCACGTTCGCGAGCAGAATGAAGAAATCCGGGAGGGGGCGTTTTCTGCTGCAACGGACCCGCAAATAAAATTCGTCCCGCCTTCAATTGAACCGGTTCCTCCTTACTTGAACTTTGCTCCGCTGGAAAATGCTCTGGACGGCCTCAACCAAAGCGCCCAGCGCTATCAGGAAGTGTTGAACGAGGCGGAGCGGAACGGCGGGCAGGCGCTGGCCCACGCCCAACTTCAACAGGTCAATGAAATGCTGATCCAAAGTGAGCGCAAGCTGACAACTCCTGGCGGTTTGCCCGGCCGTCCGTGGTACAAGCATGAAATCTACGCGCCGGGACTCTATACGGGTTATGGCGTGAAGACGCTTCCCGGCATCCGCGAGGCCATCGAGCAAAAACAATGGAGGGAAGCTGACACCCAGATCGGCGTGGTTTCCAAAGTGCTCGAAGACGAGTCCGCCTTGATTCAATCTGCGGCCTCCGGGCTTGAGAAGGCGATTCATCCGGGGATATAATGAAGCCCTTCGCGCCGCGCCGCGCGATTCCGGCTTGTGGCCGTGTGTATAACTCGCAGGGGTCGACAAGTTCTGAAATTCACGAGGAGGCAACAATGAAGAGACTGCGTAACACAGGAGTGGTTCTCGCCGTGGTTTTTGGTCTCAGCGCCTGGGCGCAAGCCCAAGGCAATCCACGGGGAGATTCCAAGATCACGTTGAATGGTCAGGCGGTCAGTGTGGAATACGGGCGTCCATCCCTGAAAGGACGGAGTGTCCAGACGCTTCTAGGCCAATTGAAGCCGGGTGGTTTCTGGCGGCTGGGCGCCGACAAATCCACCACCTTCACCACAGCGGCGGACCTGAACTTTGGCGGCGTCAAGGTGCCCAAAGGAGTCTACAGTCTGTGGGCCCAGCGCCAAGCCGACAACAGTTGGAAGCTGGTGTTCAACTCACAACACGGCCAATGGGGAACCAAGCATGACCCTTCGAAGGACGCGGTTTTCGTTCCTTTGAAAGAGAAGAAGGATTCGAAGCCGGCGCAGATGGTTACCATCTCGCTCGAAAAGGAGCACGGCGGCGGCGAAATCTCAATCAATTGGGGAAACATGGAGCTGTCCACCAACTTTACAGTGGCATCGTAATTGTTGATGAGTCTTCGCTTCCGTGGCAGGACGCTGGGGAACGTTTATCTTCTGCGTCCTGCCGGTCCTCTGCCGCTGCCATCTCATGACGCGACCTTTCGACCGCGTTGCCCTGATCGTTCTCGATAGTCTTGGCATCGGCGCCATGCCGGACGCGGATGCTTACGGGGACGCGGGGCGCGACACCCTGGGTCACATCGCAGAGCAGTGCGCTTTGCGAGTCCCCAATTTCCTCCGCCTTGGCCTTGCCAACATCCGGCCTCTCAAAGGACTCGATCCTGTAGCTTTGCCCGATGGCGCCTATGGCAAAGCCGCGCTCCGCTCACCCGGAAAAGACACCACCGCCGGCCATTGGGAGATGGCGGGCATTATCCTGGATCAGCCCTTTCCGGTTTACCCCCACGGTTTTCCTCCGGAAATTATCTCGAAATTCGAGCAAGCCGCCGGACGCAAGATCCTCGGCAACTTTCCGGCGTCGGGCACGGAGATCATCAAGCAATTGGGTGAGGAGCATCTCCGCACGGGATTTCCCATTGTGTATACCTCCGGCGACAGCGTGTTCCAGATCGCCGCGCACGAAGAGGTGATCCCGCCCGATGAACTTTACCGCATGTGCCGGATTGCGCGCGAGCTTTTGCAGGGCCGGCACCGGGTGGGCCGGGTGATCGCCCGGCCGTTTGAAGGAAAGCCGGGAGCGTTTCGCCGCACCGAACGCCGTCACGATTACGCGGTCGAGCCGCCGCGCCCCATGCTGCTGGACATGGTCCGCGAAGCGGGCCTGGAAGTGGTGGGCGTGGGAAAAATTCCGGACATCTTTCTGAATCGCGGCATCTCTCGCGCCTTGCCTGGCCACAATAATCGTGAGTCGCTCGAAAGCACGGCTGCCGCGCTGGGAGAGGTCAAGGAAGGATTGATCTTCACGAACCTGGTTGATTTCGACATGCTCTACGGCCACCGGCTTGATGTTCAAGGCTACGCCCGCGCCATCGAGGCGGTGGACGCATTCCTGCCGCAGCTTCTGGCCACATTACGCTCGCGCGACATTCTGATACTGACTGCCGATCACGGCTGCGACCCGCTCGGTCCATCCACCGATCATTCTCGCGAGTACGTTCCCATCCTCGCTACGGGGCAGGGCGTTCGCCGCGGAGTTGATCTGGGAACTCGCGCCAGCTTGTCAGACATCGGCGCGACGATTGCGGAAAACTTTGGTCTGGCGTTGCCTCACGGCACGAGCTTTCTATCTTTGTTGGTTGCTCAGGATATATCGTAGGGGCAAGTTGCCGCGTCGATTGGTGGTGGCGTCATTCGCTTGCTGTAGCGGCGGTCTGTGACCGCCGGACTTTATTTCTCAATGGATTCCGGCGCTCCCTGTCAGGGCAAGCTCCGAGCGCCGCTACAGCAAATTGCGCCACTACCCGTCGATTTCCCGCCCGCAAAGGGTCCCATCGGGACGGGCAGAAACAAATCCCATCCCTATGGCGCGGGTGGGATCATATCGAGGAATTGCGTCAGTTCTTGCGGCAGCGGCGAGGTGAATCGCAGGAGCTTGCCGTTGGAGGGATGACTGAATTCAATCGCTGCGGCGTGGAGAAAAGTTCTGGCCAGGGTTTTCTGTTCAGCGCCCCGCAACCTGATCTTCGAAGGCGCTCCATAGACGGTGTCGCCCACCACGGGGTGGCCGATGGAAGCCAGGTGCACGCGAATCTGATGAGTGCGGCCGGTGCGCGGCGAGACTTCAAGAAGCGTGAAATCTGCAAAGGTGCGAATCACTTTGAAGCGAGTTTCCGCTTGGCGCGGCCTCAATCCGCCGGCTTTCATGCGCGAGCGCCGTTTGGGATCGCGCCCAATATCGCTGCTGATGGCTCCCTCGATCCGGTCGAGACGGCCATGCACCAGCGCCACATAGGTCTTGCGAACCGTTCTGGCCTTGAAAGCGTCCGCAAGCCGCCGGTGGGCCGCGTCATTCTTGGCCACGATGATCAGACCCGAGGTCATCTTGTCCAGGCGGTGGACGATGCCCGGGCGCATCTCGCCACCGCGGGTGGAAAGGCTGCCAATCTGTTCCAGGTGGTGAAGCAGCGCATTCACCAGCGTGCCGGAGTTGATGCCCGCTCCAAGATGCACCACCATGCCCGCCGGCTTGTCAATCACCAGCAAATCCGAATCCTCATGGACGATGTGAAGTGGAAGGTCTTCGGGCGTTGCTTTCAATTCGCGCCGGGCGGCGCGAACCTCGACGATTTCTCCTGGGGCGATCAACTCACCGGCCTTGCTTGCCACGCGCTCGCCGAGCCTCACCGAACCTTGGTGAATCAATTTCTGAATCTGGCTGCGGCTCCAGTCCGGCATCCGCCGGGTGAGGAAAATGTCCAGGCGCTCACCGGCATTTTCCGGCGCCGGGTTGAAGTTAAGTTGAAGAATCTCGGTCATGCTGTAGCGCCGGTGCCCTCACCGGCGTTAACCTGCATTACCCGTCGACTTCCCTTGGCGGACCGGAAGGGCACGGTTAAAACTGTACCCTGACGGCCTTCGATAAAGACTTCGTGAATAATCCAGGTTAGCATCTAACAGTCCCCGGCGCTGAGGACAGCGCCGCAACAAGGCCGCCTGCTTACTCCGCCGTAAACATGTGGATCACCAGAAATCCCGCGCCCACCACGATGGCGCTATCCGCCAGATTAAAAGTGAACCAGTGGTAGTTCTTCATGTAAAAATCCAGAAAGTCGGTCACATGGCCATAGCGAAGGCGGTCGAGAAGGTTGCTCAAGGCGCCGCCCAGGATCAGCGAAAGGGCCACGCCTGCTTCCCATTGGATTTTCCGGCTTCTCCACACCACGCCGATGATGCTCACCAGGAGCACCACCGACACCAGGATCAAAAGGCCGGTCTTCAGGGGCGAAGGGGCGTCGGAAAAAAGCCCGAACGCGGCGCCCGGGTTCTGGGTGCGGGTGAGATTGAAGAAGTGAGGGATGACGGGAACCACGTCGTGCAGCGGGATGGAGCTTTCGACCAGGGCCTTTGTCGCCTGATCTCCGCCGAAGACGACCAACGCAATCGCAATGTAAACCCAGCGGGAGACGCGGTTGACTCGGGCTGTGAGGTCCTCGGCCTTATTTTCAGTGTTTAGGGTGGCATCCCGGCTGTCAGCCAATTGATTCATCCTCCCCTTGAGGTTATGCCAGACCTGCTTTTCACGGGTTTTCAGATTCTATTTCCCGCAGCGCCGCCGAACACCGCTCGCACACCGTAGGGTAATCCGCATCCTTGCCGACCTCGACCGAATAGTTCCAGCACCGCTCGCACTTGCTTCCCAGGGCCTTGTGAACTTCCACTCGTAATTCCGGAAGCTCGCCGGGAGCATGGGTTGCGTCGGCCCCCGGGCCCAGTTCGACTTGCGAGACGATGAAAAGCGCGGGCAGCGCGGATTGATATTCTTCGAGCAAAGCGCCAAGGCCGCCTTGCGCTTCCAGGGTCACGCGCGCTTCCAGGCCGCTGCCAATGGTTTTCTCCTGGCGCGCCGCTTCCAACACTTTCAGCACGTCGTTGCGGACGGCGATCAATTGTTCCCACTTCGGCAGCTTCTCCGACAGGCGTTCCGGCAGCCCCGCTTTCAACTGCGAAGGCCGGATGAACCGTGCCAGATGGACGCTCCGCTCACGAAGGTGCGGTGCAGGAAGATGCGCCCACACCTCGTCCGCTGTAAAGCAGAGCAGCGGAGCCACGGCTCTGACCAGCGCGTCGGCAATGCGGTACAGAACCGTCTGTCCGGAGCGGCGGCGCGCCGAACGCGGCGGGGCTGTGTAAAGGCGGTCCTTCAGGATGTCGAAGTAGAAGGCGCTCAGGTCCACCGTGGCGAAATCATAGAGCACGCGATACACCTTGTGAAATGAGAAGGATTCGTAGCCCGTCTCCACTTGTTCGATCGCTTGCGAGGTGCGGTGCAACGCCCAAGCGTCGATCTCCTCGAGTTCCCCCGGTTCGACACCGTCACGCTCCGGGTTGAAGTCATAAAGATTGGCAAGGCAGTAGCGAAACGTGTTTCGCAGTTTACGATAAGCCTCGGAAAGCCGTGTCAAAATATCCGGGGAGATCACCACGTCTTCACGGAAATCGACCGAGGCTGCCCAAAGGCGCAGAATCTCAGCCCCGTTGGTTTTTATGACTTCCTCCGGGTGGAGACCCGTGCCCAGCGATTTCGACATGGCGCGGCCTTCTGCGTCCAGCACCCAGCCGTTGGTGAGCACTTGGCGGTAGGGCGCGGCGCGATGCGTGACCAGCGCCACCAACAGCGAGCTGTGGAACCAGCCGCGATATTGGTCTCCGCCTTCCAGATACACGTCGGAGGGCCAAGGCAGGTCGGCGCGATGGCCCAACACTGCGAATTGGCTGGAGCCGGAGTCAAACCACACGTCCAGGATGTCGGTCTCCTTGCGGAATTCCGAGCCACCGCAGCCGGGGCATCGGGCGCCGGCCTCGATCAGGTCCTCGATGGGGTGTGAGTACCAGGCGTCTGCGCCTTCCTTGCGGAAAAGTTCCACGGCAGGCCGGGCCAGCTTGGCGTCGAGCAGTGGCTTCTTGCAGGCTACGCAATGGAAAACGGTGATGGGCACGCCCCACACGCGCTGCCGCGAGATGCACCAATCCGGGCGCGTGGCGATCATATTCTTGATGCGCTCCTCGCCCCATTCGGGTGACCACTTCACGCCGCGAATGGCTTCCAGAGCCCGCCCGCGCAAGTCATCGTGATCGATACTCACGAACCACTGCTCATTGGCGCGGAAGATCACTGGATTGTGGCAGCGCCAGCAATGCGGATAGGAGTGGGTCAGCCAGCCCGCCGGTCCCATCAGCGCGCCGTTCGCCCGCAGCAATTCAATGATGGGCTCATTCGCCTGGAAAACCGTCTTGCCAAGATAAGCCGGCAATCCCTCCGTGAATTCGCCGCTGTCGCCCACCGGGCAATAAATCTCGATGCCGTAGCGGATGCCGGTTTCGTAATCCTCGCGTCCGTGGCCGGGCGCCGTATGCACGCAGCCGGTGCCGTCCTCGGAGGTGACGTAATCGGCCAGCACGCCCAGGATTTTCCGCTCCAGGAACGGATGCTGCATCTCGATGCCTTCGAGCTTGCGGCCGGGAATGCGGGTGATGTTCTCCACGGCCTTCAGGCCGGTCTCTTGGAGGGTGGGATCATGGCGCCGGTTCTCCACCAGATAAGCGTCGCCGTCTTCACCCTGGGCCGCGACATATTCAAAATCCGGGTGAAATGCCACGGCCATGCTGGCGGGCAAGGTCCAGGGCGTGGTGGTCCAGATGATGATCCAAACCTTTCGGCCTGCCAGCTTCGGGTCAAGCTTCACAGGATCGGAAGTCATCCGGTAGCGGACATAGATCGACCGGCTGCGGTGATCCTCGTATTCCACTTCGGCCTCGGCCAACGCCGTCTTATCCGCAAGGCACCAATAGACCGGCTTCTTACCACGGTAGACGTAGCCCTGGTCGAGGAAGCGCAGGAAGGCTTCCGCGATCATCGCCTCATAGGAATAATTCATGGTCAGGTAAGGTTTTTCCCACTCACCCAGAATGCCCAGTCGCTTGAAGTCCACCCGCTGCAGGTTTACGAACTTTTCCGCGTAGCGGCGGCACTCGCGGCGAATCTCGGTCGCGGTCATCCCGGACTTGCGCGGCCCGAGCTCTTTATCGACGTTGATCTCGATCGGCAGCCCGTGACAATCCCAACCGGGAACATAAGGCGAGTTGAATCCCGCCAGCGTCCTGGATTTGACGATGAAATCCTTCAAAATTTTGTTCAGAGCGGTGCCCAGATGGATGCGGCCGTTGGCATAGGGAGGCCCGTCGTGCAGGATGAAGAGCGGATCGCCCCGCCGCGCCTCGCGAATCTGCCCGTAAAGGTCCTCGGTTTCCCATTTGGCGAGCCGCGCCGGCTCGTTCTGCGGCAGATTCGCCTTCATCGGAAACTTAGTTTGCGGCAGATTCAGCGTGCTCTTCAGGTCGAGCGTCTTCTGCATGAGACCTCCGGGGATTACGGGTAAATTCTCGATTATACCGTGATGCGCGCCGAAACGTGAACTGGGTTGTGATGTGGCGATTGGTGCAGGTTGTTTGCTGCAGCGGTGGTCCGTCACAGCCGTACTAGAATTCCTAGCGGCTGCCGGCGCTCCTAGCGCCACTTCAGCAAACTAGTCAACTACCGAAAGCTTATCTCGATTGAAAAATGATACTATCCATAGTATCATCTTACTGTTGGAGAAAAGCCGGTCTGGAGCCGGGATCTTTTTGAGGAAAGATGGCGGACGCCAAGGCCATAAAAAAAAGGATCAGTGAAATCGCGCAGCGGCGCAACAGCGTAACCCTGAGCGAGATTGAATGGGTCGTAAATCAACTGCAAGAATACTGTTCGATCGCGATTCGCCCTGCCCGCCACGGGAAGCTGTTCCGCGTCAACCAACAACGATTCATGATCAATTTCCATAACCCAGGAAGCAAACACGTAAAGCCCTACTCTGTGGATGACTTTATCGACGCCATGATCGAGCTAGGGTGGTATGAGGACTGACCTATGAAGGATCTAAACTACTATCTGCGTTTGCCCTACACCGTTATCCTACGGCCGGATGAGCAAGGGGATTTAGTTGCCAGGATTGATGAACTTCCCGGGTGTTCTGCTCATGGGAAGTCTCCGGCCGAAGCCTTAGAAGCGTTGGAAGAGGCCAAGGGGCTGTGGATTACCGATTGTATCGAGGCTGGTGACACTGTGCCCGAACCTGCAAAGGAGGAAGCCCTGCCTAGCGGCAAATGGGTTCAGCGTGTCCCCAGAAGTTTGCACCGGAAACTGGCAGGGCTCGCCAAGCGAGAGGGCGTGAGCCTAAACCATCTTGTGACATCCATACTGGCCGAAGCGGTGGGCATTAGAAATCAGCGGCCAGGATTATCAACAAATGTATATTTAGCCGAACAGAATCACCCAGGTTGGGAAGAAGATGTGTCGGCGCCGGATGCTTTTGCTGGCCCGCCCCAATACGTGGGCAGGATCCCATCAATTGCCGATTCGTTGGCTGCTGGTTCTCATCCCAATCCCTCCAACCCGTCAAAGGTCAAATTCGAGGTGGAACCCGATGCCTTCAAAGAAGAAACTGCGCACCGAATTGCGTAATGACCCTTACTCCGAGTTCGTCAGGAGCCTCGAGCCGATAGGTTTGGGACTGAAAGAATGCTCCTCGCGGTTTGATCGGAACGTATATTCTACAATTCGAAAAGGTGACAAGGCTGCGGTCACAGAGGTGGCTGCAAAGTTCGAGTTGCGGCATCTGGAACCCCGCTTCTTCGACGCCACCGCGACCTATAAGTTGACGATCAAAGACAACAAGACCGGCAAGGAAGGATTGAGGGTAGAGTGCATATTTGAAACGCACGTGCATGGAGCACCCCGGTTGGAAAGAAGTATGGTTATGCGCTTCGTCGACTCGGGACTTGACGCCATGATCTGGCCTTATTTTCGGAGCCTTGTACAGGATTTGGCAGCCAAAATGTCAATCGGTAGAATTTACGTACCGATCTTTGGAAAACCCTAACGGAAAACTGAAGACGTTTGCTGGACTGGTGGTTGGCAAAAGCGCGGTCGGGAACGTTACCGATTTAAGCCGTGGTCTGGGGGAGCGTTTGGTCCTCAAGCCTTGAACACAGCCTGGGCCCACTCGATCGAATGGATGTAGGTGTCCGAGAGTTGATCCTCGCCGACTCCCGCCGCAGAGGCGGCAAGGCTGATTTGATTCCAGTCTCCGCTTTCCACGGCCAGGATTGCATTCACGACGGGATACAAAGGCCCGGATCGATCCGTCAGCGCCGAGGTAATGTGGTCACAGACCCTGAGTTCGTCCAGGATGGAAGCCAGGGGACGGCCGAGGAGGGCGTCCATGGTGGAGAGCATCCCGGCCAGAAAGAGGTCGGTCTCATAGCCGGCCATGCCTGCTGCCTCCGCCAGCAATTCGCAACCCCTGGCGCGGGTGAGGCAGGTTAGGACCAGCTCGGAGGGCCTATCCTGGCCAAGGGCAGTCGTCGCCACCAGCGAAAGCCACCGGCGGATATTGCCTTCTCCCAGCAGAATCAAACCATGACGAAGAGAAGTGATTTGACGGCAGAAGGAAAAAGCAAAAGTGTTCAGGTATTTCAGCAGCCGGTAACAGACCGAGGCTTCATGCTTCAAGGTCGCTTCCAACCTATCCTGATCGAAGTCAGCCCGGCTCGCTTCCTGCAGGATGCGCAGCAGGTTGAGCTTGAAAGCGGGAATATCGCGTCCCGTGATGATCATGGGCTTGGCGAAAAAATATCCCTGGCAGTACTCATAGCCCAGTTTCATGGCTAACTCAGACTCTTCCTGGTTCTCCACCTTCTCTGCCAGCAGGTGGATTCCCGCCGGGATGAAACGCTCCGCAAAGGCCATCCGCTCCGCCGGGGTTGTTTGCAGAAAGTCCACCTTAATGAAATCCGCGAGAGGCAACAGCAGGTGCGAGCTTTGGGATGCTGTAAAATCGTCCAAGGCGATTCGGTAGCCCGCGTTCTTCAGGTCATCGCAGGCCCAGAAAATCTTCTCATCGGTCTCAACCGTCTCAAGGACCTCCAGGACAACCCGTTCCTTGGGCAATAAAGCTGCCATTCCGTTCAGCAGAAATTCGGTAGTGCAATTGATAAAGGCAAGCTTGCCGTCCGTAAGGCTGTCGAGGCCAAGCAGAAAAACGTTATCCAAGACCATTTGGGTGGCCTTGTCACCGTCTATTCCTAAGAACAAGTTTTCCGTCCCGGAACGGAAGAGCAATTCGTAACCGAAAGTCTTGCTCTTGCGGTCCAGAATGGGTTGCCGCGCGATGAATCGATTTGAACCCGCAGGAGCCGCAATCTTGGCGCCGGAGTCATTGAGGGCAGGAGCCGGTTCGGGGCTTTGTGTGACGCTCATTCAAATAACCACCACGTTCGAGGAGATAAAGTTCCGCAATGACTATCATCGGAAGTTTCAGCCGTTTCCATGAATAAGTTGCCGCATGAATTTGTCGAGGCGGCATCCGCTGTAGCGCCGGTCTATGACCGGCGAAATCCACCGTAGCGGCGGTCGGAGCCTG
>CALCEB010000265.1 GCA_937900045.1 uncultured Acidobacteriota bacterium
ACCATCCAGAAAGCAGCCTAGAATGCGCCTTTCGCCAAATTCTTGCGCAGAACCGCCGTAGGATGCACAAAGATCCTCATATTCCTTTGCCACCTCAACGGGGTTACGTCCGGCGACAGCGATTTGAATCTCCAGAGCGCGAAGGCGCCCGGCGCAGGTTGTGGCCTTGGCAAGATGGTCCGGGACGGAGAGTTGCTGGTTGAGACCCGAACAAATCGTGGCGCAAGCCGTGAAAATGGTGGCAACGGCGCAGGTGGCTTTCCAAGCGCCGGGTCCATGTCCCAGGACCGGGCCAAAGGAGACGGCCAATGCGCCCACCGCCGTCCCCATGCCTCCCGCGAGAATGCTGGTCCCAATCAGCCGGGAGTTCCGGTGGCGCAAACGCGCGGATTCTGTTTCGACATGTTGAAGTGATCCGCGAATTTTGTCCAAAATGATGTCCCCGGATGGCTCAAGGACAGCACCCATGATAGACCTCCAGATTATGTGCGGTAACACGAACATTATGACAATTGTTCCCTGGCGCGCAAGGCTTTTTGGCGCTTTCCCTTCAGGTCGGTCATCCATCCGCCGCATATTGGAGGGCTGAAGTTCTAGGGGACTATTGAATCATTCGCTGTAGCGCCGCTCGGAGCTTGCCCTGACAGGGAGCGGCGAAATGCGCCGGGCGCAGACCGGCAATACAGCCTTGGAGCTCCGTCGACTTACCTTATTGCGTATCCTTAACTCTTAGCGGTAGCGAAGAAAAAAACGAATGTCGTAGTATAGGTGTGACCCTATTTCAATTAAGGAGGATTCATGAAGATCAGTGATGCGCTTCTGCCTGAGTTTGACCAGGAAATGACCAACACCCGGAAAACGCTCGATCGGGTTCCGGAGGACAAATTTGCTTGGAAACCCCATGAAAAATCGATGACGATGGGCCGCCTGGCGGCGCACGTGGCGGAGCTTCCTAATTTCGGAACGATCGCTATTGAGACCGATTCCTTGAATCTGTCGGCACAAGAATACAAACCGCTGATTGCAACCTCCCGCCAACAACTTCTGGACGTGTTTGACGGGAAAGTCGCCGAGGCCCGAGCCGCCATTGCGGGCGCGAGTGATGAGCATCTGATGAAGTTGTGGTCTCTCGAATATCAAGGGAAGACGATATTCACCATGCCGCGCGCCGCCGTGCTCCGCGCCATGATGCTCAGCCACATCATCCATCACCGCGCCCAGTTGGGCGTCTATCTGCGTTTGAATGACGTTCCGGTGCCGGCGATCTACGGCCCGTCGGCCGATGAGTCGGGCATGTAACAAACTGGCTGATGGCGCGGCTACGGGACAGTTTGCCCTGGCCGCGCCGTCTGGCTTCTATCTCGCTGCCACGAGCTTTCACGCTTTGCAGCGCCATGATCTTCTGCCGGGATCACGGAGTAATCTTGCTGATGGATGCATCATAAGGGCGGGTAGATTCTCTCTTGAAATTCAAGAGAGAATCTACCGCTGTCACGAGGTCTCAAAAAGTGATTTTCGCATCAATCGTCTCGAATATCGCAGGAATACGTGAACGAAATTGTGCTAGACACGGTGCAAAAGGAGATGAGTTATCCGTAATCCTTTGATTCAACCACCGGTTTTATGTCGATCACCGGGGTTCCGTCGATCGCTTCGATTGGACCGATATGTAAACGACCTGGATTGATTTCCAGAACCTTCACGCGATGAAGCCCCAAGGGGTTCGGACGATCGGGTGATCGAGTCGAAAATACTCCTGTAAGAGGATTAGATACGTCCCTTCTAGGGTGAACCTTGAGCACCCCCCTGCGAGCCCGATGAAACCAGGTGATGACAATGATTTCGTCACCGACCTGCATTCGATCCAGGCCACCTGTGTATGCTGGAATCATCTCCAGAAAGGCATTGGGCGCGCCCTCCGTGTAAAACAAAGGAGCGTCTTCTATGCTTTTGATTTCAGATCGAATCACTCCGCTAGGCTCAATGGAGAAAGTCTTCACACACTACCTCCAATCATCAACGATCATTGATTTGAGCGGCGCCTAGCCGGCAAGCCTTTAACTTGCGCTCGAAAAAATTCGTCTCGGACCGGCTCCGGGCCAGCTTCATGGCTCCTTCAAAGTGTTTTGCGGCCTCATCCGGGCGGCCCGCAAGAAAGTGAAACTCTCCCTGGGCGGCCGGATAAAAGGGATAGTCCTTGAGCTTGGCACGATCGGGAATCTTGCTTAATTCGGTCAAACCTTCTTCCGGCCCCCGGGCATTGCCCAAGGCGACGGCCCGGTTCAGGGCCACGATGGGCGAAGGTCGTATCCGGTAGAGAACGTCGTAAAGCTCCAGGATTTTGGCCCAATCGATTTCCTCATAAGACCGGGCTAAACAATGCAACGAGGCAATACCCGCTTCCAGGTGGTACTCGCTCAATTCGTTTCCCATCGAGGATTTTTCAAGGAAATGGAATCCCTTTGCGATCAAATCCCGGTCCCATTTGGAACGATCCTGCATTTCCAGTTGAATCAGATCGCCCTCTTCGTCTATCCGGCCGGGAAGACGGGCCGCATGGAAACAAAGGAGGGCCAGCAGGGCATGGGTCTTGGGATTTTCCCCCGCGGGATGCTCGTATAAAAGAAGCGACAGACGGATGGCTTCGAGACAAAGATCCTCCCGGACCTTCGGTTCGGATCGGCTGCCGTGGTAACCCTCGTTGAATAGGAGATAGATGGCCTGGTAGACCGGCTCCAGGCGCTTGGGTATATCCGAAGCGTTGGGGATTTCCACGAACGTCCCCGAAAGCCGAAACAGTTTTCGGGCCCGGCCCAGTCTTTTTTCGATGGAATCCTCGCTGGCCAGGAGGGCGTGGGCGATTTCGGAAACGCTGAACCCGCAAAGCGTCTTCAGAATTAGTGTCACTTGGGCTTCGGTTGAAAGCTCCGGATGACAGCAGGAAAACATCATGCGGAGCTGGTCGTCCTTGATCGCGCTCGCAGCAAATTGTTCTTCAACGGTGGGAACCAGCGTCCATTCGCTCTCAAGAAGCCTGCCCAGCTCGGGCGCGAAGGTGCGCGCGGTGCGCTCGCGCCGCAGGATATCCACCGCACGGTTCTTTGCGGTGGTCATGAGCCACGCGGAAGGGTTCTCCGGCACACCGCGAAATTTCCACACCTCGAGCGCGCGGCAGAAGGCGTCTTGTACGACGTCTTCCGCTAGCGCCAGGTTGTGGACTCCAAAGATGCGCGTCACCGTCGAGACCATGCGCCCCGCTTCGCGCCGGAATAGATGATCGCTGAGTTCCATTTACATGTTCATCTTCTGGATGGGGCGCACTTCCACTGAACCACCGACCTCCAGAATCGGGCAGCCTTTTGAAAGCTCCACAGCCTGCTCCAAATCGCGGGCCTCAACCAGAGTAAAGCCTCCCACAACGTCCTTGGCCTCGGCAAACGGCCCGTCGGTCACCGTCTTTTGCTTTCCCTTGACCAATTTGCCGACGCCTTCCAGTGGATGTCCGATGTCCTTTATATGGCCTTTCGCGCTGAGCTCCTTAAACCACGCAGCCCATTTTTCGAAATGCTTCTGCATTTCCTCGGGGGAACCGGAGGTCTTTCTGCCGCGAAAGAGATATGTGAATTCACTCATTTTCAATTCCTCCTGCGTTTTCCTTGCTTCGTCCGATATCAATTATCAGTCTTGTCCTGCACCTTTTTTCCTTCTCTATCTGGAAGCCCTTTGCCTTCGGTCAACAATTTGAGCAAGCTTTCTGCTACGTAGAAATTCCATCCGGATACGCAATCGCTATAGCATTCGATTCCCGGAACTAATCCGACGTGCGTCATGCTGATTCGTGTTACTCCATTGTCGGGCCACACATCCCACACTATTTTGGTGTCTTTCCACTCAGTTTTATTTCTGATCCAATGCAGATTGCAATCAGTAACCAGCCAGACGATCCTTTTGTCATGAATGACCTCAACGATTTCGAAGGTCACGAAGGTTTCTCCGAAGCGGACGGTAAACGCATCTCCGACGTTTCGCGAATTGCCCTGAACGCCCGCTGTCCACCAGTCGGAAACGCGATTGATTTTTTCAAAGGCCTCTGTAGCGCCAATATGTGCAGTAATACTGGAATGGTAATCCTGCTGTTTCATTGCATTCTCCCTTAGTACAGTGGTTCATAAATTCACTCACGTATTTTTCCGTTACGCGGCTGCT
>CALCEB010000266.1 GCA_937900045.1 uncultured Acidobacteriota bacterium
CCTCCGATGGCTTTTCGAGAGGTGGCCCGAGATGAGCGCCCTTTTGATGCATGCGTTGCAATACGCCGGTTACTGTGTGGAGATCATGTTGGGCGCGGCCCTAGTACTGAACCGGCGCTGGCGAAGGGTTAAGGGCTTTTCCATTTATGTATTCGGTCTCTTGTGTTCTGACGCCGTCCTCCGTCCAGTAGTGCTCTACAGGTTTGGCTGGAGTTCCTCGGAGTACCGTTACGTTTACTGGTCCACCGACGTCTTGCTGACACTCGGAGCCTTCCTTCTAATATCCTGTTTTTTCAAGCGGGCTTGCGAGGACAAGGACGAATTGTGGGCCATTTTACGCCGCGGTCTCTATGTCGTTTTTGTCATCGTCCTGGTAGTTTCCTTCTACTCATTTTCACAGGATCACTCGAAAGCCTTTGCCAGCTTTATTCTTAATTTCCAACAAAACCTTTATTTTGTTTGCTTGGTTCTGAATACTCTGCTGTATATCATGATGCAGCAAATAGTCTGCTCAGATGACTACCTGGGTCTTCTGGTGTGCGGCCTGGGAATACAGTTTGCGGGCCCCGCAGCCAGCTTCGCGCTGATTCATCTTACTCCGGGCGACCACTCCTTTGTTACCCTGGCCTACTACGTAGGTCCTATGTGTACTCTTGGAATGCTACTGTCCTGGCTGTACGCTGTTACCCGGGAGCCTCAATTAATTCCGGTCAGAGCTCCCCGAAGGCGTCACCAAGTTCCGGTTCTTGCTGAATGATTGCGTATGGTGTTTACTGTCTTGAATGAGGTTCCGAAAATGGTCCTGGCCACTATGATTTTGATTACGTCCACGGCACTCTTGTTCTATTACCTCCAGAGCGCCTGTGAGAAGGTCCTGCAGAGGGAGTTTGTCCATGAATTTTTCCATGCGATTGTGAACGCCAACCGCCTGGAATTCCCTTTTGTTCGGCAGGCCATCGAGGAGTTCAACGCTCCGTTGGACTACGAACAATTCAGGATGCAGTTGAAGTGTGACTTCCTGGCGCTCACCTATTTGCTCAAAAACGCTGCCAACGAAAAACAGCGGCTTTCGCGGGATGAAAGGATGTTAACTGTTTACTTTCAGTTTCTGTCCTTTATCCTGTCGATCTTTCACTGGTTTGGCGTTGGGGAAAAATCCTTTTTCCTGAGGCTGATTTCCATCCTTCAATATTTCGGAAACGTTTTGGGCGAGAGGGTCAGCAAAGTCCGTTTTGGAAATATTACGGCGTCCGAATACTTGCTCAGTCTGTAAGTTGAGCCGCCGTCTGAAAACGTCCCCAGGGTTTCTTTCAGGAGCCCTGGGGAAATCGTTTTTGCGACGGGGCAGGTTCCCGTCCGCCAACCCAAGAAATTCTGACATCTTTCCAGCCTGAGGCTAGATAAAGACGTTTAAAATTTGTCTAGCTTTCACAACGGACGGTAGTGGGTCAGTTTGCTGTAGCGGCGCTCTATGAGCGCCGGAAACTGTTGAGAAATAAAGTTCGGCGGTCACAGACCGCCGCTACAGCAACCAAACTGCACCACTACCCCACGGACCTGCCTCGGTTGTCATCCCCGCGCACGGGCTGGGCTCCCGATCCCGACTCCCCGCTTTTCGCGGGGACAAGCTTCGCGGCAATGACGACGCCGGGCTTGATGGATCGTGACGCTTCGGGCATAACGTTGTAACCTCAAAAGGGCGGTCGTTGAGCACTTTCTGTTGAACATTGGGGATGAGAATCTGACTGGCTCAGCGTCCATCTCTCCTTTAAGTGCAATAAAGATCCCGTGTTTTTGCGCGTGAGGATGGCAAGCGTTGTGAATTACCCGGTCATGGATTGGAAGGCTCGGAAAATTTCTTCTTCCTCACTACAAAGAACAGTTCGCAGATCGAGAAGTAGCCGGTTTTCTTCGACGCGGGAAACGATCGGCGGGTTGTTCCGGCGCAACGATTGGGCCAAGTCCTGGGGACTCATGTTGAGGTGGGTTATTGCAATCAGGGTGGTGGGAAGGAATTCACCGGGAGTTGAACCGCCGCCAGCAACTGATTCACCATCGCCGAGGCTGACAGAAAAACCATCCAGCCCGGCAAGCCGCCGGGACAGGAGTTCGGCGCGGGCCGTAATTTCCCTTTTGCTAGCCTGAATCATGCGCTGCGCCGGTATGCCCTGGAAGTCCTCCCGCAGGTAAAGCGCGATGGTGGCTTGCAGTGCGGCGATGGTCAGCTTATCAACTCGAACGGCACGGAAGAGCGGATTGGTCCGGATTCGGTCGAGTAATTCCCGCTTACCCAGGATGATGCCGGATTGAGGTCCGCCCAGCAATTTGTCTCCGCTAAAGGTGACGATATCGGCGCCCACCCTAAGGCTCTTGCTTACTACCGGCTCATCCTGCAATCCCAACCATCTCAAATCTGTCAGGCAACCACTCCCCAGGTCTTCGACCAGCACAACACCTTGGTGAGCGGCTAGGGCGGCAAGGTCTTCGACTTCCGGCCGCTCTGTAAACCCGACCATCCGGAAGTTGCTGGGATGAACTCGCAGAATCACTCGAGTTTTCTCATTCAAGGCCTGAGCATAATCGGAAATTCTGGTCCGGTTGGTAGTCCCCACTTCGCGCAGAATGCAGCCACTCTTGGCGCATATTTCCGGGATTCGAAAAGATCCGCCGATTTCGATCAGCTCGCCGCGAGAAACAACCACTTCAGATCCTTCCGCCAGCGCATTCAAGGTCAGGAAGAGTGCGGCGGCATTGTTGTTCACCACCAAGGTGCTCTCCGCGCCAAGGAGTTCGCGGAAGAGGTGTTCTGTGTGTGAATCACGCTTTCCCCTCAATCCTTTCTCGAGATCGAATTCCAGATTGGAATAATTACCAGCAACCTCCAGGACTTGTTTGAGAGCTTCCTGGGCCAGTGGGGCACGGCCCAAATTGGTATGAAGGACGACGCCGGTAGCGTTGATGACCCTGCGCAGAGACGGTTGGGTTGAGCCCTCAACCTTCCGAAGGACTTCCGCCTCCAGCGCCTCCAGCGTCATTTCTGCAGAGGCATTCTGCCGGAGTTTCTCTCGAAAATCATCTAGGACCTTCCGGATGGCGCGGACTACCGGGGGGTGGCCAAAGCGGGATTCAAGCGCGCGGACTGTCTTGCGGTTAAGCATTAATTCGACGGGCGGAATCTGCCGCAGCGCGGCGTGATCTTGACCGGCATGGGTCTCTTTGAAGGTCATGGGGTTTCCACTTCTATCTTCTCTGAAAAAGCCTCCCGGAATCAAGGACACCGCATGCTTTGACTGCCTCCGATCATAGGCTGAACCCGATTGGTAAATCCGCAGAGCTCAAGACGGGTTGCCGGATGGAAGGGAAGACAGGGGGGACTGAGCTTGGAAAGGAATTCGTGCCGGAAACAGGCTTTCATCACTGGAGGTTGAGAGTAAAATGACGGTTCTAATCAGATGCGGCATTGTTCAGGAAATTCGATTGGCGTCGAACGGAAGGCTTTAGGAAGAAGCCGAGGAGTTTCAAATGGCTCTATTGCTTGGACAAGAGGTTGCGGACCTGCGCGGCGGATTTTGTATCGCCAGCATCTTTCAGTGCCTCCGCTTCCTCCGTGTAGGCTGCACGGAGAGTCGGATCAATCAGCCTCGCAGCGCGAAGCTGTTCAGCAGCCTGCGTGTAAAAGCCCTTCTTTAACCAACACGTTCCGAGGTAGAAATGCAATGAAGAATTCATCGGATCAAGGCTTACAGCTTTTTCGAAGTATGACGCGGCGAGTGTGTAATCCCTTCGAGGGAAATAAATTGCCCCCAGGGCTTGATAAGCCTCACTGAAATTGGGAATCACGTGGATCGCCTGCTGGAAGTGACGGATAGCTTTCTCATTGTTACCGCTTCGTTCGCTATCCTGCCCGAGGCCGATTAAGGCCTCGTAAGAGGTAGGGTTGACCGGACGGGAGCTGGCCCGGTTGAGCTCTATGGCTTCACGATATTCGTGGTCGGCGCCGGTCAAGTCCCCGAAGCGGTAAGCCAGCTTCCAGCCCTCTACGAGATGGAGCGCCGCATTGTCCGGGTACAGATTCATGGAATATCTCGTTAAGGTCTGGTCGCTTTGCCATGCGGGTAAAACGCGAGTGGTTTCGAGTGCCCAGACGGCCGCCACGAGGAGTACCAGTCCTATCCCCAGCCGCCCACAGCGGAGCTTGAAGACGTCAAAGTTGGCGTACCCAGTTGCAAGACCCGCAATCGCCAGGCAGAGGCCTACTGAGGGAATATAGGAAAACCGGTCGGCGACATAGGGAATGCTTAGCTGGTGAATGTCGAGGCATGGGAGCAGAGTTATGAGCCACCAGCTTACCAGGAAGGCGATGAGAGGAATTCGGCTCCTAGAGAGAATGGCTACGGCCACCAACAAAAGGGCGATCCATGTCCACGGTGCATGGAGGCTGGCGGTGGGTGTGAAGGTGCGGAACATGCTGAGACGAACGGGAAAAAAGAAAATTTTGGCATTCTCGCCGAGCAGTCCCAATGCAGAAGAGAGAACATTAAAACCAATCCGGCCGTGGCCTCCCAGCAGATGCCCTAATGCCGCGATTCGAATGGCCGCGGTAACTCCCATCGCGACGCCGCAAAACGCCAGCGCCAAGGCTCGATTTTTCCAACTTCCAGCGCGGGTTTCAACTGGCTTGAAAAACCAACAGGCTACAAGAATTAATGGGAAGCTCACAGCGGCTTCTTTGAAGAATAAAGAAGGGAAGAAGGCCAACGCGGTCAATCCGTAGCCGCGGGCCCGGTGTTGGGATGTTTCCTCCGTTCGGAGAAAAAGCAGGAAAGCCAAGAGGTAAAAGAATCCGAAGCCCAGGTCGGGAAGCGCAGCGACCCAAGCCACCGCTTCAACGTGCAGGGGATGAGCGATCCAGAGAAGAGCGGCAAGAAAAGCGGGTAAGCGTCTTCCCAAGAGGCGGATGCCGATGTAGAAAACCAACACGGCGCTGGCGCTATAGAAAACCAGATTGAGCAAATGGAATGCTAATGGCTGCGGACCCGCCAGGCGATCGAGGAACCAATAGCAGAGGATTTGAAGAGGCCTATAGAAATTGGCCTGGACGGCCTTGCCCTTGAACGACCACACCGAAGTGGTGAAGATTCGTGTCCACAGGTGTGGGTTGCGAACATAAGGGTTTTGAAGCACCTGCTCCCCATCGTCGGAGACGAAGTCAAATCCCAAGGTGCGTCCGTAAAGACAGAAAGCGGTGAGGGCAAGCAAGACTGGAGCAAGCCATCGCGCCTGGGTGATGGCAGTGAGGTCCTCACCAGAAAAATAGCGGTGATTGGAAGCAGATGGTTGCAACGTTCCTTCAGCGGAGCGCATGGGTGAACCGGGGGCGAGTCTCATGCTTGTTGGGCCAGCGACCGGCCCTTCAAGAGTTATATCGGCAAAATAGGGAAACAAGCGGAGGTTTAACAAATTCGTTTTTCCATGTGTGGAGCCCTTTGTGACTTTCAAGCAAGCCGATGGTTGCCCTCCAATCAGCAAGGTGAAGCCGGTTTCGTCCCGTGGACCAGAAGCGCGCCCTCGCGCTTGAAAGCCCGCAGTTGTTCCGCATCACGAAACCAGCGCCCCGTGTAAACTTCGGGGGTGGGAGAGTCGTCTGGGATCCGCCGGTGAGCTACCTCGGTAAATCCCGCATCCTGAAAGAGATTTGCCCATTCCTCGGCCCAGAGCAAGTGAGTGGGAATATCCAAGATCGCTCCCCATTGGTGACAGTGGAGGTTATCGCAATAATAATTGATTAAGATCCATGCCACGCCGGAAGGCCGCAGCACACGGTAGATTTCTTTCATGCCGGCCGCAGGATCGGGCCAGTAATAGGCGGATTCGACGGAAAGGACTTTGGTGAACTCTTCGTCCTGCCGAGGAATTTGGCTCACACTGCCTGTCACGAATTCGGCATTCGCATGCCCTGCGCAAGCCTGCGCGGCGCGCCGGACCATCTCCGTCGCAACATCTATGCCCACAATGCGGCCTTTGGTTAGCAGTGGGGCGATTCGGCGGACGAGCCATCCCGTTCCGCAGCCCACGTCCAGAACGGAGTCGTACGGCCGGAACTTGACCAGCTCCAGCACCGGCAGCACAATTGGAAGATGCTCGTGCTCCATGTGCTCGCCGCGGCCAGCTTCCGCCCAGCGGTTGAATTCCGCTCGCACATGATGCTCAGAGACATCGGGTTCCATTGGAATCCTCCCCTCGCTTTCCGCAAGGGAACGAAGCCCGCACCAGGCGCGCCTCGACCGCATCAAGTTTTCTCTTACAAACATTCATCGGGCTGGACCTCTCGGTTACCCTAAGTACAGTGGTTCATAAATTCACTCACGTATTTTTCCGTTACGCGGCTGCT
>CALCEB010000267.1 GCA_937900045.1 uncultured Acidobacteriota bacterium
ATCTTGATATGGCCTTACAACTGTGATACCATACTAGTAACTAGTCGTTACTGTCGCGTCAAGTAAATTCCCCCTCGCCGGAGAGACGGGGCTCTTTGCAGAGGGAGCAATTTGATGAGTTCAAGACCCACGCCTCATTGCAACGAGCCGTTTTGGACCTTCGTAGTGCCTTCCCCAAACCCGGCGGCTCTTAGGATTATCAGTCCAACGGGGATTGTCGATCTGGATAAAAGCAGAATTGCTCAAAATGGCTCCCTCACTTCAGGTCAAATGCAGAACATTGGAAGCGAAAAACAAGGGGTGAAAGCGGGCACGCGCCCCAATTGCGGGAATCGAGCCCAGTCATGCTCGATCGTGCCGGTGATTCCTCAATCTCGAAGAACTGTACGTAAGCCAAACGAACCCAAATCACTTAACTTCTTAATAATCAAAAGGATGATCTCAATTCATCAAAAACCAACCCAGATAGCATATCTATATTTATATGAGATAGTTACTGGTGATCGACCCCCGTTTTTTAGTCAATTTAGAAGGAAGCTGGTCTTTTACTATTGCAGAATTAAGATTCTCCAGGACAAACGGGCTCTATCTAGGCCTTTTGACGGAGCATCCCTTGCCAACTTGATCGGTCAAAGAGAAAAAGGCGGCATGAGGTCAATCCTGGAATATCTGCAACGGGAAAAAATATAAAGGTAGTATTGCCTCTTGTAAATTGTTATTGATTGGGTTAAATTGGACCGGTGATTCAGACCGCGAATGACCGGCGTCGAAGATGATTACTCTTGATCCAAACCGGCACGAGCCGCTCTATATTCAGATCCGCGAGCAGATTCGCGGTCAAATCCAGAGTGGCGCTCTCCAGGCCGGAGACCGTTTGGCTCCCAGCCGCGAGTTGGCGCGCACTTTGGGTGTGCACCGCACCACCGTGGGTAACGCTTATGCCGATCTTGAAGCTCAAGGCCTAATCCGTGGCGACGTAGGGCGGGGCACTTACGTTCTGCCCTCTTCCATCGAGGAAGCGCCGGAAGCCGCTACACCTAGCGCCGCATTTTATTGGGAAAGCCTGTTCACCAAAGGACCGCAGGACGATTCGCTTCCCCGTCTGCTGGCCAGCGCGCAGGAAGCGGGCGTCATCTCCTTCGCTGTAACTCACGGTCCGTTGGATCCGGATCTGGCGGAGATGGTCCGGCGCGTCACCAACGCCGTGCTGCGGCGGGAAGGCGCCCGCCTGTTGCAGTACGGATCGAGCGAAGGTTATGCCCCGCTCAAGACCTATCTTCAAGAGCAGTTGCGTGGCGATGGCATTACCGCCGGGGCGGACGAAATCTTGATCACCAACGGCTGCCAGCAGTCGCTCGATTTGTTGCGGCGCGTTCTGGTTGAGCCGGGTGACGGGGTGGCGTGCGAAAATCCGGCCTACACTGGACTTTCCAGCATTTTTAACGCGCCTTCCGCGCGCTTGGCAGGAATTCCCGTAGGGCCGTCCGGCATAGACCTGGACCGTCTGGTTGCCGTTTTGGAGCGCCATCGTGTGAAGCTGATCCTGGTAAGCCCCAACTTTCAGAATCCCACGGGCCGCACCTTGCCGCTCGAAGCGCGGAAGAAGCTGCTGGAAATTTCCGGCCGCTATCAAGTTCCCGTGTTGGAGGATGACATTTACGGGGCGCTTCGCTTCCAAGGACCCCCGCTGCCTTCGCTCAAATCGCTCGACCGCACTGGCTTAGTGGTTTACCTAAACAGCTTTTCAAAGGTCGGGTTCCCGGGCTTGCGGGTGGGATGGGTGGTGGGCTCGCGCCCGCTAATTGAGCGGCTGCGGCTGGCCAAGCAGCAGGCGGACCTTCACACTAACATGCTGGGCCAGGCCGTGCTGGAAGAATTAGGCAAACGGGGCTTGCTTGAAAAAGTCATGCGCAAGGCTCGCGCCATTTACGCCCAGAAGTTGGGCGTGCTGCGCGCCGCGGTGGAGGAGCGATTTCCGGAAGAAGTGCAGTGTTTTTACCCGGAGGGCGGCATGTCCGTCTGGATAACTTTACCCGCTGGACTCAATTCCATGGACCTGCTCGCCAAGGCGCGCGAGCAAGGCGTGATTTTCGCGCCGTCGCGTTATTTCTATTTTCAAGAAGCGCAGGATAACGGCCTGCGTCTTTGCTTCTCCGCCCTTTCGGTCGAAGAAATCGGCAAAGGCATTCAGATTCTGGGCGATGTCCTGCGGAACGAAATCCGCCGGGGCGGCACGGGCCGCAACGCCAGTAGTGTAGCAGCAGGGATGGCGTTGGTATGAGCGCTTCGCCTGTCACTCTGAGCGAAGCGAAGAGTCCCCGCATTACATTCGAAGCAAAATGGCTGGGATTCTTCGCTGCACTCAGAATGACAGCGAAGAACTCAGAGTGACAACCCTATTGAGATTAGGAGATAACCTTCAGGTCTCTCATCAAACAAGGAGGACGCAATGTGGGAATTCGATCAATCGATGAAATTGAAAGTAGGGCTGGCGGAAATGCTCAAAGGCGGAGTCATCATGGACGTAACCACCGCGGAGCAGGCCAAAATCGCGGAGAATTCAGGCGCCGTGGCGGTGATGGCGCTCGAGCGCGTCCCGGCCGACATCCGCAAGGAAGGCGGCGTGGCGCGGATGGCCTCGGTGCGGATCATCAAGGAGATTATGAACGCCGTCACCGTTCCGGTGATGGCCAAGGCGCGCATCGGCCATTTTGCGGAGGCCCAGGTGCTGGAAGCGGTGGGCGTGGACTACATCGATGAGAGCGAAGTGCTGACGCCGGCCGATGAAGAACACCACATCAACAAATGGTCTTACAAAGTGCCATTCGTTTGCGGCGCTCGCAACCTGGGTGAGGCTTTGCGGCGCATTGGTGAAGGCGCGGCCATGATCCGCACCAAGGGCGAGGCGGGCTCCGGCAACATCGTGGAGGCGGTGCGCCACCTTCGCGCCATCACCGGTGACATCCGCAAAATCGCCAGCCTACGGGATGAGGAGCTCATGGCGCAAGCCAAGGAACTGGGCGCGCCTTACGAGCTGGTAAACTGGGTGGCGAAGAACGCCAAGCTGCCGGTTCCCAATTTCTCCGCAGGCGGCATTGCCACACCGGCGGACGCGGCGCTGGTGATGCAGCTTGGGGCAGAGGCCGTGTTCGTGGGGTCCGGAATCTTCAAGTCCTCAGACCCGGAAAAGCGCGCCAAAGCCATTGTCCGCGCCACCACCCATTATACTGAGCCGCAAGTCGTCGCCGAATGCTCCGAAGAATTGGGCGAAGCGATGCGCGGCCTCGACGTGGCCAAGCTCAAGCCCGAAGAGCTGCTGCAAACGCGCGGATGGTAGCTGGGATTCACAAGGATTGATGATAGCGGGCTTGGTTAATTCCGCCGCCACGCTTTCAATGGCCAACCCTAGCACAGAGTGGAGCGTGCGTGAAATTTCGAGATGTCATTCGAGTCATCGAGCGAGACGGATGGAAACTCGTCAGGACACAAGGCAGTCATCAGCAGTTTAAGCATTCTATCAAGCCTGGGACGGTGACTGTGGCGGGCAAGCCCAATTTGATGTACCGCCAGGCACGCTTAACAGCATTCTGAAGCAAGCGGGCCTGAAGGGAAGAGAGACACAATGAGATACTTGGTGATTTTGGAAAAGGGCGCAAACAGCTTTGGCGCTTACGTTCCTGATTTGCCGGGTTGCGCCGTGGTCGCGGAAACGCGCGAGGAAGCGTTAAGGCTTATCAGGGAGGCTATGGCACTCCATATCGAGGGCTTGCGCGAAGACGGCTCCCTTGTTCCCGAACCAGCCTCCACGACGGAATACGTGCAGGTGTGAAATCAATGCGGCCATGCTGATCGTGGTCAGCCGCCTTATTATGGGCAAGGACCTGGGCGAGTCGATGCGCGGTATCGACGTTTCCAAGCTCGATCCCAAAGAATTACTGCAAACGTAGGGATGGTAAGATTGTAGAAGAGAGTTAGCGGATGTGTGACGGAGGCCACCACCGAGAACTGTTAATTCAAAGAAGGCTGAGGAATTCTCCTTCGGTCAACCCGGCGCGTTTGACTTGGGAACGCAAGAGAAAAGGCGAAACCTCGCGGTGCAGAGGGATAACAAGAACCGGGAATCCCAGTTTTTTCAAGGTTACGTGGCTGCCCTCGGCCTTTCCCGCCACAAAGCCAGCTCTTTCGAAAGCTTTTACTGCTTTGCGGCCGGAGACCCCGGCGAGGTGTTTCAAGCGCGAACCTCGACTTGGCTGATAAGAACCTCGGGGATTTCTGTTGGTCCCCCAGGCGGCATGGCTCTGAGATAGGCGACGATAGCCTTCCGCACACTCTTGAGCGCTGCCTCCACAGTCTTGCCTTGGGACATGCAGCCTGGAAGTTGAGGTACGTCCGCGACGTACCCGTCATATTCAGGATCAAAGATCAGGTTGACCAGAAAACGTTGTTTTTCTCGCATGGGCTCATTTTACACGAAAAGGCTCCGGTTGCGCCGGGCCAACGGCGCGACATGTCCCTGCGAATCATTCATCCTAAATTCATGCGGAGGTTTTGATGCCAGCACGTAATGCAGAAGCAGAATGGAAAGGCAATTTGATCGAAGGCCAGAGCACGATGAAACTGGGCAGCGGCGCTTTCGAAGGAAATTACTCCTTCAAGTCCAGGATGGAAAATGGCCCGGGCACCAATCCCGAGGAGCTGATCGGCGCCGCGCACGCCGGATGCTTTTCCATGGCGCTTTCGGCAGGCCTTGCCAAGGGCGGCTTCTCGCCCAAGCGCGTTCACACCAAGGCCGCTGTTCATTTCGATAAAGTGGGCGACGGTTTCTCCATCACCCACATTGACCTGGAAACCGAGGCTGAGATTCCTGGAATTGACAACGCCAAGTTTCAGGAATTTGCCGAGGGCGCGAAGAAAGGCTGCCCGGTTTCAAAAGCCCTGACGGGGACTACCATCAACCTGAAAGCCGAGCTGGTAAGCTGACCGGTGTCCGGGACAACTTCGTCAAAGCGTGACGACTCCGGTTGACAAAAGGCTACAGCAGCAGACCAGGGCGTCGGTCATGCCGGGATCGCAGCCCTTTTCGGCGGCTTTTGTTGCTGAGGGCCCATGCCGGTCTCGGAAATAACTTGAATGACCAACAACGGAACGCCCATTGGAATTCTTGCGGTGCAGGGTGATTTCACCCTGCACGCGCGGATGCTCGAAAAAATCGGAATTCCCTACCGGCTGGTAAAGCACGCAGCCGAGTTCAGGGAGATTTCGGGCCTTATTCTGCCCGGCGGCGAAAGCACCACCATGCTCAAATTTCTGGCTGAGGAGAAATTGGACACAGCCATCCGGCAATTTGCGGCGGCCGGAAAACCCATTTTCGGAACCTGCGCGGGAACCATCCTGCTGGCTCAGGAAGTGTTGAACCCGCCGCAGGAGCGCCTGGGCTTGATTGATATTACGGTGGAAAGAAACGGCTACGGCCGCCAGATTGATAGCTCGATCCAACAGGGCGACTTGCCGGAACTGGCGGACCACCCGGTGGAAATGGTCTTCATTCGCGCGCCCATCATCCGGCGGGTGGGCGAGGGAGTGCGCGTCCTGGGCCGCGTGGATGGTCAGCCAGTGCTGGTCGAGAAAGACAACGTGCTAGCTGCGACTTTCCATCCGGAGCTCACCCCGGATGAGACCATTCATCGGTACTTCATCAGCAAAGCGCATTGAATAGAAAACTAACAAAAGGCCGTAAACTCGAGGACTGATGCTGGCCCCCAATGGGTAGTGGGTAAGTTTGCTGTAGCGGCGAAAACGTACCACTACTCACCATCGCCACAGCCTGCAACCCAATTCGATATCCGTTTCAAGAGGGAGAATGAAACATGCGTGAACACCCAGACCATCATGACGCCGAATTGCTCTTGCGCCTTTACGAGCTTCGCCGCGAAGAAAAATTGCGACAGGCGCGGGATTGGATCATTGCTGATTTCGAGGCGGCTTCGGTTGATGAATTGTTTAAGAAATATCCTCGCGGTTCAAAGGAAAACACCTTCTACCGGATGGTGGTTGGCTACTGGGATATGGCTGCGTCCATGGTCAACAACGGCCTCATCAAGGAAGAGTTCTTCTTTGAAAACACCCAGGAATTCTGGGTGGCATGGCTTCGCGTCAAACCGCTGGTGGCGGATATGCGAGGAATGTTCAAAAACCCGTATTTCCTGAAGAACCTCGAAACTCTCGCTGAAAAATTCGAGAATTGGATGGGGCAGCGCGCTCCCGGAGCTCTGGAAGTGATGCAGCAAAGATTACAAGCTGCCAGAAAACCCGCATAAATAATGGCGCCGATCCAGGCCGCAAAAAGTCTGCCCGGGCAGAGGAGATTACTCAGAGGTAGTTTGCTCCCGCACATACTGGCTCCCGTGCCGTTCAATGTGAGCGAGCGTCAGCGCCTGCGGAACCAGGGCTGCGGTCAACCCCTCCCAGCCCGCAGGAACCGCATTCAACCTGATCGCCAGAAGCCCTGCTTCGCGCTGCGGCGGTTCGTGATCGGTCACCAGCGCCACCTTGCCGTTTCTCGCCAGGCAATCCTGCGCCAACCGGTCTCCGAATGCTCCAGTGTTTCCGAGCGCAAGAATCATGGCGAGATGTGTTGCGTCCACATCCAACAAAGGGCCGTGGCGGAACTCACCGGCTGAAAGCGCGCTGGCGCGGCGCAGAGTCATCTCGCGCAGGCACAGTGCACCGTAGAGTGCGCCGCCCAAAGCGGCGCCGCGGCCCAGAATCTCTATATTTACCGAGCCTCGGGCAAACTCTTCCATCACCTCGCGCTGCTCTAACACTATTTCCAACGAGCGGGAGAAAGCTTCGACGGCCTTTGCCGCTTCACTCTGCCAAGCCTGGCCCGCAATTTCAGAAGCAATGATGATGCAAGCCGCGGTGGAATTCGTATACGTCTTGGTGGCGTTGGCAAGTTCGATTCCGGCAAGGATGGGCAATCGAATTTCCGCTGCGCTCCAGCAGGGGCTTTGCGCATTGTTCGAAAGCAGCATCTTCCGCTGGCCGGAATCGAGCCGCGTCAAGCTCACCAACTCGGCGCTTTCCCCGGAAGTCGAGATCAGAATCAAACCGCCAAGGCGAGACCAAGTCCCGGCGGCATAATGAAGAAATTCGCTCGATTCCACTGGAAATGAGGGCCAGCCGTTCACGCTGAGCAACGTCGATCCGCCAATCGCCGCGCTATAGGATGCTCCCATGCCCGTCCAAACCACCGGCCATTTGCTTGCGATGGCGGAGACCAGTTTCCGGAGCTCTTCACGGATTTCAGGGTTCGTCCCATAAGCCGAAACAAGCTCAGCCAACCTCTGGGGCTGCTCCAAAAATTCCCGGCTGTAATTTTCCACTGCGTCGCTGCTTGGCGCTCCCGCCACGGTCATGAGTGTTTCCTTTTTTTCACGCGCCCATCCTCACGCCCTCTGCATCTGCTCGATCAGATATTCGCTGGCGCGAAGCGAAAACGCCAGGATGGAAAGCGTCGTCGTCTTGTCGGTACAGTTCAGGAAAAGACTAGCGTCGGTGATGTAGAGATTGGGCACGTCGTGGGTCTGGCCAAAGCGGTTGGTCACAAATTTCTTGGGATCGTTCCCCATGCGGCAAGTGCCGGTTTCATGCAGGCTGTAACCGGGTGTATTCGGGTCCACGCCCGTGCCCCACACCTTACCGCCCGAAGCCTCGACGACCCGCGAGCAAACTTCCTTCGCCTGCTCCCACATCAGCAACTCGTTTGGACCCCACTGAAAGTGAATGCGAGCCACCGGCACGCCGTAGATGTCTTTTACCTGCGGATCGAGATCCACAAAATTGGTCTCGCTGCGCATGGAGGGAATCTGGCAGTAGAATGACACCGGCGTGGGATAGTAGCGCTTGATGGCGCGCTTGAATTCCGTCCCATAGCCTTCGATTTGGTGGTTGTACCACGGGAAGCTATCGCAGCCGCCGGTGGGATACACCGAATAGCCGCGAATGTATTTCTCTTCGCGGGGATCGTTCAAGTTCTGCCAGCGCGGCATCCACGCAATCTGGGCGTTCGAGATATTATCCGGGAAACTGGGTTGGCCGAGCAGTTGAGGGAGGTAGCCATAGGCCGTGGTGCCATAAAGATGGTCACAGAGGTTTCGTCCCACCTGGCCGCTGGAGTTGGCAATGCCGTCCGGCCAGTGCCTCGATTTTGAGTTGAGCATGATCTTCGCCGTCTCAACGCAAGAGGCGGCCAGTACCACAGTCTTCCCGTAAACTTCCTCTTCATGTTTCGTTTGGCGGTCAACGTAGGCCACGCCCTTTGCCCGGCCGTTTTCATCCACCAGGACTTGGCGCACGTAAGTATTCGTCCGCAGGTCAAGATTGCCGGTCTTCTCGGCAAGCGGCAAAAAGAACCAGGGGGTCGAAAAAAATGATCCGGTATCACAGCCCTCTGTACAATTGCCGCAATAATGGCATGGCGGATGGCCGGCGTGGGCCACCGTGAGCTGCGCCTCGCGATCCGGAAGATAAGGAACACCACACTTCTCGCAGCCGGTTTGAAGAATATAGTCCAAACAGCGGAAGTTCATCGGCGGAAGATAATCTCCGTCCGGGTTGCTGGGCCGATTTTGAACGGTGCTGGCCACGCCAATCATGCGCTCGGCGCGAGTGTAATAGGGAGCAATCTCTTCATAGCTGACGGGCCAGTCCACGTCATAGCCGTCGCGGCTCGCGGCCTTGAAGTCGATGTCGCCCATGCGGGCGGCTGATCGTCCCCAGAAATTGGTTTTGCCGCCTACGCCCCAACAGCGCGGCCACTCCCATTTTGATCCCGGAGCGACGGTGTAAGTGATCTCGTGCTCCCAAAGCCCTTGCGTGTATTCGTTCTCAATGTGGTAGTAGTGATCGCGCTTGCGAGGGTCGCCAAAACCCCGGTATTTCATATCAAAGGATTGCTTGTGGTCGCGGAAATCCTTGGCGGGATCAAACTGCCGGCCCGCATTCAGGCAGCAAACCTTCAGTCCCGCTTCACAAAGCGTCTTGATCGCCATGCCGCCGCCCGCTCCGCTTCCGACCACCACGACGTCGTAAACCTTCATTGACATTCGACCTCCAAATGTGACCCTGACCCAGGTTGTTCGCGAACTTTCGTTCGACAAGCTTCGGGTTTTGCCGCTGGGACTTTTACCCTGCTCGGAAAATTTCGGAGCGGACCCCTTATCCGGCTCTCCCGCTCTACAGGATCGCCACCACCTCCCCCAAGCCGGCCAGAGGGGGAACCGCAAAGCGGTGGTTGAGGAGCCATTTTCATGCTTTGTGGGTGTCGCCGAGCGGCACGAGCGACTGGCCTGGCTAACTCCGGCCAGGGGTGCCACGACAAGCGCCCCCCTCATTGTGTCTTCATCCGCCCCCGGTCTGTAGCCCAACGACGCCGATTATTGGAGCGGGGCGGGCTCAGCGCATTGGTTGATCGTGTAGATCGCCGCCGATGCAGCGTTCAAGCTCCACCAGTTCATCCACTCCTGATACGCCCGCGTGGCAGTCGCTTCGCTGGAAGGCAAGTCCTTCAATTTTCGGTGTGTCAGGGTAGCGAGCGCGCCCGAGGCCGCCCGGCGCACCTCGGGGTTTGGGTCGCGGAGCAAAGGGATCAGAAGCTGAACCGCGTCCCGGCTGCCACTGTTTCCCAAAGCATAAGCGGCTTCGAACCGCGTGGAATAATCCTGACTGCTGAGGAAGCTGCGTGCCAAGGGGATGACCTTTCGCCCACAGAGATACCCGGCCGCTCGCAGAGCAATAAACCGCGAGTACTCCCGGCTATGTTGGGCAATGTCAAGCATGAGGGGGCAATATGCCGGATCGCCGAGCCTTCCTAACGTCTGAATCGCCTGTTGCCGCGTACCTTCAGGGTTTTCCGGCCCTGAAAGCTCGGCAAGCTTGGCCTCAGCACGCGGCGTTGCCAGACGCTCGAGCCCTTGGATCGCAGTTCCCACGGTGTTGGGATCATCCGCCAGTTGCAGAATTGTATTCTCCAGGAAGCGCGGAGGGTTTTGCAAGATCGCATTTAGGGCAAGCCAGCTCGCTCTCGTTCCGGACGGATGAAGGTCGCGCAGCAGCGGCTGGTAGGCGGCCATAAGACTCTTTTCGTCACCTTCGACCAAAGTGACCTCGAAATTAGAAACTACCTCCTTCGAAGCGACTGGCTTGAAACCCGTCTCGCCCTCGAAGACGTCTACCTTGTACCGCCCTTGAACGGGGTAGCTCCCCGGGCGGTCCAGCCGGAAGTTACCGTCCAACAAGTAGCGGAGGCGGAAGTGCCCTCCGGGAAGAATTTCTGAAGGGTTACTTGCGCAGTCCCCACCCCAGCCTGCCGCTTCGCACCCAAATAAGCTTACCTCACCTCGGGGCTTTGGAGCCGTGGGAGCCTCAAACCGCGCGTCCAACCATTCGCAACCCACGTCGACAAATGCCGGCAAGGGCCCTTCATTGGCCAAGTCCAGGACTACGAAAACTGGTTCGCCGGCGAGATAGGTTTGCTTTTCCGGATAGATTCGGCCTTTGACGTTCTGCCCTTGAGCTCGACACGCAATCGGCAAAAACAAAGAAGCGAATAAGAACGGCGAAATGCCTATCGTCCTATGAAACCTCATAACCCCATAGACACCGCGAATGGCGAATCGGTCTGCGCCGCACATCCGGTAGCGATGGAGCCGGCAAGTTACTGAGCGCCATTTCTCGGCGTGGCTCGCTACAGCTTTGCCGACGGCAAGTGCACGTGGCCGGGATCACCCGGATGCGGGCAACGGGGTGTTTGCGAATAGAAGACCTGGAGCCCGGGGTAATCCAGATCTTGAAGCCCCAGCTTCGAAGTGTAGAAACCCATCACCGTATATTCCCGCATGAGTTTGAAGAAATCTCGGCCCTCTTCTTCTCCCGGCCTGTACTTCTGCTGGTAGGCAAGGCCATCCAGGATGTCCTTTTGAGCGGCTTCATTTACTTCGAGAAACGGTTTCCGGTGGGTGGCGCCGGAGCGGGCATCCAGCCAAGTCAGTCCGTAGCGGAAGCGATATTGGATTGACGGGTCGCTCCACACCATGAAGTCGATAAACTCGCTGACCCCGGCATCCGTGGCGCCGGGGCCACCATCACCGGGAATTATCAGGTCTGCCAGCCGTTCAACGGTCGCATATTCGTGGGCGGTGAAGAATTGCGGCGTGTAGTGAGTGACTGGGGATCGAGTTTCTTCGCCCGCCGGGTGTCCACAGGCAAACGCCCAGCGGTGGAATCCAGGAAATTGACTCGCCGCGGCGGAAATCGCCAGAACCCTCAGCACCTCGCGCCGTTCTAAGCTCTGTCCCGCCATGACGCTTCCCTCCTGCCTCGAGTTGAGGCCGGGCCCACAATCCCGGCAGACTCGCCCGCCGGATTAATCCGTAACATCCCAAAACAAATCCAGGCTGCACATTATAGCGGCAGTTTAAACAGTATCAGAAAATTCCAGTAGTGGGTCAGTCTGCTGTAGTGGCGCTCGGAGCTTGCCCTGACCGCGAGCGCCGGAGACAGTGGACAAATTGGCGCTCTATGAGCGCCAGCAACCGCTGACGATTCAAGTTCGGCGGGTCACAGACCCCGCTACAGCATAGTGAGCCACCACCTCGGCGCTACAAAAGTTGCGCAAACACCGCTTCTGCCGATATCCTTGTCAATCGATGGCATCTCCCTGCAGAAAATGTGGAGCGACAAAGACGGAGCCGGTCCGGCGCGACTGGGCTTACCATTTGGTGGAGGCGCTCGGCTATCGCCTTCGGGCGTGTTCCAATTGCCGCCGCCTGCGCATCGTGCCCAAAAGTGTATTCGCCCCCAATGAGAAGGGCGCAGGTTACCCGGCGGGCAACGCTCCGGGGCAGGATGGCAAGCTCATAGGGGTCCAAGTCCATGTTGACTTTGATCCGGACGGCTTCAGCGGCTGCCCACGCTGCGGGGCGAAGCAATTTGAAAGAACGCACCGCACGTGGCTGGAACGTAAGCTGAAACGGCCTTTCATGGCGCGATGCGTGGCCTGCTCGCGGCGGTTTCCTTTTCCCCGGGTTTGAGAGCAGCTTGTACCCGGCCAGCGCCCGGTTTATCCGTATACAGATTGAATTGCACTCAAGGCCGCCACCCATCATGACGTCCACGCCCCACACTTCGTTGACTCGCCGTATCATTCAATCCGCCGGAATCGTGATGGCCAGCGTTTTGCTAAGCCGGATTCTGGGTTTCGTCCGAGAATGGACCGTGGCGCATGAATTCGGCTCGAACGCCGCGACAGACGCTTATTACGCGGCTTTCACACTGCCGGATTTCCTGAATTACCTGGTAGCCGGCGCTTTCCTGAGTCTCACCTTCATCCCCGTCCTCACCCGCTGCATCGCGGAGAATCGCGAAGAAGATGGGTGGCGAGTATTCTCCACCGTCACCACGTTCATGGGTCTGGCCTTGGCCGGGCTGGTGATCGTCGGGGAGATCTTTGCGCCGCAGCTTGCCACAGCCATTGCCCCCGGCTTTCACGCTTCCGAAAAAGAGCACGTCGTCTTCCTCACCCGTCTCATGTTGCCGGCGCAGCTTTTCTTCTATGAGGGTGGCATCCTGAGCGCCGTTCAATACGCCAAGGGCCAGTTTGTGGTGCCTTCGCTGGCCCCCTTGATTTACAACACCGCGATCATCCTGGGAGGGGTGCTGCTCGCGGCGCGGATGGGCATCACCGGGTTTGCGGTCGGGGTGCTTGCCGGATCGCTCACCGGAAATTTTCTGTTGCAGATTTATGGAGCCCGCCGCGCCGGGGCGCGGTATTTGCCGAATCTGCACATCCTCCACCCGGATTTCCGCTTCTTCGTCAAGCTCACCATTCCCATCATGCTGGCGTTCTCCATTGTTTTTACGGATGACTGGATCATCCGCTTTTTTGGTTCCTACCTCATGCCCGCTTCCATCACCTGGTTGACTTATGCCAAGAACCTGATGCGCGTGCCGCTGGGGGTGGTGGGACAGGCCGTGGGGGTTGCCGCCTTCCCGTTTCTTGCCCAGCTTTATTCGGAAAAACGCTTTGAGGAGCTCAACCGCACCCTCAACTCCACGCTCAAGGGAATCATGCTGGTCCTGCTGCCTATTTCCGCGCTGACCATCGCGGAGAGTCGCCCCTTGGTTTACATGGTCTTCTCCCACACGCGACTGCGCCCGCCGGACCTGGACGCTACGTCGGCCACTCTCCAGTTGTTTTCCTTGAGTATGTTCGCCTGGGGCGTACAGAATATTTTGGCGCGAGGCTTCTATGCCGCGCGCGACACGCTGACGCCTGCCGTCAGCGGCACGATCATGACGGTCCTCAACTTGCCCTTGTACTGGTTCCTCTCGCGGCACATGGAATACCTGGGCCTCGCGCTCGCCAGCTCCATCGGCGTCATCGCTTACACCAGCGTGCTCTTTGTGCTTTTGAACCGCCGCATTCACAATGCCGAATCCAGCGCGCTCCTCGTCTTTCTCGCCAAAATGGGCGCCGCCTCGGCCCTCGGCGCCCTCGCCTGCCACGAAGCCGCCCGGCTGCTTGAGGCCCACATCGCTTGGCAGAGCGCGCATGGCGCATTGCTGGTCTTGATGGTGGCCAGCGCTGTGGGATTGGTCCTGACCGGCCTCGGGGCCAAGGTGCTGGGCGTACGCGAGTTGAGTACTTACCTCCGCAGGTTTGTTCCCTGGCTTTAGCCTGGATAATTCATGAAAGCTTTGACCGGAGCCGGTAGCGCAGAGTTTGTGCATTTCAAACTCTGTCATTTAGGGCCTACGGCCCGCGAAAGCTCATGAAAA
>CALCEB010000268.1 GCA_937900045.1 uncultured Acidobacteriota bacterium
TAAAGTTCGGCGGTCACAGACCGCCGCTACAGCAAGCGAATGACGCCACCACCCTTTTTTTGAAACCCTTCGACGCTGCGGTGCAGTTTTGTTAAGATCGAAGAGATGCTCGACACGATTGCCGCTGTGATGGAAAATAAACCCCTCACTGGCGGCCACTTCCTGCTCAGCCTGGATGCTCCTGAACAGGCCCGGACCACTCGCGCCGGTCAGTTTGTGATGGTGCGGATGCTGGGCCGCACGGACGTGATTCTGCGCCGCCCCATGAGCATTTATGATGTGAAGCCCGCGCCCCATTTGGCCCGTGGCGGCCGCAGCGGGCCGGGCAATAGGCAGCAAAGTCCCGGCGAGCCCGGGATCATCCAGCTTTTGTACAAAGAAGTGGGGCGCGGAACGCGGCTGATGGGAGCGTTGCAACCTGGCGGTCAAGTTGGACTGCTTGGCCCGCTGGGGCATGGCTTCTTTGAGGAAGAATATTTGGACGAGGCGCGGCAAGTGGATGAAGTGGTTCACGTGGCGGGTGGGATTGGCATCGCGGCTCTGCTCCTGCCGGCGCGAGATTTGGCACGTGCGGGCATCCGGCAAAAGCTTTTCTTCGGTGGACGCACAAAGGATGACTTGGTAGGCCTTGAGGACTTCGCCGCCTATGTTCGTGACCCTGTGCTCGCCACCGAAGACGGCTCTCGCGGTCATAAGGGCTACGTGACCGCGCCGCTGGAGGCTTATCTGGAGCAATCGCGGCCGCGAAGCCGGATGATGATGGTTTGCGGTCCGTGGGGGATGTTGCGTGCTGCCGCGCGGCTTTCCGGCCGCTTTGGCCGCCGCTGCCTGGTCTCCATGGAGAATCGCATGGGTTGCGGATTGGGTGTTTGCCTGGGCTGCTCAATCCAGGTTAACGGTGAAGGCCACGGAAGTTATCAGCGCGTTTGCACCGAAGGCCCGGTGTTTTGGTCGGACCAGGTCGTGTGGGAAGCGGAAGCAATTCCGAAAACCTAACAGGTTGCTGGAAGAGTTGATTTTGTCATGCAGAGCGAAGGGCTCAGGATGATAGGCATATGGGCTTTTTCCAACATCTTAGTTAGTATTACTATGTTAGGTCGTTGGGCGCAACGTCAGGGCATGGCTTCAGCCAAGCCGTTGGCGGTGGTCCCGAGATTCGGGCTTTAGCCCCTGAGGCCCTCAGCGGCTAAAGCCGCTTCTTCTTGCTTTGGGATTTGGCATGGCTGAAGCCATGCCCTGACAGTGCTTGATTCAACCTAACAAAGTAATATTAGCTAGTAACTTCCAAGGGCCGGCGCCGTCCACCCGCGGTGCAGGCATCCCGCGTACATTCCAAGGCTCCAATCCTTGATCTGCGATTTTCTGTGGAGGATCATCAAGGCATCATGGCGAACCTTTCCGCCGAAACCCCGTTCGAACCCAATCTCGAAACCACGGTTGCGGGAGTTCACTTTCAGAATCCCGTCCTGACCGCGAGCGGAACTTTTGGATACGGCAAGGAATTTGACCAGCTCATCGACCTGAATCAACTGGGTGGCATCGTGGTGAAAGGCATCTCTGCGGACCCGATGCCGGGGAATCCACCGCCGCGCATTTACGAGACGGATTCCGGAATGCTGAACGCCATCGGCTTGCAGAACGTGGGCGCGCAAAAATTCCTGGAGGAGAAACTTCCTTTCCTTCGCGGTCTGAAAACTCGCTGCGTGGTGAACGTCTTCGGTTACTCGACAGAGGACTACGTCCGTTGCATCGAAATTCTCAACGCTGGAGAAGGAATTGACGCCTACGAACTGAACATCTCCTGCCCGAATACGCGCCAAGGCGGGATCGTCTATGGCAGTGACCCAAATTTGACGGAAGAGGTGGTGACCGCATCGAAGCGGGTCGCGCATTTCCCGCTGATGGTGAAGCTTTCGCCCAATGTATCGGACATCGGCCTGTTCGCGCGGGCCGCAGAAGCCGGCGGCGCGGATGCGCTGTCATTAGTGAACACCTTTGTGGGCATGGCCATTGATCCGGAGACGCGAATGCCGCGCGTTTCGAACGTTACGGCAGGGCTTTCCGGACCGGCCATCAAGCCGATTGCCTTGAGAATGGTCTATCAAGCCGTTCGTGCCGTCAAGATTCCCGTAATCGGCATGGGGGGCATTGTATCGGCGGAAGACGCCCTGGAATTTCTGATTGCCGGAGCTAAGGCCGTGCAGATTGGGACAGCCAACTTTTTCTCTCCGGACACTGCCCTCCGGGTTGCCGAGGGCATCCGCGAATATTGCCGCCACCACCGGCAGAATCTTTCGGATGTCATAGGCAGCCTGCGGCTTCCAGAGACCCTGGCGGTGCGGGGAGGGGAGTATTAGCTTGCGGCTTAGCTTTTTCGTGACGAGTCTGTGCAGACCGTGTTCGAGAACTCCCATCGTGGTGATTACAACGGTACGTGAGGTAACGTCACGTGATCTCGAACCCAATATCGCCGTCATTCCCGCCAAGCTTGTCCAGGCGAAAGCGGGAAGCGGGAATTCGGCCCCTGCGCAGGGTGATGTGGACCCCCGCCTGCGCGGGGGTGACAACGATGGGCAGGTCTGACGCGAAAGCTAGCCAAATTTCAAATGTCTTTAGTTAGAATTTTTCTTTCACCACCCCCTGAGCGAAGCTGCATACCAAACATGCGTCCCGAGGGCGCAGGCATGAGCGGCAGGCAGGGTCAAGCGGCTTAAGACCCGGGGTGACCTTTTTGGGTGACCTGCTTGACAGGCTAATCGCCCGTGCGCCATACTCCTAACTATGTTAGGGAATGGCATACGCGCTCACGCGGACGTTCTTCCCGGCACGCTTGATCTTCTGATTCTCAAGGCGGTCTCTCTCGGACCTCTGCACGGCTACGGGATTCTCCTGCGGATTGGGCAGATTTCCAAAGGGGCTCTGGCTATTGAGCAAGGGGCGCTCTATCCGGCTCTGTTTCGATTGGTTCGCCAAGGGTTGCTGAAGGCTAGCTGGGGCGCTTCGGAGAACAATCGGCGGGCAAAGTTCTACCAACTTACGGCGGCGGGCCGCAGGCGTCTCCATAAGGAAACGGAAGGGTGGAACCGGCTCGTGGCCGCAATAGGCACTGTACTCGGTACTCAGCCGGAGGAAATATGAGAATTTTATCGACGGTTCGCACCTTTCTGGCCTTTGTGTTCCGCCGGCCGCGCGTCGAGCGGGAAATGGAAGATGAGCTTCGTTTGCATTTGCAAAGGCGCGCGGACGATCTGGAACAGCAGGGACTTTCACGCGCGGAAGCGGAGCGGCAGGCACAAGTGGAGTTCGGAGGCTATCAACGGTATAAGGAAGAGTGCCACGAAGCGCTGGGCACGCGCTTGTTCGGAGAACTTATCGTAGATGTGCGCTACGGATTGCGCCAATTGCGCCGCAGTCCCGGGTTCACGGCCGTGGCCGTCATCACGCTGGCGCTCGGCATAGGGACAAACACGGCCATCTTCTCGGTCGTAAACACAGTCTTGTTGACGCCGGTGCACGCCCCGGAACCCAATCGTGTGGTCGCATTCATCACCACAAGCAGGCGAGGTTCAAGCTCAAGTTTTAAGTTTCCCAACGCTTCGGAAATCAAGTTCAATTTATGGCGCGAGCAGACCAGCGTCTTCCAGGACGTGTCAGGTTATCGGCTTGATTCACTTATCTTGACAGGTGACGACCAGCCACAGCAAGCCCGCGCCATCTTCGTTACCGCAGATTACTTTCGTCTCTTCGGCCTGCCCATCGCTCAGGGCCGCACCTTTACGGCCGAGGAAGAACATCCCAACGGCGGTAGTGTCGTTATCCTTAGCGACGCATTTTGGAAGAGAGCCTTTGGAGCCGATTCCCAGATCGTCGGCAAGATCATTTCCCTCAGCGGCAGCTCCTATGAGGTCATCGGTGTCATGGCGGGTGGCGTCCAAACAGAGACCCTCGAACCTCCTGACATATGGATGCCCTTTCCAATAGATCCCAACAGCAATAATCAAGTCCATTACTTTCAGGCTGTGGGACGGCTCAAACCTCGTGTTACGATTGACATGGCGAACGCGCAACTGCAGCGCACCACCCAAGAATTTCGTCGCAAGTTTCCCCACGCGCTCTCTACGAGCCGAAGAGAAACCTTTATCGTCCAGCCGATGCAGGATGTTCTAGGGAAGGATGTGCGCTCGTCTCTCCTGATTCTCACGGGTGCTGTCAGTTTCGTCCTGCTCATTGCTTGCGCCAATGTCGCAAACCTTTTGCTGGTGAAGGGTGCGGGGAGGAGGCGCGAGATCGCCATCCGCATTGCCGTGGGCGCTTCGCGCGGGAGAATCATCCTGCAGTTACTTACGGAAAGCGTGTTGCTCTCCACGGCGGGCGGAGTGTTCGGACTGGGACTGGGAGTTGCTGGTATCCATACTCTTCTCGCTCTGAATCCTTCCCATATCCCTCGTATTGGACCCAGGGGCTCAAACGTAACAATGGACTGGCGAGTTCTTTCGCTCACGCTCCTTGTCGCGCTGATCACCGGCCTTTTATTTGGTCTTATCCCAGCACTCCACGCTTCCCGTACCGACCTGAACTCCGGCCTGAAAGAAGGCGGCGCGGGTACCGGCAGCGGATTTCGCCAGAACAAGACTCGCTCGCTGCTCGTGATCAGCGAAATCAGCCTCGCGCTTCTGCTGCTGATTGGGGCTGGTTTGCTCATGCGCACGTTGATTGCTCTGCGTTCCGTGAACCCTGGGTTCGATCCACGCAATGTCGTGACGACGCGAACGCCGCTGGACCCGCCACTTGCGAAAGTATCAGGAGTGGATCAAATAGTTCACAATGTTTTTAGGCGGCTGAGCGTTTTGCCGGGAGTGGAGAGTGCAGGCTTCACCAGACTGTTACCATTGGCAGGGGACTTCAATAGCGTTCCAATCATTGTAGTTGGCCGGCCGCTGAATGGCCCGTCTCACGGATCAGCCCGCCGCATGGTTGTCTCGGCCAGCTATTTCGAGGTGCTCAAGATTCCCCTTATTCGCGGGCGTTTATTTGTGGACGCTGACCGGCTTGGTGCGCCGGGCGTAGCCATCATCAATGAAGCCATGGCCCGCCAGTTTTGGCCCAAGGGCGATCCACTGGATTCCCAGATTTTCATTGGAAAGGGGCTTCCATGGCTTGATGAGCCTGCGCGCCAGATCATCGGCGTGGTAGGCGACGTTCACGACAACGCGCTCGGCGAGAATCCCCAACCCGCGGTGTTTGTCCCCGCGGCGCAACTTTCGGACGCTCGTACGGCAGGCATTCCCGTGACTTGGGTTATCCGTACGCGTGCGCCGTCGCCATCGCTCAATTCGGCGATTCAGAACGAACTCCGCCAAGCGACCGGTGTGCCGGTCCCACCCCTCCGTTCCATGGAAGAAGTCATGGCGCAATCCACCGCTCGTCAGGACTTCAATATGCTGCTGATGAGCATCTTCGGAGGGTCTGCTCTGCTGCTCGCCGCGATTGGCGTCTACGGATTAATGGCGTATTCCGTCAAGCAGCGCACCCATGAGATTGGGATACGCATGGCGCTCGGTGCGCAAAAACGAGACGTTTTTCGGATGGTGATTGGACAGGGTCTTCGGTTGGTGCTGGCGGGCCTCGCGATTGGGGTAGCCGCCGCGCTAATTCTCACCCGGCTGCTCTCGAGCTTCTCGCACCTGCTCTACGGAGTTCGGGCGAGCGATCCGGCAACGTTTGTCGCCGTCTCGCTGGTGTTGAGTGGGGTGGCCGTTTTGGCGTGCTATATTCCCGCGCGCCGGGCGACGAAGGTGGACCCAATGGTGGCCCTCCGATATGAGTAATCAGCGGGTTGCATGATAACCTTAACTTACCGTGAATCGGATGTGACTGGGGGTACATCATAGGGTATTCGAATGAATCCCTGGCGAATAGGTGCGGAGAGTTAAGAAACGCCTTTTCGGTAATCGCTCTTGTATCGCTTTGAGTTCAAAACTCACCTTTTACACTTCCCAAGTTTGTTGCCGGAGGATAATCTAAGAAATCAGTCTTGAATCAGGAAAAATCCGTTTTCCCGGGCGGTCAGAGGGAACCCGTTCCGTATGCCGTCCTGAACAGTTTGAGAGGCCCGTCTGGCTCGGAAATGGAACGGGTGCTATTCGACGATGGCTTGACGGTGAAATGACGGTAAAGAAGAAGCCGGCGGCGGGCGCCCACCGCCACAGCAGACCAAGAGGTGACTTATGAACAATGGATTTCGATTTGAAACCCTCGCAGTTCATGCCGGTGAGCAGCCTTGTCCTGTAACAGGCGCCCTTGATACGCCCATTTACCAGTCCACCACCTTTGCTTCGCGCGACGCGGGGGAAATGGCGGCGCTGTATGGCGAGGAAAAAGCCGGGTACATGTACACGCGCTATGGGAATCCCACGATTCATGCGCTGGAGGAGAAAATTGCAGCGATCGAGGGTGGAGAAGCGGCGCTGGCCGCGGCCACAGGAATGGCGGCGATCTCCACAGCGATTCTCGGCTACGTCAAGGTGGGCGATCATGTGGTTGCGTCTCGCTCCATCTATGGCGCGGCCTATAATTTCTTGAACAAGAAGCTGCCGCGCATCGGCGCCTCCGCCACGTTCGTGCCGGGGTCGCGCATCGAGGAGTTTGACCGCGCTATCCGCCCCAATACCCGTCTGATCTATTTCGAGACACCCTCGAATCCGGTGCTGGAGATTATCGATATTGAAGCACTGGCGACGCTTGCCAAATCGCGCCAGGTCCCGCTGATGATTGATAATACGTTTGCCTCGCCGGCCTTGCAGCAACCGCTGAAGTTGGGTGTGACCGTGGTTGTGCATTCTGCCACCAAGTATCTTTGCGGTCACGGAGACGCCATGGCGGGAGTTATCGTGGGGCCGAAGGAATACATCTCGTTTCTGGTTCACGAAGTGATCCGCGATTTCGGGGGCGTCATCAGTCCTTTCAACGCCTGGCTCATCTTGCGTGGTGTCCACACGCTCCACGTCCGTATGCCCGTGCATTGCTCGAACGCCCAAAAGATCGCGGAATTTTTGGCGGTGCATCCCAAGGTGGACCATGTCAATTATCCTGGCCTTCCGCAGCACCCTGGGCACGATGTGGCGCGCAAGCAGATGAAGGCATTTGGCGCCATGATCAGTTTTGAAGCGAAAGGCGGTTACGAAGCGGGCAAGAAAGTGATGGATCGCTCCAAGCTTTTCGCCCGCGCCGCGAGCCTTGGAGATACGCGTTCCCTGATCGTGCATTCGGCGTCTACGAGCCATCGGGCCGTGCCACCGGAGCAGCGCCAGGCAATTGGCATCACGGACGGTCTGGTACGCCTTTCCATCGGTATCGAGGCGGCCGAGGATTTGATTGCTGACCTGGATCAGGCGCTGGCTTTCTAACCTCGATTTTATTCTCGAACTTGCTTTGAATGCCCCTCAGGGCATGGTTTCAAGCGAGCCGTTCGAGCGGCCCGGCATATTGCTGTTGCTTCGCGCCCCAGGCAGCAGCATTTCAGAATTTTGCATCACAATCACTGAATAATTTGGTAGTGGCGTAGTTTGCTGTAGCGGCGCTCTATGAGCGCCGGAAACCGTTGAGGGTCCAAGTTCGGCGCTCATAGAGCGCCGCTACAGCAAA
>CALCEB010000269.1 GCA_937900045.1 uncultured Acidobacteriota bacterium
CGCCCGCCGGAAACGCGGGGCAGGCGGGATGATTGAGCTGGTTTGTAATCGGGGTATGTTTTCAGAACCAATCGCTGCGGTAAGCGATCCACCAACTTACCACGATGATTGGAAAAGTTGCCAGGAGTCCCCACAGCAAGGGAAGAGCGAAATCTGCAATAAGGCTGAGGGTAATGAAGCTGATCAAAAAGACTTTCTTCTGCATGGCGTGTCTCGTTTGGCCCGCCGGACGCCAGTCTTAGCAAACCAATGAGCCCAGGTTTTTTCGCGGGGCCGAACTCCGTCCCCGCCACGGACCAATTGAGATTATATATTGACATGCGAGCCTCAGCGCTTATCCACCAAGCTATCCATGAGGACATCAGCCGGCGGCGAGCATTTGCTGGTGCGCCATTCCTGAGCCCTTCGCCTGTCATTCTGATCGAAGCGAAGAATCCCGGCATTCTTCTCAAAGTAAACTCCGTGAAGAGTCTCCAGTTCGCTGCCGGCAAAAGATCAAATACAGTGATCCTTCACTCTGCTCAGGATGACTCTACTGGAGGATTGGCTGATACTCCCAGATTCCGGAAATGTAGAAATTCCAGCCGCCGGTCCCAGTCAGGACTGGATCTTAATAGAGTGGGTTTCCGTCTTGAGGTTTATTCGTACCGCAGGGCCTCCATCGGGTCCACCCGTGACGCCCTTCGCGCTGGCAGGTAGCCCGCGAGCAATGCCGCGGCCAGCAGAAGCGTGACCGCCGCGACAAGAGAGAATGGATCCGCCGCCGTAAGTCCAAAGAGCATGGTGGAGACGAGCCGGCCGCCCGCCAGCGCGGCCGGAACACCCACGGCGAGGCCAATTCCCACCAATAGGAACACTTCTCGCATGACCAGCCATTGGACGCTGGAGCGTCCTGCGCCGAGCGCCATGCGGATGCCAATTTCATTGGTTCGTCTCGTCACGGCATAGGACATGAGGCCATAAATCCCGATGCAGGCGAGGAACACGGCGAGCAACCCAAAAAATGTTGAAAGCTGCGCAACCAGCCTTTGGTTAACAATCGAATCATCCACTTCCGCGGCCAAGGTGGTTACGCCGGAGACAGGCAAATTCCCGTCGACCTCACCAATGGCCCTCCGCACTTCCGCGATGATGGCATGGGCGTCGCCGGAGTAGCGAACCTCAAAATCGTTCAGATACTGAATGTGCTGCGAGTAAGGAATATAGAGAGCCGCGTGCGGTTTTTCCTCGAGGCTTTGGAACTTGGCGTCCTTGACCACTCCGACCACCTCAATAGCATTGGCGTGCTCAGGGTCGTCGCCAAACCGGCGGCCGATGGGCGATTCATTCGGAAAGAAGGTTCGCGCCATGGTTTGATTAATAACGGCAACCTTCTGAGAATTTGCCAGATCCTGCGGACCGAACCGCCGCCCAACCAGGAGTGGAATTTCCATCGCCTGGAAATAGCCGGATCCGACCACGTTCTTTACGACATCTTTGGGGATGCTCTTGACCTGACCTTGGATAGAAACCGGCCCGGTCCACTCCCCTTGGTTGAAGGTGAAGAATGAGAAGCTGTCCGCGCGGATTCCGGGCTGCGCAGCGACGCGCTGTTCGATTTGGCGGTAAAGGTTCGCTACCCGGGCATCCTCCTTGTAACCAACCGATGCTTCATCAACATGGAATTCAAGAACGTTCTGCTTGTCAAATCCCGTGTCGACGCGGGAAAGATTCACCAGGCTCCGCAGGAACAAGCCGGAACCGGCCAGAAGGACCAATGAAAGCCCAACTTGTGAAACGATGAGGACCTTTCCCAGCGGGCTTCGGGCCCGCGCGGAAGTTGCGCCCCTTTCCTTCAGGGAAGAGACGAGTTCGATCCGAGTGGCATGGAGAGCGGGCGCCGTTCCGAATAGAACGGCGGTCATCAGAGTGAGAACAAAGGTGAACGCCAGCACGCGCGCATCGGGTGATACATTCAACGGCAGGGGTTGCGGACCCGTAGAGACCATTATCAAGAGCAGGCGGCTAGCCAAGGACGCAAGCGCCACGCCCAGAGCGCCGCCGGCCAAGGCAAGCAAAAGGCTCTCTGTCAACAATTGCCGGATCAGCCGCATTCGTCCTGCGCCGAGCGCCTGGCGCACGGCGATTTCACGATGCCGGGTGGTGGCGCGCGCCAGCAACAGGTTCGCAATATTCGCGCAGGCGATGAGCAGCACCAGCCCGACCACGGCCATGAGGACTTCGAGCGGCTTCGAGAACTGAAAACGAATATGGGAGAGACCGGTTGCGGCCGGCGTCAGATCAATTCGGGCGCGTGCAATATCCTGGAGCTGTTTCTTCGTCGGTTGAGGTCCGGCAAATTCGTGCAAGGCCTGCTTGAAAAGCAGGTTCACGTTGGCATCGGCCTGCTGAATGCTCACTCCGGGTTTGAGCCGGGCGAGAATGTAGTTTGACTGGAAATGCTTGTCCTCAAGCCCGTTCCAACCGGGAGAAACCTGTTTTTCCATGGAAATCGGAATCCACAGATTGGTTGAATGGTCCACCGTTGTGCCAAAAAATTCTGGCGGCGTGACGCCGATGATTGTATAAACGGTCGATCCGATCGTCACTTTCTTGCCGACAATGGAAGGATCGCGCCCGAAGCGTTGCTTCCACCAATCATAGCTCACCACCGCAATGGGATGGCCTCCGGGCGCTTCATCGTCGGCCTTGGTAAAAGCCCGGCCCAACATCGGTCTCAGGCCGAGCACTGAAAAGTAAGTACCCGAAACCAATTGCGCGTTCATCGGCTCGATGTTTCCGTTCCCACCGATCGTGCCGTGAACGTCCATTGCAATGCTCAGTATCGCCGTGACGCCCGAAAAAACCTGATTCTTCTGCTGGACCTCACGGTAGAAGGGAAATGAGAAGAGCTGCCAGCTCCCGTCTGGCAGTGAATCAGTGTTTCCACCCCATGTTCCTTTCCCGAAGAGGACGAGACGCCCAGGTTCCTTCACCGGCAACTGCCGCAGCATGACGGCATTCATCAGGCTGAAGATGGCGGTGTTAGCGCCGATTCCCAGCGCCAGAGATAGCAAAGCTACAGCCGTCAGGCCGGGGCTGCGCCTCATCGACCGCAGCCCGAAGCGAAGGTCTTGCAACAGACTTTCCAGAAAAGCTCCCATTTTCACCTCTCGAATTTGCTCTTTGACTTGCTCCACGCCGCCCAGTTCCATTATCGCCGCCCTCCGGGCTTCCTCCGGATTCATTCCTGCTTTGATCTTCTCTTCTGTCAGCATCTCGACATACGAGCGAACTTCATCGCTGAGGTCGCGCTCCACGCGGGCCTTATGAAACAGGTTTCGCATCAAGCTCGAAAAGCGAGAGAGCAATGGCATGGATTTACTTCCTCTATTCGCATCTTAATGCTGCCATCGGGTCCACCCGTGACGCCCTTCGCGCTGGCAGGTAACCCGCGAAGGCGGCAACGGCCATAAAGAGCAGCGTCGCCATCGAAATCGTAAGCGGGTCGGTGGGCTTCAGACCGAAGAGCTGGCTTGAAATCAACTTGGACCCAGCAACCGCTATTGGAATTCCGATAATCAGGCCGGCGAGGACCAACTGGAAGGTCTCGCGCAAGATCATACCGAGAATCTGGTTGCGTTGCGCCCCCAGCGCCATGCGAATGCCGATTTCATTGGTTCGCCGAGTGACGGCATAGGACATGAGTCCATAGAGGCCGATGCAGGCCAGGAAAACGGCGAGCAGGCTGAAGAAGGTAGAAAGCTGGGCGATTAAGGAATGGTTGGCAATGGATTCATGTACCTGCTGGGCAAGAGTGTTTTGATACGAGATGGGCAGGCTTCTGTCCACTTCGCCGACAGCGTGGCGGACCTCTGCAATAATTGCCGTGGGATCGCCCGCGTAGCGGACTTCCAAATCGTAATAGTATTGAATGTTTTGCGTGTAGGGATAATAAGCCGCCGGGTATGGTTTCTCCCGCAGACTCAAATATTTTGCGTCTTTCACCACTTCGACCACTTCAAGATCAGAACTGTGCTTGGTATCATCCCCAATGCCGAAGCGGCGACCGATGGGCGAGCCGCCCGGGAAGAATTCCTTCGCCATCGTTTCGTTGATGACAGCGACTTTGGGTGAGGTCGCCGTGTCCTGTGGGCCAAAGACTCGGCCGACCAGCAATGGGATACCCATCGTGGTGAAATAACTTGGGCCAACGACGTTGTGTATAACATTAGGACTGTATTCGGGCTGCGGGCGGCTTCCCTGCACCACAACACCGGTGCTCCATGCACCTTGATTGAAGGTAAAGTACGAAATGCTGGCGGAACGGACGCCCGGTTGCGCGCTCACTCGCTGTTCAATCTGGTGGTAGAGGTTCACCAACCGCGAATCTAGCTTGTAGCCTACATCGACGGGATCGATCCCAAACAAAAGAACGCCTTCCTTGTCAAATCCCGTATCGACGTTGGCGAAGTTCACGAGCGTGCGCAGAAAGAGTCCAGCGCCGATCAAGAGCACGAGCGAGAGCGCCACTTGCGCAACCACCAACGTCTTGGCGAGTCCGCTGCGGCCGGCAACAGTGACGCCGCCTCTTCCTTCTTTAAGTGCGGGCGTCAAATCCACCATCGTTGCCCGCAGCGCCGGAGCGGTTCCGAAGAGGATCGCTGTCGTGAGCGAGACAATGATGGTGAAGGCGAGCACGCTTGCGTCGGGCGCGACATCCAGGGGCACACGTTGGGCGCCAGTTGAGACCATCGCCAGCAGCGCCTCGCTGGCCCACCATGCGAGCCCGATCCCCAACGTTCCGCCAAGGAAAGCCATCAGCAGGCTTTCGGTCAACATTTGCCGGATTAGCCGTGCCCGGCCGGCGCCAATCGCCATTCGCACAGCGATTTCGCGCTGCCGGGTGGTGGCGCGCGCCAGCAAAAGGTTGGCGATATTGGCGCAGGCGATGAGCAACACCAACCCCACAACCGCCATCAGGATTTGCAAAGGCACTGAAAATTCAAAACGGAGGCAGGAGAGCCCGCGCGCCGCGGGCGTCAGTTCGATGTGGGCGTGTTCAAGCGTTTGCTGTTGTTCCCTAGTGAGAACAGGACCGGCGAACTCACGCCAGATTTGCCGCGCAAGCAGATTCACATTCGCATCGGCCTGCACAACACCGACGCCTGGCTTGAGGCGGCTGAAAATGTAGAGGGATTCGAACCATTTGTCCTGCAAGCCGTTCCAACCGGGCGAAACTTGCTTTTCCATCGACAGCGGAATCCACAGATCGGGCGATTGGCCCACCGTAGTGCCGAAAAATTCCGGCGGCGTGACGCCGATGATGGTGTAAACCGTCGATCCGAGCGTCACTGTTTTCCCGACGATGGCAGGGTCGCGCGCAAAGCGCCTGTTCCACCACGTGTAACTGAGAATGGCCACAGGGTGACCGCCGGCTGGCTCGTCTTCAGCCTCGGTAAAACTGCGTCCCAAAATTGGCTTGACACCCAGCATGGAAAAATATGTGCCGGACACTAGTTGGACATTCATCGGTTCCAGATTGCCGCTTCCACCGATCGCGCCGTGCATCCCTCCAAACTGCACACTCAACAAGGCGCTCACGTCCGAGAAGACTTGGTTCTTCTGCCGCATCTCGCCGTAAAAGGAATATGAATAGAGAATCGTGTTGGCAAAACCGCCGTTGTCGCCCGCTCCCCGTCCCGTTCCCAGCAGAACGAGCTGGCCTGGGTCCTTCACCGGCAACTGCCGCAGCATCACCGCATTCATCAGGCTGAAGATGGCGGTGTTAGCACCGATTCCCAGTGCCAGGGAGAGGACGGCCACAGCCGTCAGGCCGGGACTGCGCCGCATCGACCGCAGCCCGAAACGAAGGTCTTGCAGCAGACTTTCCAGAAAAGCTCCCATTCTCACCTCTCGAATTTGCTCTTTAACTTGCTCCACGCCACCCAGTTCCATTATCGCTGCGCGCCGCGCTTCTTCCGGGCTCATTCCTGCCTTGATCTTCTCTTCCGTCAGCATCTGGACATAGGAGCGAACCTCATTGTTGAGGTCCTCCTCCACGCGGGCCTTACGAAACAGGTTTCGCAGCAAACTCAAAGAACGGGATAGCAGTGGCATGGGTTTGAGTCCTTTGCCGGATTATTCAGGAACTCGTGACGATTTTCGTCCTGATATCTCGCAGGGGCGATCCTCGTGGTCGCCCGGGGGCGGGAACAAGACCCGCCCCTACATGGCATCGCGGAACGTAGCGGCGGGCTTTAGCCCGGCAAGCGAGAGCAAAGATCCCTGCCCGGCTAAAGCCGGCCTCTACGGTTCTCGGCGATGGGGACATCGCCGCTACAGAGGTCATCGCTCTCAAGAAGTTGCTTCAAGCGCCCTCCCAATTGCGAGGGAGATGCGCTCCCACTGCTTGGTTTCAGCCGCGAGTTGGCGTTGGCCGGCCTTGGTCAACCGGTAGTATTTGGCGCGGCGATTGTTTTCGGATTCTCCCCACGAGGAAGCCAGCCAGCCGGCTTCCTCCATGCGATGCAAAGCGGGAAAAAGAGAACCAGGCTTCACTTGAAACGTCCCCCTCGTGATCTGCTCAATGCGGCGCGAGATGCCGAGGCCGTGCATCTGATCCAAACCCAGCGTCTTTAAGATCAATAGATCCAGGGTGCCTTGAAGTAGATTGGTTTGACGTGGCGGCATAATCCTCCGTACCTATAGAAAGTCTGTACGAAAGTAGCACATTCCCATAGAATGTCAATGGGAGAGTTGTTCAGGTAGTGATTCATTTTGCTGTAGCGGCGGTCTCTGACCGCCGGCCGGAAGGTGTTGATATATAAAATTCGGCGGTCACAGACCACCGTTCCAACCGCGAAAACGTACCACTACCTCCATGCCGTTTCCGGCAAATTTCGCAAAGTCCGGTTATAATTTGTTTTCGACCCAAGGCTGGCTTGAATATTGCAATGACTGGCGTTGGTTCTGCGGACCGGGTATGACAGGGGCGAATAGAATGAGGAAAAGAGTTTTGCTGGCCTGTTTTGTGGTCTTTACAGCGGGGTCGCTTTTCGCGCGCCAAAAGAACCCAACCATCTACACGATTCCACTTCCGCCGAAGCCGGACTTTTCCAGCCTGCAGTGGCTGGTGGGCAACTGGTCCGGTAAGACTGCGGAGAAGAAGGCTGCGGGTGATGTCCACCTTTCCGTTGCCTATGCGCTTCAACACCGTTTTCTCGAGATCAAAGGGGATGTTTCGCTGCCGGCCACCAAGACTGCGCCCGCTACCCATGAGGCCTGGGTGGGTATGCTGAGCCAGGGCCCCGCCCCTGGTACTTTCGCCCTTCGTCTTTTCACCAGCACGGGATTTATGACGCGCTATCAGGTCACCGTGACGGGTAGCCAGGTGCTCTTCAATCCCCAAGGAGGTCCGCTCCCGCCGCAAGGCTGGCTTTTCCGGTGGACCTTCGCGCAAGTCGGTCCGGATGTGTGCACGGAAAGGGTGGACGTGGCGCCGCCTGAGAAATCCTTTTTCAACTACTACTCCGCCAAGCTTTCCCGGAATCCTGCCGCAAAGTCCGATGGCTCTGCGCCAACCAGCGCGTCTGCGGCGCAGTAAGATGGAAACTGGGCCGTGCGGAACCGGGCCGGTGAATCCGCTGTCCTCTGAGACCCGATAATACCGGCAGGAGACCACAGCGACTTGAACGTCCAAGCGGGAGTTCGAAATGCCAACCCAGGGAAAGTCCGTCATCAAAAAGCTCCTCATTGTTGCTGCCATCCTAATCGCCATTCTTCTGATCTTACCGCGGTTCATCAATGTTGACCGGTACCGCCCGGAGGTCATCTCAGAAATTGAACACTTGACGGCTCGCCGGGTTGCTATGGGCCGGCTATCCGTCCGGTTTTTGCCCAAGATTTCCCTGGTCGTTCAGGACTTCGCAATTGGGAATCCTCCCGGCTTTCCATCAGGGAATTTCATAACGGCCGCGACGGCTTCAGCCAACCTGGAAATTGGCCCACTGCTTCATCGCCGCATTGTGGTGGAATCCATTCAGATTCAGAAGCCCGTTATCATGTTGATATCCAAGGGCGAGCAGTGGAATTTTTCAAATCCGGCAGGCGCCGCCGTTCGGAATGCCTCCTATTCCGCTCCCTTCCAGGCATCCGCTGGGGAAATTGTAATCTCGGGCGCGCACATCATGTTGACCCACGTGCTGGGGTCTGGCGGACTCAGTCCACCGTCCTTGGAAGCAACCGATGCGATGATTGATTTGAAGTCGATCAGTCTGGGCGCTCCTTTGGCGCCAGCATCCTTCTCACCTCGGGACATGGGCACCGGAATGTCCTTGCGGCTAGTAAGCCTCGAAGCCGGAGACACGCTTCAACCAGCCAGCGCCAATCCGGTGACTGCACACGGGTCGCTCTCCGCCAAAGTCTTACGCTTTAACCAGGTCAACCTGACGAATTTGAAATCGAATCTCAGGCTCAATCCAGACAACCTGTCGATCAATCCAATCGCATTCGACGTGTTCAGCGGAAAAGGCCAGGGAGAGTTCCAGATGGACTTGGCTCAAGCCAATTCCCCTTACCAGGTTTCGCTAAACCTCACGGCCCTCGATGTTTCCCAATTGTTGGCCGCGTTTCAGGGAGGAAATGGGAAAATGACGGGAAGCTTGGATGCTAACTGTCTCTTTTCAGGCGACTTCGCGGGCAGCCCTGACCCTTGGGCGGGCAAGCAAGCTGACGGAAAACTGACCATTCAGCAGGGCCGTGTTCCAGATCTAAAACTTAACAGGAATATCCTGCAAATGATGAAAATTGCAGGCCTCGGCCCCGCTACCGGGGACATTACTTCTTTTTCTTCCATCTCGGCCGATTTTGAGCTTCGTAATGGGTTGCTGACGAGCCACGTGATTACCCTGCGCGGCAACGGATTGAATGCCAATGGGCGAGGGAGCGCCAACCTCAATCCAGCGTCCGGCCCGGCCCTGAATTACCAGGGTGTAGCGCAGATCAAAGCAGCGGCGACGCCTTTGACCAACGCTCTGTCCAGCCTCGTCCAAATTCCTATTCATAACGGAATGGTCGATCTCCCATTTCAAGTCACTGGCACGTTAAATCAGCCAAAATTCTCAGTTGAGCCTCCCCCCGGATTTGGTGGCGTGGGTCATCCCCAGGGGACGCCGAATTCTCCGGCTAACCTGATTCAAGGGATTATGGGATTGTTCGGGAAAAACCCTCCAGTGAAGAAGTAGGGCAGTGGGTCAGTTTGCTGTAGCGGCGCTCTATGAGCGCCGGAAACCGTTGAAGATACAAGTTCGGCGCTCAGAGACCGCCGTTAGAGCCGCCAAAGCGTGCCACTACCACCAGGGTTGTTTAACGGGTTCTGATGCAATAGTCACGGTAAGCTTGTAAACGCAATACCCCGCTGGCCCGCCGGCGGGAGGAGAGTTGGATTGAAGGAGATCAGGTTGGATGGCGGGCCTTGGGAGGTATCTGCTTCCGGCAAGTTCCGTCCGAGGTATCGGTAGGACGTAGGGAAGAGATTATTGGACGGTAACCTTGGCTCTCCGTCTTCCTGCGCCTCTCTTTTTCTTGGGAGCTTCGCCTTCGGCGATTTCAAATGAAGCAATCGAAGTCACAAATTTCTTCAGTCCTGCGGTGTCAAAATCAATGGTGGTCCGGTCATCATCGCGCTCGATGATGGTTCCACATCCATATTTGGAATGCTTTATGTATTGCCCGACTTTAAGATTCATAATTGCCTCTCAATCCGGGAGCCACCTGTCAAGGATAGAGATTGCGCTTCTCCTCGGACACCGCGGCTCCCCACATAACTTTTCTCCAGGGCGTTTGGGTTTCAGGAAAGAAAAATCCTCCAGAAATCAAACAGCCTTGGTTTTCGGTAGTGACGTTATTTGTTGTAGCGGCGCTCAGAGCTTGCCCTGACAGGGAGCGCCGGAAACTGTCGAGAAATAAAGTTCGGCGGTCACAGACCTCCGCTACAGCAACCAAACTACACCACTACTTGGTTTTCTCGTGCATTGCAATGAAAGGCAGCCGATTGCGACCACCCTGCCTGGCCTTATGCCCTTTCGACTTGATCGGCCTGCAAGCCTTTCGGTCCAGTTTTGACCTCAAAGCTGACACGCGCGCCTTCCTCAAGGGAACGGTAGCCGTCCCCAACGATTGAGGAGAAGTGTACAAATACATCTTCTCCGCTATCGCGCTTGATGAAACCATAGCCTTTAGCGGCGTTAAACCATTTCACAGTACCTTGTTCTTTCATTCTGGTGAATTTTACCTCTTAATTAAATTAGCAATTCGTTGGCACGGCGACGGAGGCAAAGCCCGACGGTCCGAGCCCAATAGCAGGTTCTTAAGGACAAGGCTTCCCGAGGTTGTAAGAGTCCCGGGCCGGGTTCTCGTCGGCACTGCAACATAAACTGCACCATAAGTATAGCACATTCCGGTCGAAATCGCGCAAGAATATTGAAAATGAATAAGAAAGTCGCCGGTAGGGGTGGAGGAGGGCAGCAATTACAGCTGAACTTGGAGGTTCTATATGGACTAATATACCTATAATCAATAATTTACAACTTCAACCTGAAAATAGGCATTAAGACTTTTCTCCAAGTGATAACGAATACAATTTTTGGTAATCCTCCACACTCTTAGCGGTTAATGGGATATTGAAAGAGCCGAGAACGCTCAGCGGTGTGGAACGACTGGGAACGGCCGCGGCACAATTCCGGCGCCTTCCTTGACAGCGATGATCTTGTTGATAGGAACGTTACTAAGCTTATCCACCATGCCGCTTGGCCATTTGATTTCCAAAGAATCGATTTTAGTCCGTTTGCCCAGGCCAAATTGAATGCGGGGATCGTTCGCCCCCATGTAACTTCCGCCGCCCTCGGCTTGCTTATACTCCGTGAAGCCCTGGGAAACCAACTTCAAGCTCGCGCCAATCCCGTCGCGATTGGACTTCGTGCCGATCAGAAATACCTCCAGCCAGTTGTTGGCGTTGCCGCCATCGTTCCTCAGCAATTCGGGATAATCACCGCGCACGTTAATCGCCGCGTCCATGTCGCCATCATTATCGAAATCGGCGGTCGCCAGACCTCGTCCGGCGATGGGCTTCAAAAAGTCCGGGCCCAACTCCTTGGAAACGTCCTCAAACTTCCCGTGGCCCAGGTTCCGGAACATCAGCTTAGGTTCCTTGTAGTGCACTTCCGTGTGGTAGAGGCGGATGTTATCGAGCATGGCGCCGTTCACCTGGAAGATGTCCGGCCAGCCGTCATTGTCATAGTCCATGAACTTGGCGGCAACACCGCTTAGAAAGATGGCCCGGTTGCCGATGCCACTCGGATATGTGTCATCATCAAACGTCCCGTCGTGATTGTTGTGGTAAAGGCGGTTCAGCTCAAAATCGAGATGGGTGATGTAAAGATCCAGCCAGCCATCGCCATCCACGTCCGCGGCGTCAATGCCCATGCCCGCTTCATATTTGCCATCGGCGCTGGCTGCGATCCCGGACGTGAAGGAAACGTCGTCAAACGTTCCATCATGCTTGTTGATAAACAAGAAGTTCGGCCAGGTATCATTGGCGATGGCGATGTCCGGCCAGCCGTCGTTATTAAAGTCAGCCAGCACCACGCCCATGCCTTTCGCTTCCGGGACGCCTACACCGGACTTCACCGAAACGTCAGTGAATGTCCCATCATGGTTGTTGTGATAGAGCTTGATCCTCTCGCCCTTGTAATTATCCGGATGGCAGTAGGCTCGATAGCCCGGACGATGCTCGCCGCAGTAGATATTGTTCTTCGGGGTCCAATCAATGTAATTGCAGACGACCAGATCGAGATATCCATCCTTGTCGTAATCGAACCAGCCGGCGCTGGTGCCCCAGTTGCCGTCGTCCCCGACGCCCGCCTTCTTGGTGACGTCCGTAAACGTCCCGTCACCGTTATTGTGGTACAAGATGGAGTGGCCATACCCGGTCACGTAAAGGTCCTGGTTGCCGTCATTGTCGTAATCGCCGACGGCCACACCCTGGCCGTAGAGCCCCTCGGCGCCCACCCCGGCCTGTTTCGTCACGTCCGTGAACGTGCCGTCGCCGTTGTTGCGGTAAAGGGCGGAGCGCAGAGGGTGCGGAGGCTTATAAGCGTCCGTGGCGGAGGATTGCACCAGGTAGAGGTCATACAACCCATCGTTGTTGTAATCAATCCACCCCACCCCTGTTCCCATCGTTTCCAGGTAATACTTCTGATCGCTGGCGGTGGAATCCTGCCTGAAGGTGATGCCTGCGGCGCGGGCAATGTCCGTGAACTTCACCGGAATGTCAATTGTAGGCTTCGATTGTGAGGGATCGGCGGGTAAAGACGGGTAAAACGCGAGTCCGGCTACGGCAGCCAGCGCCGCCATGACCAGCGCCTTGGCGCGGCGTGTAAACCTTGGCTTGACATTTGAATCCTTTGGCTTCAACCGTTGATTCCCCGTTGCAAGTTGCGCCCCAAATATAGCCTATTGGGGGCAGGATGCTCAATCACCAATTGTGCGATTCGAAGATGGATTAAGATCGAGGTGGTACCTGTTTGGTAGCGGGTCAGTTTGCTGTAGCGGCGGTCAGAGACCGCCGCTACAGCCGCGAAAACGTACCACTACCATCTGTTAGTACTTGAAGCCGAAGACCAAGGGCAGCGGTACAATTTGTTTGTCAAAGCCGCGACGGAATTGTACTTTATAGTTATCATATATATCAGTTATACTTCTTATGATATTTACAATAGTTTTAAAATCATTGCGCGATTGCTGTAGCGGCGGTCTATGACCGTCGGGCTTTTCTTCTTCCGGCGCGCCCGTCAGGGTAAGCTCCGAGCGCCGCTACAACTTAAGTCCCTCTGCCTAAGAGCTGTTGATTACGAATCGCAAGGGCCATCCGGCAATGGGGAGTGAACACCTGTGAACTTCGGAATCCGCATTCGATCCGCAAGACTACTTCTCTCCATCCTCTGCGCCAGCGCCGTTCTGGTGTTGGCAAGCTGCAGCGGCAGTGGCGGATCATCTTCCTCGGGCGGGAGCACTGTCCAAACGACAGGAACCGTCACCACGACGATCAGCGATCCTCCCACGTGCCTGGCGCCGAACGGCGCTTTCGGCAACGTCTGGGTGACCATCACCAAGGTCGAAGCCAACATCAATCAGGGCGCAGCTCCAACGGATAGCGGTTGGGTAACGCTGGTGGACCTTTCAAAAGCGCCCAAGCAGGTTGACCTGCTCAGCCTGGCTTCCACCGCTTGCCTGCTCACCCAACTTGGCTCAACCAGCGGCCTCGCGCCCGGCAAGTATCAACAGATCCGCATCTATCTTCTCAGCAACACCCCTTCCTCGGGCGTGGCGGTTCCATCGCCCAATGCTTGCAGCGGCGCGGGCTACAATTGCGTGGTCTTGGCCAGCAATATTGTTGCGGAGTTGAACCTTTCAAGCGAATCCCAGACCGGCATCAAGATCCCCCCTGGGCAGATCGCGGGCGGCGGCATCACCCTTGCAGCGGGCGAGACCGCCGACATTAACCTTGACTTCAGCGCCTGCGATTCAATCGTGCAGGAGGGCAACGGCCAATTCCGGCTGATTCCGGTTCTCCATGCTGGCGAAGTGAGCGTGACGGGAAGCGCCATCAGCGGCGCGGTGTACGATAATTTCACAAAGCAGGCCATTTCGGGAGCGATTGTCGCAGCCGAGCAGCCGGACTCCACGGGCATTGACCGCGTCGTGACCTCCACCATCACTGCATCCAATGGCGGATTTATCTTCTGCCCGCTGCCCTCCGGAAATTTCGACGTGGTGGCCGATGCCTCCGTGGCCGTTGGCGGCGTCACCACCACTTACAACCCAACGCTCACCACTACGGTTCCACTTGGGTCCACGCTCACCAGCCTTCCACTCGCGCCGGAATCGGGCAATTCCGCTCCCAACACTTTGCCGGTCAGCCTCAGCGGCACGGTCACAACCACGAACGCCTCCAACCAGCCGACAGGCGCCGACATTCAGCTTTCCGCATTGATGCAGTCAGCCCCCGGAGCGTCTGCACCTCTAACTTTCACGGTGCCTGCGCTCCCTGGGTCCACCCCGGAAATCTCAACCATTGCCTCCAACAGTTGCAGCGCCAGCACGGATTGCGCGAGCTACACACTGTTGCTCCCCGCGAGCAATGCAATGGTGGGCGCGTTCAGCTCTTCCGGAACCACCTATTCACCGCCCGAACCATCGAACGTTCTTTACGAAGTTGAAGCGGACGCTTTCGTCCCGGAAAGCGGCGCGCAACCAGACTGCTCACCTTCTGCCCAAACCACGCCCCAAATCCTCATTGCCTTTGGCATCCCCGCCACCGCGCCTACACTGGCGTTCTCGGGATGCCAATAATCAAGCCGCTCGGGGGCTGGCACAGACCCTTTGGGTCTGCGCTACTTGCTCCGCGCCGAATCCGACCGGCGACCGATTGTGCTAAGATGTGAAGCAGTCAGGATTAGGAAAGGAACGAGGAAATGGAGATGGAGGTGAGAGCCGAATTTATCTTGTTCGGCACATTGAAGCGCGAAGGCCGCTGGTGGATCGCGCATTGTCCTCCTCTGGATGTTTCCACCCAAGGGCAAACCGCGTCCGAGGCAAGGAAGAATCTGGTGGAAGCCTGCGAGCTTTTCATCGCCAGTTGCCTGGAGAGAGGAACCTTTGACCGGGCAATGAAGGAACTCGGGCTCACAACCCTCAGACCGTCACACCCACGTATCCCACCCAACGCTTTCAAGATGGCAATTCCCCCCAGCCATCTAGTGCCGTCATTCTGAGCGAAGCGAAGAATCACTGTATTTGACGTCTTTTTCGGCAGAGAACGGGCTGGCTACGCTGGGCGGGGCTTGCCCTGAAGAGAAATACGGGGATTCTTCGCTTCGCTCAGAATGACAGGCGAAGGGATCAGAACGTTAGATTGGCCGCCCACATGTAGAAACTCGATAGGGCGATTTCACGGGGCAGCCTTGAAGATCGGGCCCACCGCCAACAACTATGCGGCTTTGTCTCGCAGCTTTCACCGGGTCGCTGCTTTCACTGCTTCCTTTTCAAACACCATCGCGCCCTTCTTCAAGTCGGCGTCAATCCGCACCGTGTCACCGGGCGCGATTTCGCCATCCAGCATTTTCAAGGCAAGCGGGTCCTGAATGGCGCGTTGGATCGCACGCTTCAGTGGCCGCGCTCCGAACTGCGGATTGTAGCCTTCTCGAAAGAGCAGCTCGCGGGCCTTGTCGGTCAGGTCAATTTCGATTTTCCGTTCGGCCAGCATCGCCTTCAGACCCTCAAGTTGCAATTCAATAATCTTGCTGATCTGGGCCTTCCCCAGCGGCCGGAAGATCACCACTTCGTCAATGCGGTTCAGGAACTCCGGCCGGAAGTGTTCGAGCAGCGTCTCATGAATCTTGCGTTTCACTTCTTCGGTCACTGTCTCGGCCTCTTCGCCGCCGCGTCCCGCGTGCTCGTGCAGGAAGTGCGAGGCAATGTTGGAGGTCATGACGATGACGGTGTTCTTGAAGTCCACGGTCCGGCCCTTGCCGTCCGTCAGGCGGCCGTCATCCAGCATCTGCAGGAAGATGTTGAAGACGTCGGGATGCGCCTTCTCAATTTCGTCAAACAACAGCACAGAATAAGGCCGGCGCCGTACCGCTTCCGTCAATTGCCCGCCTTCTTCATAGCCAATGTAACCGGGCGGCGCGCCAATCAGCCGCGCTACGGCGTGCTTCTCCATATACTCAGACATGTCGATGCGCAGCATGGCGCGCTCGTCATCAAACAGGAATTCGGCCAGCGCCCGTGCCAGCTCCGTCTTGCCCACGCCGGTTGGTCCCAGAAAAAGGAATGAGCCGATAGGCTTCTTCGGGTCGGCCAGCCCGGCCCGGCTGCGCCGCACGGCGTTGGCCACCAGCTTCAAGGCTTCATCCTGGCCGATGACGCGCAGGCGCAGGTTGTCCTCCATGCGCACGAGCTTCGAAATCTCGCCCTCCAGCATTTTGGTGACGGGAATTCCGGTCCACTTGGACACCACTCGCGCCACGTCTTCCTCATCCACTTCTTCCTTCAACATGCGGCCGTTCTTCTGCGTTTCCTCCAGCTTGCTATTGGCTTGGGCAAGCTGCTTCTGAAGCGAGACGAGTTTCCCATAGCGAATTTCCGCGGCTTTGTTCAGGTCGCCGTCGCGCGTTGCCTTCTGTTCGTCGAGTTTGGCCTGTTCAATATCGGCCTTCAATTGCCGGATGCGCGCGATGACTTCCTTTTCCGCTTTCCAGCGCAGCTTCAACTGGTCGGACTGCTCGCGCAAGCCGGAAAGCTCGGCCTGCAATTTTTGAAGCCGTTCTTGCGAGGCCGCGTCATCTTCTTTGAGCAACGCCTGCCGCTCAATTTCAAGCTGGGTCAGGCGGCGCTCGATCAGGTCAATTTCCGACGGCATCGAGTCAATCTCAATGCGCAGGCCGCTGGCCGCTTCGTCAATCAGGTCAATGGCCTTATCGGGCAGAAAGCGGTCGGAGATGTAACGGTTGGAAAGCACTGCCGCCGCCACAATCGCCGAATCCTTAATGCGCACGCCGTGGTGAATTTCGTACCGTTCTTTCAAGCCGCGCAGGATGGCGATGGCGTCCTCGACGCTCGGCTCTCCCACCATCACCGGCTGGAAGCGCCGTTCCAAGGCAGCATCTTTTTCGATGTATTTCTTGTATTCGTTCAGCGTCGTTGCGCCAATGCAGCGCAGCTCGCCCCGCGCCAGCGCCGGCTTCAACATGTTGGAAGCGTCCATGGAACCTTCGGCGCTTCCTGCGCCCACCAGCGTGTGCAGCTCGTCAATAAACAGGATCACCTGGCCGTTCGATTCTTCAATCTCCTTCAGCACCGCCTTCAACCGGTCTTCAAATTCCCCGCGGTATTTCGACCCCGCCACCATCGCGCCCAGGTCAAGTTGATTGAGCCGCTTCGACTTCAACGATTCCGGCACGTCGCCCGCCACAATGCGCTGCGCGATGCCCTCCACAATGGCCGTCTTGCCCACACCCGGCTCGCCGATCAACACCGGGTTGTTCTTGGTCCGGCGGGAGAGCACCTGGATCACGCGCCGGACTTCGTCGTCGCGGCCAATCACCGGATCGAGCTTGCCCCGTCGCGCCAGATCCGTCAGATCCTTGGTGAATCGCTCCAACGCCTGGAACTTGCTTTCCGGGTTTTGGTCTGTGACGCGCTGCGTGCCGCGAACCGCCATCAGCGCCTTCAGGATGGCGTCATGAGTGACGCCCAGCCGCGCCAGGCTTCGCGCCGCCGGGTCATCCTTGCGGCGGGTCAGCGCCAGCAACAGGTGTTCAGTGGAAACGAACTCATCGCGGAAAGGTTCCGCTTCCTTGAAGGCCTGGTCCAACGTTTCCTTGAGGGTTTGAGAGAGATAATGGTCCGAGGAACCCCCAATCTTGGGGAGGGATTCGATGGCCTTCTCGACTTCCCTCGACAGTGTGGGAATAGAGACTCCCAAACGAGTGAGGATTGCCGGAACCACCCCTTCCTGTTGCTCAATCAGCGCCAGCAACAAATGAACTGGCTCAAGCTGCTGATTGCCGAAACGGCCGGCAATCTCCTGCATGGCTTGCAACGATTCCTGGGCTTTAATCGTGAATTTGTCAAATCGGGTGGCCATGGCTTTGATTCCGGTCCTTGATGGGATAGCTAATTGTACGTCAAAAAAAAGGCCGCGCCTCAAATCGATTGGGACGCGGCCTTCCGAGCCTTCGCACGGCATCCGCCGCCGTGAAACTTGTGGTTTACCTTATTATTTGTGGGCGCCAATCGCCTTGGCGGCCTCATTCAGCTTAATTACCTTGGGCTTGGCTTCCTCACGCTTCGGTAGCGTCAGGGTCAGCAGACCGTCCTTGTAATCGGCGGTCACGTTTTCCGAGTTGATGTATGCCGGCAGCGAGAAACTGCGAGAGAAGCTGCCGTAGGAGCGCTCCACCACCTGGTAGTTGCCCTCCTTCACATCTTTTTCGAACTTCCGTTCGCCCTTCAGGGTCAGCGTGTTGTCCTGGATGCGAATCTCGACATCCTTCGGGTCGATCCCAGGCAATTCAGCTTTCAGGACCACGTTCTGGTCATTTTCCAGCACATCCACCGCAGGAGCCCAACTTCGAGTCCCCGCGTCCTCGCCGGAGTCGCCGCTGAAGGCACGAGCAAAAGTTTCGTTAAAGAGTCGATTGAAACGGTCCTGCGTTGTAAGCAGGTCACGAAACGGTTCCCAACGAACGATAGCCATTTTTCTTACCTCCGTCTGTTCATTCTGGTAATTTTACTTCTCACAGTGCTTTGATGCATGTGAGGAAACTTTAGTTTCAAAGTATCAGGTTATTGCCTTAGTTATTACTGATGTTGATTTTGATGCTCTTGGGTTTGGCTTCCTCTCGCTTTTGAAGCGTGAGAATAAGCACGCCATTCTGGTATTCGGCGGTCAAGCCATCCGGATTGACATTCGGAGGTAGCCTGAAGCTTCGTGAGAAGCTCCCGTAGGTCCGCTCAATCCGATGGAAGTTCGATCCTTCGGCCGGATTCTCAAACTTACGTTCACCCTGGATCGTCAATAAATCCTCATGTACCCGGATCTCGACAGCATTCGGGTCAATGCCGGCCAAATCCGCCTTTATCGTGAATTTCTGGTCATTTTCAATTACATCTACTGCTGGGGTCCATGCCCGTGGCTGAACATCCTCACCCCTGGAATCTTGATGAAAAGCCTCTCCAAACAACTGGTCTAACTGCTTCTGGGCGTCAAAAAGCTCTCGAAATGGTTGAAATCGGATAGTCGCCATAAGATTCTCCTCTGAAATATATTGCCTACAGCAGGATCATAAAATATAAGCGTATAATTGTCAAGTATTTTATTCTTATTTTTTAAATTATTTGAACAGATCTTAATCGCCTAACCCAAGGGCCGTGTGTATGCTCCCAACTATCGATGAATTTGAGGGTCATGCGTGCGCATTCGACGACTCCAGGTATAGGTAGTGGCGCAATTTGCTGTAGCGGCGCTCGGAGCCTGCCCTGACAGGGAGCGCCGGAATCCATTGAGAAATAAAGTTCGGCGGTCACAGACCGCTGCTACAGCAAGCGAATGACGCCACCACCCAGGTATACAATTTCATAGGATTTATTCACGGTGGGGCTATAATGTGGGGTTACGTTCGAGGTGGTCAGGAGGACCCCTGGTGAGGAAGGTCTTGATGCTAATAGTTCTAGGACTCATCCTCGTTGGTTTCCTGTGGCTGACGCGTTCCCATGCGGCTTCACTCAGAGTGGGTGGCCACGCCCCGGATTTTGCTCTGCCTGACCAGCATGGAAAAACCATCAAGCTGAGCGATTTCAAAGGCAAGAAGAACGTCGTTCTGGCTTTTTACATCAAGGCTTTTACCGGGGGCTGAACCCAGGAACTCAAGGCGTATCAGGCTGATATCGCCAAATTTGAGGGCACTGGCACGCAAGTGATTGGAATCAGTGTGGATAGTGCCGCAAAAAACAAGGCTTTTGCGGAGTCTCTGGGCCTTACCTATCCCGTCCTCAGCGATCCCAATCGGACCGTTAGCCGCGAATATGGAGTCCTGATGCCAATGGTCCACGTTGCCAAGCGGGTGACTTTTCTGATCGACAAGAATGGCATCATCCAAGAGATTCAGCACAGTGGCGAGGCAATTGACCCAATGAACGCGCTGGAAACCTGCAATCTTCTCGATCACCGCAAGCACGAGCCCTGATCGAGTACCGGGCGCCAGGACAAGAACCACTACTAGTGGGCTTTAACGATTTCCGCATAGAAGCGCCTGATAAGGAGGAATTACAGTGAAGAGGACCGGATCGAAAGCAATGGTGGCTGCCCTTGCCTTGGCCCTGGCCTTGCCCCTAGTTTCCCAGGCCGTAACGCTCAAGGTTGGTGATAAAGCTCCCGATTTCACCCTGCCGGACCAGAATGGCCAGCGGGTGAAGCTAAGTAGTTTCATGGGCAAAAAGAACGTGGTGGTGGCTTTTTATGTGCTCGCCTTCACCGGAGGTTGAACGAAGGAACTCCAGGGATATCAGTCTGATCTCCCCAAGCTCGAAAAGGCAGGCACTCAGGTTTTGGGTGTGAGTGTGGATAGCGTCCCCGCAAATCATGTATTTGCCAAGCAGATTGGCGTTACTTTTCCCTTGTTAAGCGATTTTAAGAGAACCGTATCCCAGGAATACGGTGTTTTTAACCCACAGCAGGAATTCGCCAATCGCACCACCTTCGTGATCAACAAGGAAGGCATCATTCAACGGATCGACAAGGATGCGGAGGCGCTTGATCCAACCAGCGCCGTTGAGGAGTGCAGCCTGATTGCCCACCGGAAGCAAGAGAGGAAGAAGTAATCCGTTGATCTACGATGGCGGAATGGGCCGCTACAGCAGCAAAAATCGTCAACCACCGCGCTGGCTTACCTCTTGAATCCAGCCGGAATACACAGAAAGAATTCCAATCAGGAATACTGCCCGCTCAGCAGGCGCTCAATGCGTTTGCGAATCGGCGGGTGGGTGGAAAAAAGGTTGGAGAACATTTCCCGGCCCGTCAGGGGCTGGCAAATGAACATGTGCGCCATGTTGGGCGAAACCCGCATGGGCAATTGTTTTGAATATTTATCAATCTTGTCCAGAGCTCGCGCTAAACCTTGTGGATTTCCTGTGATGCGGGCGCCGGTGGCATCCGCTTCGTATTCGCGCGATCTGGAAATGGCAAGCTGAATCAGCATAGCCGCGATGGGCGCCAGGATCATCATGGCAATCGCAGAGATGGCGCCGCCGCGATTGTCATCACTGCCGCCTCCGCCGCCAAACCCGAACATTTCCGCAAACCAGGCCATGCGCGCAAGAAGGGTAATGGCGCCGGCGAGCGTAGCGACCACGGCGCTGGTCAGAATGTCCCGGTTGCGGACGTGACCCAGTTCATGCGCCAGCACGCCTTCAATCTCATCGTCAGTGCACAGCGTCAAAATCCCGCGCGTCACGGCCACCGAAGCATGGTGCGGGTTGCGTCCGGTGGCAAATGCATTGGGGGAATCGGTTGGGATCATATAAATCTTCGGGACGGGGATATTGGCTTTGGCGGCAAGCCTTTCCACGATGGCATAAATCCGGGGTTCGTCTTCCCGCGCAATCGGCACGGCGCCACTAGACCGAAGGGCAATCTTGTCGGAGAAGAAATAGCTGCCAAAATTCATCACTGCGGCGATCACCAGCCCAAAAACCAGTCCTTGCCTTCCTCCAATCGCGTCACCCGCGACGAGCAAGACACCGGTCATCAAAGCCAGCAATAATGTTGTCTTAAAGTTGTTCCACATAATTAGAATCCCCCGCGCCCTGCACCATAGTGAAGCACGTGCCACCGAACCTCCTGCGTCAAAGTTCCCTCATGCCGCACAACACATTAGATGCACAAAGGGTTGAAACCGCCCAGCCCTCAAGACGCATGTCCACGGAAAACCTTTCAGACCGGCAGGTCAGCGACCCCAGACGATTCTGCCTCCTAAACCCAACTCGGGTTCCTGCGTCTTGAGGATAGCACACTTCACGACTGCTGCATTCGAGCCAAACCTGGGGGTAGTGGCGTAGTTTGCTTGCTGTAGCGGCGCTCGGAGCTTGACAAGGAAATTATCCTTGCTAAAGTAAGGACATGGCGAAAGTTACGAGCAAGCTGCAGTTGACCGTCCCCAAGGTCATTGCTGACCAGTACGAAATCCGGCCCGGCGACGAGCTCGAATGGGTTCCTGCGGGCGACGCAATCCGGGTGATTCCTCCTCATGCTCCAAAAGATAAGCAACCAGTTCGAAGCGCGCAAGACCGGCTCAAGTTGTTCCACGAAATGCTGGCGCGCCAGAGGCGCCGTGAGGCGGACTCACAGGAAATCGAAATTCCAGCCGCGCGCCTACCGAAGCCCCACGAAGTTAAGCGTGGCTGGCGGCGAGAGGACCTCTATACTCGTGGCCGCCCTCGTTGATACCAATATTCTCGTCTACCTGTTTGATCCCGCAGAGCCGACCAAGCAACGGGTCGCGGCGGAACTCTTGGATCGGGGCCTTCAACAGGATTCGGTGAGAATCCCACACCAGGCGATTGTGGAGTTCGTTTCTGCGGTGACCCGGTCGCGAAGCCGCAAAGCGCCCTTGCTGTCCAGGTCTGACGCCGCCCGTGAAGCTGAAGAGTTGCTAACCCAGTTTGTAGTGCTCTATCCGAACGAATCGGTGGTGCGCACGGCCCTGCGGGGCGCGGCGGCTTACGAGCTCTCCTGGTTCGACGCCCACATATGGGCCTACGCCGAACACTTTGGCCTTTCGGAGTTGCTCTCGGAAGACTTCGAGCACGGGAGGCTCTACGGCACGGTGCGCGCGGTGAATCCATTCATTGCTTAATCGCTATACACAACGAAGTGAGTCGGCGGCGCTTCAAGACTTTAGCGTCGGTCTGCGACCGGCGTATTTCGCCGTTCCCTGTTAGGGCAAGCTCCGAGCGGCGCTACAGCGAATGACCGTCGTGTTTAACTCGCGGCGCTAACCTCAATACTGTTCAGATAAGGGGAGACCTTGTAGGGGCGACCCTGGTGGTCGCCCACGGGTGGGCACAAGGCCCGCCCCTACGAGCGGTAGCCACGGCCAAACGCGTTTTGATTAACCGTGAGTTTGTCCCTCGCCGAAAAGCCCACGGACAGGAAGGCGCTGTCCGTGGCTGCCAGCCTCATGCTGGACTCGGATCACTCTCCCAACGAGGAGCGGTATCTTGTGCTCGGAATGTCCAATCAGCAAAGGCTCCTGGTGGTGGCGTTTGCCGAGCGACCGCCGCGCACCCGCCTGATTTCGGCCAGGCGCGCGACGGCAGCCGAGAGGAGACGTTATGAAGAAAAAGGCTATTCGTCACAACCGGAAAAGCGACCGCGACACGATGCGGCCGGAGTACGACTTCTCCACAGCAGTTCGAGGCGCCACGGCGGCGAGATACGCGCGAGGCGCTAACATCGCCGTGATCGATCCGGAAGTGTTGGACGTCTTTCCGGACGGTGCGGCCGTGAACCGGACGCTACGGGCGCTGGCCCCCGTTCTTCGGCTACAACATCGACCTGCATCAAAGCTGAGAAGCTCCTGACAAGACGCCGCAGGGACATTGCCCAATGGCAGCCCTCGGTCCAATCAGCGCAGTTCTAGCCATGGATCGCTTGCCATGATCGCAGACACGGCAAACGGCGCCGCGTCTGCGCCAGCCCGCGAGCCGGCACGACCAGCCAAGGAAAACTCCGCCGCATCATTGGCGGCTGAGACTGCGGTCCCAACCCTTGAGGGGTCACGCCAGTTGATCGAACTCAAGCGGGTAGATACAAGCGGGTAGATACAAGCCACGGTCATGGCCTCTCTGGCCGTGGGCTTTTCGGAACGCCAACAGCCCACGGTCAACCGGAAAAACGATTGACCGTGGCTTGTATCTTGGTTTTTGCCCTT
>CALCEB010000270.1 GCA_937900045.1 uncultured Acidobacteriota bacterium
AAACAGGAACTTTCTACTTTGCTCAAAACAGGAACTTTCTATTTTGCCTTGACACCCTGATATCGGCGCGCCTCCAGTGGACACACCCTCGGGCGGGTACAGCATCTCATTCCGAACGGGGATGAACTTTTTGGATTTGAACTTCGCGGATTGAAGGACGGATCAATTGAGCAGGGTACAAAACCAGGTTGAACCAGCCTTGCCTGCGTCCCTCCGGGTCATGGACGCTCGGCACAATCAGACCTTGGAGTCTTTCATGATAGAGCTGGCGGGCGATCCGTTGAGGAACCGCGTAAGCGTCCAGCGAGATGCGGGGACGGACCAGATCTTCCAATCGAACCCGCAATTTGGCTCGGGTTTCCGGTTGGGTCAGGTCCACCAAATGCTCTACGGAAACTTCGAACTCAACGCAAACCACCGGTTCTCCATCCTGCCCCACGCGGCCCGCAACTTCCACCGCGCACAACTCCGCGGAGCCGCCAAAGTAAAGCGCTCCAAATTCGCCGCGGACGCTATACCGGCGCTCTTGAGTGAAGCTGGGACCTGCCTCGAGGACCGTTTCAAGGTAATGCTCGGGGATACACCGCCAGAAATGCTTCTTCTTCAATGCGACCCGCCGCAGGTCCAGGCCTTGCGGGCGTTTGGGCATGGGTCAGCGCCGCCTCAATCCGATATTCCCAACCGCGTATCTTCAAGCACGGTATTGACCATTTCACAGCCCGCCGCGTCGGCCAGTAAATTCAGCGGTTGTACCCTTCCCAAGGCCCGGTTTTCATGGTGAACCCAATGCCCAAGGCGCTCCGGCCGGATCACTCCCTTCGCCAACTGCGTCAAGTTCAGCAGGCGGTGGAACCGGACCGATTCCATAGCGTGCGCATCATTTTCATCTCTCAACCACTTGCGCAAGGTTTCGACCGAAACACCCAGGATGTAGGCCATTTCCGTGTCGGAAAGGTCCAGAACTTCTTTCAGCCACCGGCATCTTTGCCTTTCAGGAATTTCCAGCGTCGCGTCTTTGACCATCGTTTCAAGCTGAGCACCCATAAGTCCTCCTGCCGTTTCTACTGTCTAAACTATTGGAATGATAACAGTATTTATTGCTGGAGTCAACCTACAAGCACCCCGGGTAGTGGGTCAATTTGCTGTAGCGGCGCTCTATGAGCGTCGGAAGCTATTGGAAAATAAAACTCGGCGGTCATAGAGCGCCGCTACAGCAAGCAAACTGAGACACCACTCCAAGCGTAAATTCAAGGCGTGAATGGAGCATGAAAACACATTGCTGCTGGAATTGCGAGAGGTTTTTAGGCAAGCGTCCCGGCGCATCTGAAAACAGCGATGCAGATCTCCATTCGGAGCCGCCCGCTCCAGTGCTATAGTTTGTGTCCAAACATTTTCACGGAGGTTTTCTATCGATGACACAGAATCGTATGGAGCGCCGGAACATGCTGCGAACTCTGGCCTTGGCTGCGGCGGCGGGGCCTTTCGGTGGACTTAGCGGGCGGGCCTTTGCCTTTGGCGAACCCAACGGCGTCCGGGATGAATCGGACCGTTATGTTCTTCCACACGGCAAGTGGGTTCAGCTTTTTAACGGGAAGGATTTGAAGGACTGGAAGCACGTGGGCGGTGGGGGCATGACCGTGGAAGAGGGTCTGCTAAAAGCCCAGGGCGGCAAAAAGGAGTTGGGCCTGCTTTGGTGGACCGGAGGCAAGCTCTGCGATTGCGTCATTCGCGTCGTTTACAAGATGCAACATTTCAATGACAACTCCGGCGTTTTCATCCGCATTCCGATTCCACCGCGCGAGCCGTGGATGCCGGTACACTACGGTTACGAAGTGCAAATTGACAATCACCCGGAGACTTCGGGAGAAGACGAATACCATGTGACCGGCACGCTTTACTCGCTGACCAAGCCGCTGGCGTTTCCGGGCAAGCCCGGACCCCAATGGAATACGATGGAGATCACGATCGACGGCCCTCGAACCATTGTCTTTGTGAATGGCGTCAAGGTGACAGACTATACGGAGGGACAAGCAGTCCCCGCCAGGAAGTTCTCCTATGAGCCGATGCGGGGACCACGTCCCAATTGTGGATATATCGGCCTTCAGGATGAATCGGGCAACAACGTGGTTTACTTCAAAGAGGTCGCTGTGAAATCGCTGAAACCATGATCCCCCCGCTGAGAGGATTCGATAAATTGACGCGCGTTATCGTAAGTGTCCACGGTAAGCAGGCCGGTTCCGGTCCCAAAGACCGCGATTCGCAGGACCCTGAGAAATAGAACAGCAAGTTCTCTCAAGGGAGTTCAACCTCATCGTAATTGCCACTCACGCTGATCCACTTTCATGACAACTCTCTAACAAAATCTTAATAAATCTCTGACAGTCTTGTTATTGACAACCTGGAACAGTGGGGACACTCTAGATTTGTTGGCTTGCCGTCACGTCAAGTGCGTAGACCGCAGCGTGATCAAAGCTGAAGGCGGCGCGCAGCCTCCATCATCTAGCGACATGGTCGCTTGTCCTGAGGAGACGATGTCTTACTGTCACGAGGCGCTTCTGCGCATTGAGGATGAACTCGAGGAGGCATTGACTCACCAGGAGCCTGAGCCAGTTCCCAGTTTCTGCAGTTGCCTCTTTTGGAATTCGCTTCTGCTCTCGGGTTTTTTTGGACTTATGGGGTCTATCGGGTGGGCGATCTGGAGGCTCTAGCCATAAGCGCGGAGGCCGTCGGCCTCGCATCTTTCCGGCCGCCCGGAACGGGTCTTCTCTTAAAGAGCAGCGTAAGTTTGGCGTCCTGATTAAGGCAGGATGAAAAGCTCAGCGACTGAACGGATACGGGGCTGACCAGGGCCTATGGCGAATCGGCGGTGACATTCCAGCCATCCACCGCAATCGAAGGTTTGGATCCCGCAAGTTCTGATTCATTGTATGTCGCGCTGATCGCTCTCTTCTCGCCAGGCATCAACTCGAAATAGTTGTCCTGCCACAAAACAGGCTCGACCTCTTTGCCGCCTTTGCCTTTCAGCAGACGCAGATGAACAAAGAAGGCAAGATGCGATGTTGGGTTTTCGAGGGTGACGAGTTCGGCGACGGGCGCGCCCGTCACAAATTTCCAGGAGGAAACTTTGAGCTTCACTTCCGGCAACCCCTTCAGGCCGGTGAAGTCCGCATAGGATTTGATGGGCGTGTAATACCACCTGGAAGCGTCCCAGTCTGAAACGTCCGGATGTGTTGAAAGCCAGTAGAAATTGGAACTGACCTGCTGGCCTGCCGGGTTCTCCAAGGCGAGCTTCACAAAGTAGGTTTTTGAAAGGCCCTGTAAATCCGGCAGCACAAACACCCGGTTGGAGCTATCGGAAGGAATATCAAGGGTCGCGGTTTTTGAGAATTTCTCCTTGAGGTCCAAGTTGTAGACCTTTGCCGTAACTTGATAACCCTTGAAGGAACGGTAGTAGGAGTTGACCACGACGATCGAACGGTCGTCATAAGAATACTGAACGTGAAGGGGCTCGCAGGCTTTCTTCGCGCCAAAATAGCCACCGCCGGGTCTCATGTAGAAGTCGAAGAGATGCCAGATGATGGATGGCCAGGCATTGTTCAACATCCATTGGATGACGCCGGTGGAGGTGTATTTGTTCCTGCCGTATGCTTCGAACATGGCGCGCTCGCCCTCGTAGGCCATCAACTGCGACTTCTCCACGAAGTCTTCGACGTTGGCAGCCTTCCCGTAACGCGCGTCCAGCGCGTGGGAGAAGATGTTGACGGTCTTGAAGACTCCGCCCCCGGCGTGGTAGTTCCAGAATTCATCGACCGGCCACAGATGATCCTTGGGCAACATTTCCTGGATGCTAGCCATCACCGGGATCGCTTCGCCGGGACTGGTTTCCGTATTGAACCCGAAAGCGCCGCCTCTCTTGTGGTCCTCCAGCCAATAGGAGGGCGCCACATAGCCATAAGGGCCCGTCATCTTCACTCCCGTCGGCCCCACGGTGGTCCGCCGGGCGGAGGCCGAAGCCACGTAGGGATTCGGCCAATTCTCTTCCTGGAGCACCCTCAGATAAACCGCTTCCGCCTTGGGGGGCGGCGCATTGTCGCTGCCGTAGAGCCAGGCGAGTATGCAAGGATGATTTCGCAAACGGCGCAACTGGTCGCGCAGCGATTCACCCGCCACCGTGTAATCCAAAGGCTTCCAGCTTCTCCACCTTTCCCAGTGGGAACAGCAGCACCAACCCGCCATCACCAGAATTCCGTAACGGTCGCAAAGGTTGAAGAAGTGATCGTTCACCATTTTCCCTTCCAGGCGAACCGTGTTCAAATTCATGTCCCGCACGTAACGCAACTCGTCTTCCTGCCGCCGAGGCGAGAAGGCAAGCAACATGCTGGGCGCGTAACCGGCGCCGCGAATCAGAATATTCCGGCCGTTAATCTTGAAAAGGCGATGGCCCTGAGCATCGATCTCCGAAGTGATGTCGCGGATTCCGAATTGGACGGCTTCCCGGTCGGAGACTTGGCCCTGTGCCTGGAACGTGAGTTGCAATCGATAAAGATTTTGCGGACCGAGCAGGTAAGGCCACCAGAGTTTTGGATGAGAGAGATTGAGGTGCGCATAGTGGTCCGGAGTGAAGGCGACGCGAATCGACTGGTGGGGAGCAAGCTGCACCCGCTGCGTGATGATGGTCTTGCCGAAGGCCGCCCTGAAGGAGCCTTCGATAGCGCGATCCGTGACATTGTGCAAATTCGCGGCGATGGTTAGATGGGCTTCCGCCATCGAAGGAAGATCGAGATGCGAGATCACCTGGGCGTTTCGAACCGCAACCGGTCCGCTGGTCAAAATATAGACATCCCGGAAGAGGCCCATGTCCTTATCGGGAGGCATTGGATTCCAATCGACCCAAGTGATCGAAAGATCATCGGGAGTTGGAGCAAACACTTCCACGGCCAGGGTGTTGACCTTGCCGGGTTGCGCAATACTGGTCACATTGAATTCGAACGTCCGGTACATACCCTGGACCTGGTTGGAGTCCGCCACCGGATGGCCATTCAGCCAGATGTTGGCCCGGTAATTGATCCCGTCAAAATGCAGCCAAATCGTCTTTCCCTTGTCAACCAACGGAAGTTTGAACTCGGTGCGATACCACCACGACGGTCGAAACGGGCTGTCCGAGGGCATGGGGATATTGGCAAAGTTCCCGCCAATCGGATAGCTGACCCCCGGGACGGAACGCAGGTTCATTCCGAAATTCGGGTCGAGATAGACCTTGTTCCTGACAAGAGCAGCAAACACCGTAGAAGGGACGGTCGTAGGATACCAACCCTGGGGCCGGAATCCAGCCGTCGAAACAACGCTCCCTTGCTCCGTCACTTTCGCCGAGGATTGAATTTGCCAATCCTGGCTCAGTTCGAGCCGGGCGCCCGGCGCCGCCGGACTCACGGGGGTCTCAGCCCTCGCGAAGCCAATGGGTTGCAGGATACAAAATGCTAGCGCTAGCCCTGAAAACAGCGGCACCTTCCTCATTTCCTTCTCCCTCTTTTGCGGGAATGACTGCGCCCTCGAACCTCTTGATACCTGCAAAGCGTTGGCTGATCGGGCCCTTGCTTCAATCCAAGGCCAGCCCCGGAGGCCCCCAGGTCAATTTAATAAAGGTCCTTAACAAACTCGCCTATCTGTATCAACTCCTGGTTGTGCCGTCAAGGAGTTTTTCGAGCAAACGAAATCGCAACTTTGCGATTCAGGACTTTCTAAGAATTGTGCCGAAGGAAAAACCAGAATCAGGGATTGTGGAGCGCCTGCTGAATGGCTTGTGTGATGGCGGCAGGAGACTCAGTGAGGAATTCATACAATTTGCCGTTTTGAAGATGGACAAAAAAGATACCCGGGCGGGTGCCGTAAGTGATGCCGGTGAGGGCCGCTTGGAATGAATCCTTCTTGTTGCTGGCCACGTAGCGGATGTTGCCGTTTCCAATGATGAGTGGCCCGTGGCAAGAACCCAACCGGTGATCGTGCGTAACCTGGAAGGTGACTGCGTTGGACGCTGACGCAGTTCCCTTGGCGGCGGGCGGGGCTTGACCCGGGGGCGCTGCCGCCGGATTGCCGGCCGGTTGTCCGGATCCCGGTTGTCCACTCTCCGCGGAAACGAAAACGGTCTCTCCCGCCGGGATCGTTACCGGGTACTCAAACCCATTGAATCCGCCGCCTTCCAGCCGAAGCTTGTGATGGCCTGCTGCGACGCCTTTGACCTCTAACCTACCATTCGCTCCAACTGTTCCAGCCATCATTCCGTCCACAAGAACTTGGGCGCCGGGAGAGGTTGTTAATACAAAACTCCCGTGGGGTCCGCGCGCCGGCCGAAATGGGAGAGCCGATGCCACCGGGCTTGGCTGAGCGGCAGGAGGAGGCTCAGCTTTGGCCACTTTCGGCGGATTCGAGGCTACTGGAGTGGCCGCGGGAACGGCTTTCGGCTCACTCTTTCCAACTGCCGTCCCCGGAGTTTCCGTGGGAGAAGACTTTGGAGAACTTTCCGGGCTTGAAGACGTGGAAACGTTGGACTTTCCGGAGCTTCCACCGCGAGGCGCAGATTTCGGTTTGGGGGGAGGCCCGGAGGCTTCCTCCTCTGTTTTGGAGGGCGCCGATCCCGCACCGCCCGAAGGATTGGCAATTTCCGTTCCCGGCGCGGGTTCGGAGGCCGTGCCGGAAGATGCTTCCCCTCTAGGAACGCTGGGATTTGCCGTTGCGGAGTTTGAAGCCGTGGCCGCCGGGATTGGCCCGGCCGGTGGAGGTGGCTGGGGCGGCTGGGTTGCGTGTTCGGACCGATAGTGCCAGTAAGCCAGCCCACCGCCTGCCAGCAGAACTAAGGATAATAGCCAAACTGCCCAGCGCAAGCCTGTGGAAGGCGCCGAAGCAGTCGAGCGAACCTCTTGAGTTGCCGCTGGGTCTTTAGCGATTGTCCTGGTTCCTTTAACTCCATCTCCCGGCTTGGTATCGGCTGGAAGTTTCTGCTTCAAGGGTCCGGTGATGGGTCCGGTTTTGGCTTTCTCTGAACCTCTTGCCGCAGTTTTCTGGACCGTGGCCTTCGAAGCACCCGCGAACATCTGAGTCGCCGCGCCGACCTCAAGATCAGGCCCAACACCTTCGCCCAAAGCGTTATCCAATTCTTCAATCAGAGCGGCGCCATCCCGGGGACGATCCTCGGGCTTTTTTTCCAAACACTTCATCACGACAGCGGCGGCAGCGGGTGATATCTGTAAGTCGGGACGTGCTTCAAGAAGCGCCCGGGGCGGAGTGTTGATGTGGGCCAACAGCAGCTCCATCGTGGTGTCAGCCTTGAAGGGCAGTTCACCCGTCAGCATCTGGTACATGACGACGCCGAGCGAATAGAGGTCGGAACGGCCGTCGATCTCATCACTTTTTTTGCCGCAAGCCTGCTCGGGCGACATGTACTGCGGTGTTCCGATCAAGATGCCGGTTCCGGTGAGAGTCAAGCCCTCGGTGGCTTGGGCTTCCCGGAACTTGGCGATACCAAAGTCCAAAACCTTGGCCACTTCGCCCTGGGGCGTCTGGATCAGGACAATATTGGCGGGCTTGATGTCCCGATGGACCATGCCCAGACGGTGTGCGGCATCAAGCGCGGCGGCGACTTGCTTGATAATCGACGCGGTACGACCGACGGGCAGGGGACCGTGCTCCTGGATCAACTTCTTCAGGCTGTCGCCCTCGATATACTCCATGACGATATACGGCCGGCCATCTTCCGCCTCGTCAATGTCATCCACACGCACTGCGTTCGGGTGGTCGAGCTTGCGAGCGATCACCGCCTCCTGCTTGAAGCGTTTGATGAACAGTTCATCGCCCAGAATCTCCGGGTTCATCACTTTCAGCGCCCGCAGCTCGTCAAACGTCACATGAAAGGCCTTGTAGACAGCGCCCATGCCGCCTTGGCCCACTTTACCCATGATGCGATATTTGCCGCGAATCACCATCCCTTCCGTCCACGCCCCGACTTCAACCAGGGCCGCGCCATCACGGGGGCAAAGGCTGAAGTGGTTAGGATAGCTGGAATGGCAGGTGGTGCAGGTCTTCATTCGATAGGGGCTCCGTTAATTAGTTGTGCAGTATAACACGCTGATGGAGAGGCTGCATTCGAGCCGTTTCTGGCCAAGAGGAATTTCATCAGGACACGTTGCCAACCAGACCGGCCGGTGAATTTCCGTCCCGAATCTATACACACGGTCGTAAGTCGGTGACACCCGGTTCCGTAGCGCCGGCCAGTGACCGGCGGATTTTGCGGCTCATAGAGCGGCCCTACAGCAAATGACCGTCGCCGACTTATGTCCTCATGTATAATTCCAGCAAATTCTCACTGAACGATCTTGGAAACACAACCCAGACTTGCCAAATAACCTTTCTGGAAGATGGGAGGAGCATTACCCATATTCAAGTCAAAGCGAAGCCGGACGGGGCGGCCTGAAACGGTCATGGGTTGAGTGCCGGTCTTGGGGGTCCACTCGTAGGAATAGCCACTCCCTGCAGCCTGCCCCCGGTCGGCGCTCAAGAAGAACTGAAAGAGCGCCCAGGGACCCTGAATGTTTATAAAATTCAACTGCGTTCCTCCCACGTTTCCAGAGACCGAAACGCCGGGAGCTCCCGGGCCGGGCCACACAAACTGCTTGGATTGGGGACTGGCGCCGCTCGTCGTCAACACCTGTCCCTCGATGGCCGCAGTCACGGGCATCGTGGCAAGCCTTCCACCGGGTAAGCCGTCAACGTATAACCTAGCCGCGGCTGCGCAGAGCCATTAGGGTACACCGCGCCGGACACGGCGGCCGCACGGTTGAAGAAACGGATAAAGGCAGGGTTCAGTTTCACTGCACCACCGGGCGGAGCACCATAAGCCGTTCCCTGTTGCGGCAGCAAAGCCTTTAAGTTGGCATTGTAGAAGGTCCAGAGCGAACCGGTGACCGGCTGATAGACGAAGTTGAACTCCGGCAATGCCGCTTGGGTGGAGGAATTGGGGTTGAACGGATACTTCCGGGCAAGGGCGCTGAATTGAGAGCAGAAAGCGGGCCCTTTGCCGTTCAAAGCCTGGCCCGGAGTTGGAATCACTGCTTGGGCATCGAGAATGGGCGCCAGCATCAGCCGCTTGACCGCGTCACCCACGTGCGCGGCCGGGTCTGGGGCAAAACTCTGCGCGATCTGCTCGGTGACGGTTCGGGCGTTGGTGGCGCTCGCCGAGATTTGGCTTGCGCACGCATCCGGGTTCGCCCCAGGACCTTGCGTGCATTGATCGACCGAGGTCTTCAAGTTGAGAAGCGCATCCACGTAAGGCTTGTTTGACGGCCCCACGTGCTGGTTTTGCAAGGATGCCGGAACGACGGATTGAACCGGCTGGAAGAATTTCGCAAGATCAGGGTCCATCGACGTGTTCTGCGACGCCAACCAGAACAATTCGAGGATGGGAGACTTATTTCCAGACAAGGCGTCAAGCTTGCGCGAGGCATCGGGGAGATTCGCATCATGCGCCACGGACGTATTCCTCAAGAACGTCCGCCATTGATTGGTGTAATCGGTTTTATACCTTGCCGCCAAGGTTTGCTGCAAGTTTTCGCCGGACACGTTCGCGGCGGCCTGCGGCCCCAGCACCCATTCTTCTCCATTGAAGTACTGCTCCGGATGTTTGATCGCCTCCTGCATCGCCGCCCACCCATCCTTGGTATCGGCTCCGGAGATCTCCATGTGATTCACCACTACTGCGGCAGAGCCTGGGAAGTCGCGGTTGAAATTGATGGGTTTGCTCTTGGCTGCGGCCGCCGCCAGCATGGTCTGGTAGACGCGCTCCGTACCGGCAAAATGGGATAGATAATCGCGAGCGTGAGCGACCGCCGCTCCGTCCGCAGTTGCAGAATAGGGATTCGCCGATTTCAACTCACCGCTATAGAAGGCGAACTGCTTTTGGGCAAGGTCTGCGGTCTGGGGATCGATGACGCGCCCCGCCACCCAAGTGGTATCCAACACCGGAGGGAGAAAGTCCATCGTGGTCTTTTCGTGATGGGAAGTGGTGATGAGGTAAGCCTTCAAGTCCTGATAGGCGGATTTGTAGTCGGCGCCCGGCGGCGGCGTAGCCGGAAGTTGCCGGAGTGAAGCCAGCAGCGAGTTTTGGGTTTGTGCGAAAAGTAGCGAGTGAAAGCGGTTGAAATATAGTGCACGCGCTGCCGGATAGAGCTCGTGGCCGGAGTAAATTCCCCAACGCAGGCGCCAAGGAGCGCCGTTTTGCTCATAATCACCCAGCGCGGCGGTGACTTGGCGCAAATTGTCCAATTGGCGCAGGGCGTCCAAACTCGGTATTTGCCCGCTGGTTAGCTCCGTGGCCGGGATGGCTTCAGCGGCCGCCTGAACCTTCGACTCCAATTTGCGGTTTCCAAGATAGGAAACAATCAAACCGGCGCACCAGACGAGCAATGCCAGGCAAGCAACGGCCAGCAACCCGCGCCGCCAGAACGAGACTTTCGAGCTTGAGCCGCCAACGCCCAGGGCAGCACGATCCTGCAGCAAGATATCGTTAAAAACGTGAGGCAGGAAGACAGCTTGGCGGGTAGGACGGCTCTGGGGAGCCGATGGCCTTAAACTGGCAACGGTACTTTGGCCTCCCAGCGAACGCATATCGAAGACTTTTGTCGCGCCGCCCTCCGAGGCTGGCTCTTGGGAGAGCGCCGCTTGTGCTTTGCCAAAGCTGAAAACGCGCGTCGCCCCAAGAGTTGAATCCGGCTCTTCATGGGTCTGAACCGGCGCGGCAGAAGGAGCGGGCGAACTGGTCATCACCGTTCTCAAGCCTGTGAAATAGAAGCCTCGGAGAAACGGCCCAGCCCGGAGCTGGCTGGGACGGCATAAATCCACCAGGAATTGAACCAAAGTGTTGCGCAGCTTCCGGAACTCCCGGGGAAACTCGTAGATGCCAGGAAGTTGTGTGGCATCGTACTCCTGCCGCAACAATTCCGGCCGCCGTTCGCTGAGAGAAAGGAAGAGGCTGTCAAAGGCTGCGGCCAGACGCCTCGTCTCCTCTTCCGCGTAGACCCCGGCCCGATAAGCGGGCTGGGCCGGCAGCGTCGCGCCCAAGACTTGTGCCGCTTCTTCGGCGTTGAAGCTTCCGGCATACTCGCCAAAAAACCGGAGCTGGTCAATCTTGGTGAAAAGCACATAGACAGGGAAACTACTACCCAACACCTGGGCTGCCTCCCAGAGGCGGCTTTGCAGATTGTTGGCCAAGCCAGCCAGAGCCTCCGCGCCTCCCGCCTTCATAAAATCCTCACAACTTACGCAGACCACAACGCCCCTCGGGGCCTGTCCCTGCCCACCCAGAACGGACATTAACTGCGCAGGGGCCAAGCGGCGGACCAAGCGGACCCAACGGCCGGTGTCGGCGGCCACAGGACCGCCCGCTTCAACGAATAGCATTTGCCGGGCATACCAGAAGTTGGCCGAACGAGTCGGGACCAATGAGCCAGCTTGAATGACCTCACCGGCTAGGAGCTCCGGGTCCAGACCGGAGTCCGATACGGCGTTAGTTTTTCCCGAACCCGGTGGACCCATCACGAGGATCAGCGGAAGTTTACGAAGGCTCGCGCTCCTTCCCAACTGAGATGCCTGCAAGCGCGATTCCGCCTCGCGGGCCAGCACGTCGATTTCATCCGAGCCTTGGGATGCTGGAAGCTTCAATGACGCCACTGAAGGGGCCTTAAGGCTGGCTACGGCGGGGACTGGCGGGGCTTTTAGTTGTGCGATGCCTTGAACCGCCTTGGCATCGGCGCCCGCCGCCTTCGGATCGAAATCCTTGGAACCGGCCCAAACCACCAGCGCCACGCAGATGATGGCGCCCAGAACCAGCAGGCCAATACGTAATATCCAAAGGTTGGTTCCTTGCAAACGCAGGGCGACCGGTATAAACCAGGCTAGAAGCAAAAAGACAATTGCCGTTGCCACTGCCAAAAGGAGGATCAGCTTCCCCTTCATCCACAACTCCCCGCCGGCTACTTTTGGGAAATAGCCGCGTTAATATTTTGAAGACTGGATTCTAACGAGACCTTAAACGTGGCGAAAAGGGCGATGGTCAAGACGATGCAGGCCACCCCCAAAAATACCAGCCGGCGAATCCAACGGTCGTGATGCTTGGCCGGAACTCCCGCAACCGGCGCCCAAGCCGGAGAAAGCGGCGGAATCGTTCCTCGAATCCGGCGTATTTTATCTCCAACGGCGTCCATGATGGCGCGCGGAGACTCCGGACCACTCACTCCATAACGCCCTCGATAACCCAGGAGGAGACACAGATAATAAACCTCGAGCAGGTCGCCCAACTCCGGCGAATCTTTAGCTGTCAACAAACGCTCGAGCCCCTGGAAAAAGATTTCTCCCGCCAGATGGCTTTGGAACAATTCTTCTCCGAGCGGGCGGCGCGGCCAGTCGGCGAACACCGGATTGCCGGAATTCAGGATGGACTCGTCCAGGAAGGCGACGACGGCGAATTTGGCAAACTTGATGTACTGGGCGTCATATCCGCGAGAGGCCGCTTCGGCTTCCGCCTGCTTGAGCGCGGCGCGCATATTGCCACGGAAGGATTCGGCGTCATTCACCACCTGTCGATTGGCCCGCAGGCGTACGACGACGGTCAGCATCTCCTGGAAAATCAATGCCAGGTTATCGGCGCGCCGGGATGAGGCAGGACTGGAAGATTGCAAACCGGGTGTCCCCGGGAAAGTCGATCCCATGTGTTTTCCTTTCGCGGGATTTCATGGATTCTCTCAAGCATCCAGGATGACGAGGATTTCGACGTCGGGGTTCGGTAGTTCACCAGGAACGTAGACTCCGACCCGCCTCGTCTTGACGATGTATTCCCAACACGGACCGGATTTATTGATGCCGAAATATTGGGTCTCAACCTTGGGCGAGACGGCGGATGGAGGCACCGGCAAGTGGGTTAACGTAAGACCTTGAAGGCCTCTTTTCACAAGCTCCTGAACGTGGACCGCGGAACAAACCTTGACCAACTGCCGTGTTCTGGAGATCAGGTCCACCTCGCCGATCTCGGAATGAATCCCCAGGATCCATCGGGCGCGGTCCAGGCAACGTTGGTCGGTCACTTCTCCGGCGTAAATGTATTTGGCGGCGAGCTTCATCGGGATTGGGATGCAGTTGGTTGGGAGGAGCATCTCCAGGTGTTCCCGGATGTGCTTTTCGAGCTGCTGGAAACATGGCTGCAAATTGAGATGGTCATAGAGCGGGAGGTTTCGCGGATGAGAATCAAGGCCAAACGTGCAAAGCGCCCCCGCCAAGCGTGAAAGCTCCAAGTAAAGTTCCTCAGGATGTCCGCGCTTCGCAAAGAAAAGATGCCGCAGGGAGGAAAGCGCAGAATTGACGGAATGGAGGAACCAGAATGTCTCCACTTCCTGCGCGGAAAATGCCCGGGCGAGTTTTCCCCCGCCCTGCCGGCCCCGCGAAAGCGATGTGCTTTTATCCTCCAGAATGTCGATCAGCCCGCGAGTCATAGTCATCAACCTCTCGCTGGCGCTGATTTGCGAACAGGGTGGCACGAATCCTTGGTCATAGACGTAATGGCCCGAACCGTCGCGCATTACGCGGGCTACCGGCAGAGAACTAAAACCTTCCGACGCCTCCGACTCGAGAAGAATCTGGAAGTTTTTTTGACCAAGCCGGACCGGCTTCTCATCAATTCCCGTGTTCTCGTCATGAACTGTCTGAACCGCCGCCCGGTAGCGTGTTCCCGGCAGCCCATTGGCTTCAGAAAAATCACAATTGGCTTGCTGAGGATGGTAGGCGGGAACCCCAAGCTGCAAAGTGAGACTTTCACTGGTTGGCGGAAACAATTCGGCAATACTTCGTGGCGGCGGCAACGGGTCGCTCTCCGGCATCTGAAACGGCAGGCCATCCGGCAGGACCCCCCGAGCATGAATCAGGGAGACGGTCCCGTTCTGAAGCGCCTCGGCATCCAGATCGTAACCCGTGAATCCCCAGCCCTCAAACCAGAGTGTTGAGGTCTCAAATTGAACCAGATCCTCAAAGTAACGGTTCTGGGTTTGAAAATGATGAGGTCCGAGGTACATCCCATCGGACCAAACGACTTTCGAGAGCATTTTCATGAGTTGGCAGTAAGCCTAGGCTCATCATTCTAAGACATGTATGTCATTTAGGGCCTACGGCCCGCGAAAGCTCATGAAAATCACTCGCGGTCAGGCGAGGGCGGAACCCATGACGTTAATTCCTTTGTTTTCAGTGCGGCCTAATTTGTGATCGAGCATTTTCGACCCTGCCGCCGCCGCAACACGCTGTTTTGTTCCTGACAAATCCTTCATTCCCTCACTGTGAGGTTGCTTGGCCCATCCCCTTGCAACGGCGCCGCCCCTCGATCGGCGATCTTTCTCACGCCGCCAGGATTCTGGAGCAATCCCGCTTCCAAATTTGACTCAGCACCTATCCCGACTTCTGCGCAGAGAGTAACTCGTTGACTCCGCAAATCGAGTCCTGCTTCATGACCTATTCTTCTTAGGCCGTCAACCAACGTTCTGGAAACAATGCAGGGGATCAGTGTATCTGTTCGGACATGCCCGAATCTCTTTTCGGATACTCCTCAAGACAAGCATCCCTGTTCATTCTCATGCCGCCTGCGGCGATTCTTTCGGAGCTTCCGGCGTTTACCCTGCCTCGCCAATCTGGACGAAAGGTCCAATATTGGCAGGCCGCGGCATGGTAAACTTCTGGAAATCAGCGCTACCCGGAAGAACGTTACGGACCGCCGGAGTTCTGAAACGGTGGCGATGATTCATTAGCTCTTCCTGACTTCCGCCAGAATTGCGCTGATGTTATCCGGGCCCCCATTTTCATTGGCTCGCGACACAAGCCCCTCCGCCTTCACCTGCAGAGAGACGGGGAGAAGCAAGATTTCCGTGATTTCGGCCGCACTCACCACTTTATATAATCCGTCGCTGCAGAGCAGGATGATGTCTCCAGCCTCTAATGCGGCGCCTGTCAATCCCACTTTCACCTTCGGTTGAGTCCCGACTGCTTGAGTCAGCATGTCCTTGATTTGCTCACTCATCTGAACTCCCTGGTCGGGCAAAAGCAGATTTCCCACGGTTTGGTCCTCAGTGAGCTGCGTCAGAAGGCTTTGCCGCAGCAGATAGGCTCGCGAGTCGCCCACCTGGGCAATTTCCAGTGAAGCTCCTCTCAACAATGCTGCGGTCAGCGTGGTACCCATGCCTCGGAACTCGGGCTTCTGGCCAGCCAGGTTATAGACCGTTTCATTCGCCGCTTCAACTGCCTGGGAAAGGATGTCCCGGGGCGCCTCCAGGGACGACCCTTGCGTCACCAGACCTAAGAGCATCTTCGTCAGCTCCACCATGCAAAGTCTGCTCGCCACTTCACCCGATTGGTGGCCGCCCATTCCATCCGCAACTGCCAGAACCAGACCTAACGGCCCAATCTCAAAAACTGCGCTTAATGGCTCCTGATGATCGGAACGTTCATCAAGGTGAAGCACCAAGAAGCTGTCTTCGTTGTTTGTCCGCCGCCGCCCCAAATCCGTGCACGTGACCACTGAAAGTGATAGGCGGGAGTTCTCGTTTGAGCGGGCCATGGATGGGGCTGGTTGCATCTCCGGAAGCGAAAATGCTATCCCTTCTCAAAATTAAGGCAATGAGGAAACTCCAGATGAGTCTCGTCACATCCCTTCCGTGTGAGCGATATCGGTGTGGCTCCCGGGGCTAACTCAGAACCCCGGCCGGAACAAACAAGTCTAGCTTCCCCCAGGAGCAAAATCAAAATGATCTCTCCGGGAGTTCCGCATCCAGCCAGCAATCCCTGCAGCGGAGGCTCGGGCCTCCGTTCGAAGCATCAGCCCTCAAAATCTTCAATCACACGGCTTGGGGAAGCAAAATGATTAACTCAAGTTGGGGATTCGGAAAGTCAGCAGGAACATATGCCGCCAGATTCCGCGCCCGCCCCACTGCTTCCCAATCGCCGCCGGATTGGTTGAGGCTGAAATACCGGTAGTTCAATTTGACCGGAAAAGAACCCGGAGGCCTTTCCATGTAACTCAGCTTCATCCCAGGCATGGCCTGCCGGACCAGGGCCTCAATCTGGGTGGAGGATGAAACCTTGAGGAGTTGCGGAACCTTCCTGACGAGGTCAACTTCCTTCATATCAGCGCTGATCGCCAAGTACATCCGGGTGTTCGTGAAGTATTTATCGTCGGCAATGGCCGCAGCATAGATGGAGGGCTGCACCAGCTTCAGCGGCAAGGAGACAAAGTTCGTGGGCACCGTCGTTTCCAGGAGTTCCCGCAATTTCACGTCGAGATCGGTGAAGCAGCCGCTCAGGTCTTCGTGTTTGTAAGTGGGTAAATCGCGAGGCTGAATCTTGGCCGAAAATGCCGTCAGTGCTCCGGCCAGGTCAATCATTGCGGAAAAAAGTTCTTCGGGGTGGCCGTTCCGAGTTTCAAAAAGATGGCGCAGCACCGGGAAATGGCTATTGACGGTGTAAAGCAGCCAGAAGTTCGCAATGTCCGCCGCGGTGAAATCCGCAAGGCTCTGGTTCTTCTGCCGCCGCATCCCCCCTAGCATACTGCTCTTCGCAGCGAGGATTTCGACCAGCCGCCGGAGGATGGCGTTGGTCAGGTATTCACTCGCCGCAATATCCAGCAAAGGAGGAACAAAATGTGGATCGATCTCGAGCATGCCCGCCGCAGTTCGATGGACTCGCGCCGTCTGCATCGAAGAGGTGCCTTGCCGGGATTCATCGCCCAACAGCAGGCGGAGGTTCTTCCGGGCAACTTGAACCGGCCTCTCCGTCGTCCCCGAGTTCTCATCCCGGACCAGCATCACTTCGGCGCAATAGCGCGGTTCCGAGTTCTGAGCGGAAAATGAGATGTTCACTCCCCGCTCGCGGTAATCTGCAACCGCAAGGTGCACGTCCAGAGTGTCCCGGTCACCTTCGAGATGCTGAGCCAATGGCCGCGCCGGGGGAGCGGGGTCCGACCCTGGGATGTCGAACGGTAAGCCGTCCGGCAGCAGGCCGACCGCCGAGGAAATCACAAAGTTGCCGGCGGCCAAGGCTTCCTGGCTAATCCGCAACCGGGCGAACCCCCACGGGCGGAAGCTCACAGCCTCAACCCGGAACTGCAGAGTGTCTTCGATGAAACGGTCCTGCGCCTGCAAATACTGCGGGCTCAGGAATGTTCCCTTTGACCAAATGACCGGTCTTAATCTCCTCATGACGGTACAAGTTATCAGAACGGCGTGACCAAATCAAAGAACAAGCACTTCAGGGACCTATGGTATGCTGTTTTGTTTCCCCAAGAAACGGAAGAGGAGGGCCGCGCTTTGGACGCATTAACCCAAAAATTTGCCAATGATCCGATCTCATTCCTTTCCAAACGGCCTTTGGAAGTGGGCCGCTACACGCCCGGTATGAAGGTAATGGAAACCGTCACCATGGGTGGAGACACTTTTACGCGGGAACGAAACCATAATCCCATGATGTCAGTATTCGGTTCGGTTTACATGAGCAGCGGGGCAAGCATGTTTTCTGCCCGCGTGGACAAGTACCATCACCAATGTTTCCTCAAGTTGATCCCGGTTGGGGGTGTGGAAGGCGGTCTCTGCCAAACAGAGATTTATCTTCCCTCGGAAGTGATGTCGGGCCAGGAAAGCGAGTTTCTGAAGATTTGGTTTCTCCCCTGGCAACCGGGCCATGTCATGCACGTTTCGCTTGACGATACCGGCCCAGACATCTTTCTCACTTCCAGCGTGACCGGATGCTCGGTCTTCGTCGAAGGCTCCCCGGACCATCCAACGGTCTATCACGCCAACGAGTCGGCCACGAAATTCGGAGGCGACCAGGATGCCGTGATCGACTATATCGAACAGATGTACTACCAGAACGCGAAGTTGCCTACCACCATGGGTTCGGTCGACCGCCGGCATTATTACCGTGAAACCGGGGCGGAACTCTCCGGTCTCCCGCTTCAGTATCGCCACTATTTCGAAGAGAAGCACGGCGGCGATGTCTCGGTGCAGACGGAAGCCGGCATGGGCACTATCTTCGGCGTCAGAAAGCATGGCATGTGGGCATTCTACTTGCAGGAGCGAGGACTGATCACTTTTGTAAGGGCGATCCGGCAGAAAAAGCTATTGGGGAAGGGCGCTGTAGCCGGTTACGACACGCAAATCGTCACTCGCCATAAAGCTTTGAACATTCGCCAATTCTGGCCGCGGGGCGTTTCCCATGTGAAAATGACCCGTTTCTTGCGCAGTATCGCCTGAAAGGATCGAGCAGCAAGCAATCCGCTTTGATTCAGTGAGTGTCAAAGGGTCCGAAGAGGGGGCTGCCAGAAATGCCAAGACCTTTTTTGTCCAGCGAAGTTCACTTGGATGTTGCCAGCGGCCGTGAACGCTTTCCACAAGCTGCTTCTCCCGAGTCCTCCTTCCGGATCGCTCTGCTCGGCGACTTCAGCGGCCGCGCCAATCGCGGCCTGTTTGAAACTAGGCCTGCCCTCGGGCGGCGCCGCATCATTCCTGTTGACCGCGACAGCTTCGGTGAGATTCTGGAGAGAGCCGGCGCTTCTCTTCAAATCCCTCTGGAAGGCCCGCAAGGACCCAGCCTTTCCCTTCATTTCAAGGAACTCGATGATTTCCATCCTGACCAGCTCTTTCAGCGCGTCTCCATCTTTGCAAAGCTGCGTGAACTGCGGGAACGTCTTGCCAATCCCTCGACCTTCGCTAAGGCTGCTGAAGAGTTGGGGATTGCGCCAGCCCCGGCTGCTGCGCCAGAAACTGGCAGAACATCATCAAGGCCGCGCTCAGTGGCTCTAGACCCGTCACGTCTCGCCTCCGGCAGCCTGCTGGAAGACCTGATCGAACAAAGCGAATCGCAGCCTGCCCATGTCCAGCGTCCGGATGAATTGCAGGAGTTTATCCGCCGGGTCGTAGCACCCCACCTGGCGCCGGACGCCGACCCGCGCCAGCCGCAGGCGCTCGCCCGCATTGACAGAACCACCAGCCTCCTGATGGGCGCGCTGCTGCACCACCCCGATTTCCAGGCGCTCGAAGCCGCCTGGCGTGGCGTCTTCTTTCTGGCGCGGAGAATGGAGACCGGCCCGCAGTTGCGATTGTGTCTGATCGACATCTCAAAAGCCGAATTGGCGGCAGATCTCTCCAGCCAACAAGACTTGGAATCGACCGGCATTTACAAGCTGTTGGTGGAGCAGACGGTCCGGACACCCGGCGCTGAACCGTGGGCGGTGCTGGCTGCAAATTACACGTTTGAGCCCACCCGCGCCGACGCCGAACTGTTGGGACGCATTGCCCAAACCGCCTCCGCTGCCGGCGCGCCGTTCCTCGCCGCAGCAAGCACCGGAGTTGTGGGTTGTGAATCCATCGCTCAGCTCCCCAACCCGCGTGAATGGAAGCCGGCGTCAGAAACCGAAGACGCAAAAGCTTGGCGTGCGCTTCGCAAGCTGCCCGAAGTGACTTATCTCGGAATGGCCTTACCGCGCTTCCTGTTGCGCCTTCCTTACGGCAAGGATACGGATTTCGCGGAACATTTTGACTTTGAGGAGATGCTCGATCCGCCTGTGCACGAGGACTATCTCTGGGGTAATCCCGCCTTGGCCTGCGTTCTCCTGCTGGCGCAAGCTTTCAGCGCCAGCGGTTGGAACATGCGTCCGGGTGAGTCGTCAGAAATCACCGGCCTTCCGCTGCACCTTTACCGCGTGGATGGAGAATTCCAAGAAAAACCTTGCGCGGAAACATTGCTCACCGTGGAAGCCGCCGATCGCATCCTTGAAAAAGGCGTGATGCCTTTGGCTTCGCTCAAAGGGCGGGACGCCGCACGCCTAGTCCGGTTCCAATCGATGGCTGATCCCATCCGGGCGCTTTCCGGGCGATGGGCGTGAGTTTCGCGCCCGGAGCCAATCCTGCGGTTACGGTCAAGAGTCTGCGGCGTTAACCAGGTCCGCTCACCTGCCTAAAAACTTCTCGAGAAAATCAATCTCACGCTCCGCCCGGTCCATGTTGAGCTTGGCCATTAGAGGTTGGCCAGCGGAGAGAGCAGCGTCCGCGCGGTCCATGAAGCCTTTCATGCGAATCCAGGAGGCAGATACGTCGCCTCGCATTGAAAGTCCTGAGCTGGCTTGCTGCTGCTGAAGCGTCTTGAGGCTCTGGTCAACGGCGCTTGCCCGGCTGGAGAGCAGGTCCATTCTGTCCTGCAAACGCTGCAAGATTAAGCTTCCCTGCTGATCCTCCGTCGTGTTTGCCCCGGCGTTAGACCCGGATGAAGTAGGCGGCGATGACGGCGCGCTCTGTTGCGCGCTTGCTCCGGCCGAGCCGGAATTTCCTGTCGCGGATTCCTGTGTTCCCTGCCCCGAAACGGTTTCATGTCTTGGTGTAGTATGCCTCCGCTTCTCCGCGAGGTTCCCACCGGTTGTAGCTTCGATTGTAGCTTCGGTTGCCGCTCCAGTTCCGCTCTCTGGCGCTGGTTTCGAAACCACCGGGCCCGAAGATGCAGAATTCAGAGGCGTGGTGGAGGACGGCGGCTGCGAACCAGCCGCCGGGTTCGAAGAAGTCCCGGGTCCGGAACCCGTGGATGCCGCCGGTGCAATGGACGCCGAAGCTGCGGAATTCGCGCTTGCGGGTTGGGGTTGAGCCGCAGAGGAATCCGCTGCACCCAGCGTTGATCCCGCTTTCGCCGCCTTTCCTCCGGCCCGAGCCTTCATCCACCGGGGCAATTCGATGGCGCTTGCCGCAATAACAAGAACCACCAGCAGAGCGCCTAGCGCCATATAAAGGCCGCGGTAGCCCGCCGGCTTCGCAATTTGCGGGCCGGGAACCAGAGCGGGAGAACGCTGCAGGGGTGGCGCTTGAGGACCCGGCGCTTGCGCCATGCCCAAAGGGGATGCCGTCGTAGCCGCCGGAGAAGATACGGCAGCGCCGGGAACAACCGGAATCGAGATGCCTGCCACGCTCCCGAGCGCAGTCCTAAAGGCATCGGCAGATTGGAAGCGTTGCGCTGGGTCTTTTGCCAAAGACAACAAAATCATGGCATTCAGCGGCTGCGGTAAGCTGGGATTGAGTTCAATGGGAGGTTGCGGAGCTTTTTCCAGATGAGCTGCCATGACCGAATATTCGCTCGCCTCTTGGAAGGGACGCTTGCCGGTTACCACTTCATAAAGCACAACCCCAAGAGAATAGAGATCCGACCGGGCGTCCAACGGACCGCCTTTCACCTGTTCAGGAGACATGTAGTGCAGGGATCCCAACGTCGTTCCCGTCATCGTGAGCTTGGAATCGCTGGGCGCACGAGCGATGCCAAAATCCATGAGTTTGAGAGTCCCCTGTGGGGTCAGCATCATGTTGGCCGGCTTGATATCCCGGTGGATCACCCTCTGGCGGTGCGCGTAGCTCAATGCGGACAGCGCTTGATCCATATAGGTCAGGGCCTCTTTCAGGGGAAGATGCCCGGATTGCAACTCATCCCCCAGAGTCACTCCATCCACCAGCTCCATAATCATCAGGAGCTGATTTTCCACCCTTAAGGCCGTGTGCAGGGCGGCAATATTCGGGTGATTGAGACTGGCAAGGACTTTAATTTCTCGCAGGAACCGGTCAGCCAAGGCCTGCTGATTAGCAAGATCGGGAAGAAGGATTTTCATCGCCTCAACCCGGTCGGAAATCACGTTCCGAACTTTGTAGACCTTCCCCATACCTCCGGTGCCGAGGACAGATAAAATTTGGTAATCGCCAATTTGGGTTCCAATTTCGTAATTCATCAGGAACCTCCGCTTTCCAAAAATTGCTCAGCTTGCTGGTCATTCGACGGGTCACTGCGAACTTTTAACCGTGTCGCCCACCTTGGGACTTCCGTTGCCCGTGAACGTCCCGGTGGATGAGAGCGCATCCACCTCCGTGATGCGAACGGTTCCCAGGTTGCTGACAACGGTCTTAATAATCTTGCCGCTTACCGGGTCACGGATATCCCGGACTTTCCTCGCCACATTCAGCTCTTGTCCCACCTGGACACCAGCGCCGGAACCGACGTCGAGAATCAGCGTATTGCCAGAAACATCCGCCACCAGCCCGGAAATGACGCCCTTTCGCGAGGGGAGGTTGGATGCGCTCTGGTCCAGTTGCTGCGCTACAGAATCGACTGCCTGGCCGACCGCCTCGCCCAGTAAGGTATCCGCAAAATTTTTGCTGGACATGTCATATCCGCCCCCTGCTACGCCTCCGCTGCCGCCGCCCGCTCCGACGAGCGATGTGCCGGATCGTGTCGATTGGCCTTTGCCAGAGGCAACCGCCAGAATTTCCGCCGTGGATGTATCGATGACCCGCGCGCTAATACCCACCACAGCTTTGGCCTTCCGTCTTTGCACACCACCGATTCCAAAGCGGCCGGTGATACCGCCCAGAGCGCCGCCTCCGATGGTCTTATTCTGGTCATCGCGGCCAAACTGCGTAACGCTGCCAATGATGATTGCGTCCACCCCTAATATCTTGCCGATCTTGGCGGCGCTGGAAGGGTCGGCGCGGTCACTATTCGAAAAGTTCTGTTCCGCGAGGACCTTGTCCAATGCCGACCGTTCAATGACGGTGTAAACGCCACTCTTAACGAGACGGTCCACCAGCAAATCCGAAATCCCTTTCCCCACGTCTTGGTCGGCGCCGAAAATCGAAGCGACGTAGCTCTGAACGGTTCCGTAATCAAAGTTCATGACTGCAACTCGCTTCTTCTGCTGTCCAAAAGCGGGGGAACCAAACCCGAGGGAAATGAGAAGCACATATGCAAAGGGCCTCATGAGGCAGCCTCCCCTTCATGAATTGATCGTATCCTCGCGGCGCTTTGCGGCGTCCGGCCGCGGGTTTTTCCAACACCTGGGTATGATTGGCATCATAGTCCCAAGGAGAAGGCAATGCAACATCACATCATTTTGAGGGTGTGGAAAGCGCTATTACGAAGCGTGGCAAAGCCGCAAGCAAAACATGCTAAAGGGACACCAGCCACTGCGGCTCAGGTTAGGGGGAGCAAGCTGGAACGACTGCTTGGCCCAGAGGATTCAACAAATTACCGGCTTACAACAAGCAGGTTTTTGACAGTACGGGCTTTCTCGAAAGGGGAACCAGCCTAACGCCCGGCCCCCTTCGAGGCTCAATCACAGTGAGACACAATTACGGACAGTTCGGCCAGCGCAAGGAAGCAAGTTGAGTGCTCCATTGGGCGAATCCGCTGACCGTGAAAAACTGGCCGCTGAACCACATCGTGCATTCATCAGCGGCATCCACCGCCATGCTGGAAAAGTCGCTCCAACCGATCGTCTCCTGTGGCGACGCCGTGCCCTCGATGATGCTGGCTTCGGTCTCCATGGTTCCGACCGGGTCGCTCGGTGTGCATCCCGTATAGCGGATCGAGGGGAACACGGTCGAGCTGGAGACGCTGTAACCGAGAGTGATATTCCCTTGGTTGTCTTCGGCGATGCTGCCCAGCCAGCGGTAGTTCGTGTCGGGCGCAAAGGTGCCTTGCTGGAAGACAGTGGGGTTTGACGGAGTGATGGCGCGGAATTCATACCACCGCACTCCCACTTGGCCAGTTGTTGAGGTCACGCTGTGCGTAACCAAGAGGACCTCATGTTGAGCATTCGCGGCTGTCTTGGGGACCGTGGCCGGAACGACGTTTCGGTATGCGAGCCGGTACATCAGGCGGTCGCCAAAAGAAGGGAGCAGGTATTTTGAGTTCGGCATCGGAATGCAGGGGGCGAAGCCGCCACACGCCAAGGCGAACGGCGCTACCGTGATGGGCATTGTCCCGCCGACCCCGCTGAAGGTGGAGTTCGACGGATTGGTGAAGTCCACATGGAAGATGTAAAGGTAAACCGTGTTGCTATCGTTGGGGTTACCGTTATCAATGCTTCCCATGTAGAACTCATCCCGGCCCTTAGGGGGAGGAATCGTTCCGTCATTATCGGCGGGCAGGAGGCTGTTGTCAAACGTGCCGGTCTGGAAGCAGATGCGAAGCGCCGTTGAATCCCCTGTGAGCAGCTTATCGCGCTGAAAGGCGCAAGGGTGTGCGCCCAAGAAGGGGTTGCCGGTGGCGAAGTTGTTATCCGCATAGAAGTAGGCGTTGTTGACGCCGTTGCTAAAGACGCCCCACTTGGGGTATTCGGGAAAGCCGCTGTCCGAGTAAGCAAAGCGGTAATAGCTGCCGAGCGCGTCGGAAGTTTGGGAAACCGCAATGCACGTCATGTACGGTGAAAGACGCGTATTCTGAGCCGCCAGCCAGCGATGGGCGGCTTTATCCCACTGGATAATGTTGTCCCCCTCATAATCGACGCTGTTCTCGCACGGGCCGCCAAAACCTGCCCAGAAGGTGTCGCCCGGGATCGGTCCGGCTAGAATCGCTCCGGTGCTCTTGTCGAACACTGCATAGAATGGGTCAACCCACTGCACCACCTCGGTGTCTCCCACCGCGGCGTTGGAATTAGAATTGTCTCCCTCATCCTGGTAGTTTGGGAAGCCGATCCCCACGCCAAGAAAGTTCAGAAAAGTCGAAGCTCCCACCGGTCCGCCCACATAAGTCTGGAGGGCGGGATCAGTTACCGCCTGTCCCGGATGGTAAAGCGCCTGCAAGTGCGCCAAGTGGGGGATGCGAAGCGGCTCACTCTCCCGAGGCACACCCTTGAAGGGCGGGGCTTGCTCGATCAATTCAAACAGCGGAGGGGAAACATCGAAATGGACCGGGCGATCCACGGTTGGCTTGGTCAGAACGCCCGCTTTGCTCTGGGCCATCAGCGGGAGCGAACACAGAGCCGCCAAACACGCCCCGAGTAATCCCGCCATTCCTAATCTTGCTGAATTTTTCCTCATAAGACTCTCCTTTTCGTGTGAGGGTGAAGGTTGATGTTGCGTTCGCGGTGCGCGGGTGGCGCATACATTGCTTCTGATGTATGCGCTTCTCCCCAATCTGTGGCAAGCGGGGTGGCCACCCGGCAACCCGGCTCCTTTAGCGGTGATCGCATAGAGGCCACAAGGGTCGCCGACATAAAAAGGCGATGTCGGCGCCACCCGCGGCCGTAGGGCTACTTTTGTGGCCCGGCGAGGCCCGGTTTGCCGCTGAC
>CALCEB010000271.1 GCA_937900045.1 uncultured Acidobacteriota bacterium
CCAGCGGCCCCGCAAGGGGCCACTTTTTCTGAGCGCAGTCTCAGAAAAAGCGTAGAGACCTTTATCAGGAAATCGCTCCATTTGAAAGCTCATTACGTGACCACCGTCAAGCCGAGCCACGAAGAGATGGTGGTGGAAATTGACCGGCTCCGGTGCCGAGCGCTGCGGTGCGGGGTTTGTCGAGGGCGGTGCCGAACCATTCACCAAGTCGAGGAGGCCCGCCGTTGGCGCGACCTGTCGTTGCGAAACCGGCCCCTGGTGCTGCACTATCGTCCTCGCCGGGTGCGCTGTCGGCGCTGCGGGGTGCGGGTGGAGGCGGTGCCTTGGGCGCAGCTTTGGGCGCGGGTCACCACCGCCTTGGCCCGAGCCGTGGCGGAGTTGGCCCGGCATCTGAGCTGGCAGGAGACGGCCCGGCATTTCCGGCTGGATTGGAAGAGCGTGGCCTCGATCGTCCGGCGCGTGGTGGCCTATGGGTTGGAACGTCGTCGCCGTCGGCCTTTGCACCTCCTCGGCATCGATGAAGTGAGTCGTCGCAAAGGACATTATTATCTGACCATCGTCTATGACCTGGAACGCGGGGCGCTGCTCTGGGTGGGCGAGGATCGGACCGAACAGACCCTGACCCGGTTCTTCACCGGACTGGGTCGGCGCCGCTCGGCCACCATCCAGATCGTCTGCCTGGATATGTGGCAGGCCTACCTGAAGGCCGTGCGCAGCCACGCCCCCAACGCCCCGGTCCTCTTCGACCGCTTCCATCTCGTGCAGCACCTGAACCGGGCGGTCGATGAAGTACGACGGAGTGAGATGCGCCGTCTGAGCGGCCGGGAGAAGACCTTCTTCAAGAGAACGCGCTTCCTGCTGCTGAAGAACCCCTGGAACTTGAGGACCGACGAGCGCGAGCGCCTCTCGACCCTGGTGCGCTGGAACACGCCCATCGTGCGCGCCTACTATCTGAAGGAAGCCTTTCAACTCTTCTGGGATTACCGCCAGCCGGCTCGGGCTGAACAGCACCTCGAACGCTGGATGCATTCGGCCATGCGCTCCCGGCTCCAACCCTTCAAGGAATTCGTGCGCATGCTCCGCGCCCATCTCGACGGTGTCCTGGCCTGGACCCGGCTGCGAGTTTCCAACGGCGCGCTCGAAGGCATGAACAACAAGATCAAGCTGGTGAGCCATCGCTCCTTCGGCTTCCGCACCGTGAAGAACTTTACGGCCGCGATCTATCACTGCTGCGCCTATCTTCCGCTACCGGAGGAATGCTAATCACACTTTTGGGAGACGAACCGAAAGCGGTGACGCTTTCTCCCATGATGGCGCCGTGACGGGCAACCCATTTTTCGGAGCCATAGGCTTTCCAGCCGTTCAGATCCTTTCCGTCAAAGATCGCCTTCCAACGATGTCCGGCGGGCTTTTGCGCCCGGGAGGAACGCCGATGAGCAGAACACAAGCAATCAGCCAAGCTGTGGATTGCATAATCCCTTCCTTCGCGTTGGGAATTTGCTTCTTCGAGTTTCCTGAAACGCCGCACTATACCACAAATCCAAGCTGCCGCTTGGCGTGACCCGTGTACAGCAGGAGGTAAAATAGCCGCGAAGGGTCGTGGCAGTGCAATTTGCTGTGCGACGGGGTTGAAACCCCGCCCTGCCGGTCTCCATCAACGCGATAATGAACAATTCAGGTTATGTGGCTGTCAGGTCCATTCGACCAGATAGGGGGAGTGGTTGGTGGCCCGAAAGGACGCGCCTCCACTGGTGTTCGTTACAGCCACCGGCTTCCTGTTCCCATCCGTGACGGTGATCGGGTGAGAGGTGCTCCGAGGAACCGGGCTAATGGTCACTGTCAGGCGACTTGCAGTTTCAAACTGAAGATAGAAATCGAACGTTTGGCCGCGATATTGGAGGTTACGGAGGGCGAAAGTCTTAGCCGCGCCGGCGAGCCTACCTGGAATATTCGGGCCGAGGAGGAAAGTTCTCTCGCGGGAGTTTTCGGTTTCCCTGAACCCAAAGAAGCTGCGGATAATGTGCGCGAGAAGCGTGGCGCCCCAGCCGTAACATTCTCCTCCACGTGCTCCCGTTAGTCCCCACATCTCGCAGCTCACACCCGGCCAGCCCAGTTTCTTTTCCGGCTCCACCGCCCGCCGGTCCATCGACCTGTAAACCCTTTCGACAATCTCATCGAGAACGCGGGATAGGAATTCCCGCTCGCCCGCCCGCCACATCGATTCAGCATAGGGAAGAACATGGGAAGGCCATTCCAGCCAGAACTCCTGCTGGTTTTCATACTCACGCATCTTGGGGACCATCGCCCGCATTTGGTCCGGTGTTGCGACCCCACACATGACGGGGCCCACTTGAGTGATTTCCCGGTGTCCAGGAATCATAATCGGCTTCCCGGTGCGGGCATCGAGGTCGTAGAACCAGCCGTCAAACCATAATGCGTGGCACTTGCGCTCATAAAGAGCGGCCAACGACTGCCACCGGGCGACATCCTCATTTTGGCCCAGGATCACCGCGTATTCCTGCATGATGTGCGCCGCCTGAGACATGGCGGCCTGCAGTTCGGCGACACGCACAAAGTCGATCTGCTCACCCCCTGTCGGCTGGTTGATCAAGAACCGCAGTGAAGCATCCATGCCGGTTTCCCAACTGCACTTGGCGACAATGAAACCGTCCCGGTCGCGGCGATTCTTAAGCATCCATTCGAGATAAGCGGTTAGGTAAGGATAAAGCCGGCGAACCCATTCCCGATCGAGGGTGCGGAGATAAACCGAGTGCATGCAAAAGAAGGGATAGCACCATTGGAGCGCCGTTCCGCACTCGCTGCCATCGGCCGCAACCATGTTCATGGCGCCGTCCTCGCGCATGCAGGGAACGTTTGGTTCAATGGCATCTTCGAATTGACCGAGCAAAACGGCCTTGGCAGCTTCGGGATCGGCATAGCTGAGCGTCCACATATCGATGGAAGTCTCAGCGAGGACGTTGCGAGGCGCCTGAATCTGCATCGCGTCCCAGGAGTGGCGATAAACGCCAATGGGCCGGCGCACCATCGTCCGCAGGGTTTCGAAGTCATAGACCCAGGCGTTCTTCCAATGGGCAGGGAAGTCACCTTCCAGTCTCGGCGCATGGCTCCAGAAGCGGTCGTCCTCGGCGCGCTTCTGCGAGAGCACGGACCGAGCCTCCGTCTGCCCACGCGCGGTCTCTGCGACGGCCTTTCTAAGATCCACACCGCGCGCGAGATAAAACCCGCACTGTCTTGCAGCTTGCGCTGGAACCTTCAGCGAACAGCTCAGGCCGCCTAGCAACGGATTCGGGTAGTAAGAGGTGGCAGATTGGGCGGCTTCCGCACGTCCCTCAATCAACTCCCGTGCGTTTTGGCTTCCTTGCGCCACCCAAAGTCTTAAAGCCCGTAAATCAGCGGACAACGCAAACACGGGACCAGCCGCGAAGGAGTGCAGGACCACGAGATTGCTCTCTTTTTCACACGCCCCGGAGATTCCATCTCGCCCCCACCAGTCAGGTGGCCCGAATTGGACTGTTTGCACTGCGGAGAGCTCGGCCTCCAGCTCTTCGTTTCCTGAATTGTGTACGGTTACTAGTGAGGCCAGCACGTCCTCGCTGTTCTGAAAAAATGCTGCCTCCACGCTGCTGTCAGATATTGCGAAGTGGAAAGCTACAATGTTCTTTGAATGATAAGAGGAGGAGATTTGCACTCCGGCATTTGCAAAGTCCGCTTCATTGTAAAGCACTCTGCCGTTTAACCGGAAGCCCAACCGCAGCGTGACCTGATAAATGGAATTATGGCGGAAGTCGAAATAACCGCCCGGTCCCGCAGGAAAGTAGATCCCGAATCCCACCGGCGGAACGGAACGGAGCACTCCGCTCTGATGAAGGTCCCAAGTGTGGTGGGGATTATCCAGATAACCAAAGGGCGTATACGAACCGGCGGGGAAGCCCTCACTCGCAGGCGGCGCGCCAGCGCTGCCCGGAGGCATGGGAGCAGCATCGAGCCGCAAAAGGTCCCTTGTTGGACTTGAGGCCCCAGCAGCGAAGGCTATTAATCGTTTTGAAAAGGACCGTCTGTTCATCTTCGGCCTCGACCAGAAATTTTCGCGCCGATGCGGGCAGAAACTTTAACACGAAGTGAGTGTGTAAGCCTCGATGCGCCGCAGCATCCTCCAGCCTCCAAACCCGAGCCCTATTTTCCCGGCGAACTCCGAATCCACGTGGCTTGTCTTACCTCGGCGGTTGGCGGAAAAGGAATTTGTTGACGCCCCTCTGAGTTCCATGACCGGCTGGCTGCCTTGTTCCGCTCTCCGTGTGTTTTGGGGGTCAGGCGGAACGGTGGGACGCGGTGGCTGTTCCGCCTGACGTGTTGCTCTTGCATGAGGATTGAAGTCTAGCCAAGGGCGTTGCCCTTGAAATCCCGTAGGGCGACCCTTGTGGTCGCTCACGGGCGGGCACAAGGCCCGTCCCTACATCGAGCACGTGAGCCGGAACATCGACAAAACATCTTTCATCTTGCGGCCCAAGTGGCCTAAAGCCGCTAAAGGCTCAGAATAGAAACTTGGCCACAAATTGGATGGTTCGTGGATTTCCCAAGACAGAGGTTACTTGGCCAAAAGTCGTGTCGGTCATGCCGCCGTCCACATTCCCCAGGTTGACGCGGTTGAAAAGATTGAAGGCCTGGGCGCCAAACTCAAGGTTCAAATTTTCGTGTATCACAAACCGCCGGTCGAAGGAAAAGTCCACATCTGCCAAGCCCGGCCCTCTGAAGGTATTCCGGCCCAGGTTGCCTTCTTGCCCTTTCGGCGGCGCAAAGAACTGCGTGCCGAACTGTCCGCTGCCGGGGGGGAAGATGCCGGACAAGTATTGCTGCTCACCTGGGGTTCCACCCGCCAGCTTCACTGGCCCCGTCACGCTCGGCCGGTCCGGACTGTAGCCATCCAGGTTGTAATCACAATTCGGGAAGCCCGCCGCGCACACCACTGAAAAAGGCAAACCGGATTGCAGCGTGGTCACAGTACCGAGTTGCCAGTTGTTGAAAACGCGGCCGCGAAGGGTACCAGCTTGGAAACGGGTTGGGATGTCCCAAGTGAGCAGCCCGGCGACATGATGGCGGGCATCGAAGTCCGAGGGCGCGTAGTTCGACTGGATGTTCTGGAAGTTAGGAATCACGCATGCTCCCTGAGCCAGGATCGAGCAGAGATCGAAGGAGTGAGACCAGGTGTAGTAAGCCGAAAAAGTCATGCCGTGGCTGGCCGTGTGCCGCAGACCCATAGATAGAGCGTTGTAGTTGGAGTTTGCAACCGGCATGGAGAGCTCGATATCGGCAAAGTTGGGGTTGGGGCGTTTTAGCAAGCCGTTTACATTATCGAGAGGAACGCGATTGATGTCTGTGCTCAGATAGAAGTGACGGCCCACATCGCCGATATAATCAACTTCGGCGATGGTTTCATTAGTCAGGGCGTATTGCACGCCGAGGTTCCAGTTCTCGCTGTAAGCGTCTGGAAACTGGCGCGTCGTGCCGGTGACGGTGACGGGAATCAGGGTTTCGACGCCGTTGATGGGTGCCTCGATCCCGTTCGTGGGTGTCAGTTTAACTTGGTTCAGCACCGGATTTTCCGGACAGTTCAGGTTGAAGGTGGAGGTTGCGTTACAAAGCCCATAGGCAATCGGCGTGCCGGTGGGAATGCCAAAGTTCGGCACTGCAAAGAGTGGTGGGTTTGTGCGGTTATTGGTGTAGACTTGATTCTCAGGCCGGTCATAGAAAATGCCGAAGCCACCCCGAAGAACAAACTTGCTCGCGAAATGTGGATTCCAAGCAAAGCCAAACCGAGGGGCAAGATTGTTCCAACGTGCGCTCTGGAACAAGTTCGGCACAACCTGCGCGCTGCCGCTGGCAAGCCGCTGCACAAAATCGTTGCCGGGACCGAAGATAAAGTTTTCCTGCTGCCCGTGCGCTTCATAGGGATTGCCGAAATAGTCCCAGCGGAGTCCAAGGTTCAGTGTCAAATTGGGAGTTGCTTTCCAGGCGTCGTTGACGAATGTATCGCTTTCCGTGCCACGGTAGCCCCGCACCTGACTGGTCGGCAGACCCGTGGAAGGATCAACGGCCTGGAAGGTGGAAGAAAAAGGTTTGTCCTGAGAAAAGTCAACGAGGTTGTTGAAGAAATAGTCTCCGCGCTGGTATATCCCGGTAAAGTTGGCGTTGTCCTCGAACCGCCGGTAACCAAACCCCACTTTCAAGGTGTGAGCCCCCTTGATCATCGTCACTATGTCATTCCATTCATAGGTGTTCTGGACGAAGTCGCCGGGCGAGAATTCAAACCCGCCATTGCCACCCCAACCCCAAATGCCGTTCACCGTAACGCCCGGAACATCGAGAGCCGAGGGCGGATTGAGCACAGCGCCGTAAGGACGGTAGAAGCCGAGGCTTGATTCGTTAATGATGTTGCTGCTGAAGGTGTGAACTTCGTCCAGGTTCATGGTCAGACCGTTGCTGGGGCTCGTTCCGTTGAAACCCGGTCGCGGATCCTCAATCGCGGAGGTTTCCGTGGTGCGGTTGAGATAGAAAAATAGGTGGTCCTTCTGTTGGTTGAAATAAAGATCCGGGCGCACCGTCCATTGCAAACCCGTCCGCGTCCCAAGCGGCGTGAAGGCGCCCGTCCCGACGGCGGGCATATTCGGCGAAAAGCCGAGCGCCTGCGCGGACTGGATGGTGGGATAAAAAAACCCGGGATTCGATTTGTAGTACTGGGCGAGCGTCTCAACATTGGACAGCGCAATATTGGGTTGCGGGCCGTAATTCTTGAGCAGCTTGGCGGCAATGGAGTTGGGGAACTGGCTCTGGACGAAGCTCGCAAATTGCGGCGTCTCAAACGCGAAGACTCCTGACGAGGCGCCGGAGGATTGAAGATCATCGATTGAGAAAAAGCCAAAGAGCCGGTCCTTGAGGATGGGGCCGCCAATGGTGCCGCCGAATTCATTCCGTCGGAAAGGAAAATAAGAACCTGGCGTGCTCTGGAAAACGTTGCGGGAGTCAATGCCGCTGTCCGTATGATACTCGAACAGATCGCCATGAAATTGATTGCTGCCACTCTTGGTTTCAACGTTGACTACCATGCCGGCATTGCCCCCGTAAGCCGCATCATAATTGTTAGTGGAAATACGCATTTCTGAAACCGAATCGGGAAGCGGCATGGCATTGGCTGTTCCACCCACCGGTGTTGCCGTGATGTTGCTGCCGTTCAATGTAAAGAGGTTGGACTCCGTGCTGCGGCCTCCGGCATTGACGGCGGGCGCAACGTTGCTGTTGAAAACGTCATTTGAAGTGTTCGGGCTGTTCTGTAGGGTTCCCGTTCCAGTAACGCCCGGAGCGACGGTGGTGAGGGAAAGAATAGCCTGCCCCATCATGGGAAGCACGGTCAGCGCGTTGGTGGGAACGATCTGTGAGAGGCTCGCCTCATTCAGGTTAAGGGCTGCTGGTGCTGCGTTCACCGTCACCGTCTTGGTGGTCATGCCGAGTTTCAACTGCACGGAGAGTTGTTGGCTTTCCTGCGCGTGCAGCGGCACATTGTTTTGCTCGAGTGTCTCGAACCCTGACGCCGAGACCGTTACGCTGTAGTTGCCCGGAAGCAGCGACGGAAAGGAATAGAAACCCCTGGAATTGGTGGTTGTCTTCAGACTGACAGCGGTGGCGGCATTCGTGGCCGTGACGGTGGCATGCGCGATGATTGCGCCACTCGGGTCAGTGATAATGCCTGAGAGCGAAGATCCTGCCGTACCCTGCGCCCGGAGAATCTGGGGCAACACGAGTGGCATCAGAGCGAGGAACAATGGGACGGCGGCCCCAAGAGCCCTTCTCGGGCCTTTAAGCCGGACATGGGCTGGGAAGGGTCCCATGCGCAGAAGACGCGAGTTTTTAGGCTTTGGGCAGCAGGGTTGCATAATAGTCACCTCTTAAGGATTAGCATCGGTCACAAGACGTTTCCCCTCACCGGACGGGGGCTGATTCGCAAAAATTTGAATGAAGTACTTCCGCATTCGGCTGGGATTATTTCTGGCTTCGAGTTCCCGGAATGCCGCAAAGTCGCGAGCCGCGCCGCCGGCATCTCCTTTCATCCGGCGTGCCAGAGCCAGTTCGTAAACGTAGTGGGAGTTTTTCGGATCAAGCCGGTGTGCGGTCTCGAGAAAATTGATCGCCTGTGGCGCGCCGCCGCCCTTCAACCAGACCTGTCCGGCCAGCCCATAGGCCTCGGTGAACTTGGGATTCAAACGGATGGCTTCGAGCAAAGCGCTCCGCAGGCGGGTTGCGTCGCCAGAATTCTGGTGTCCCTCTTTGTAAAGCGCTCGTGCCAACAGATACTCCAGCCAGGCGTTGGGGGGGGCGGCCCGCTCCACTCCGTGTTCCAGTGCGGCGGCGGCAGTGTCATATTTCCCCTCCTGAATCCCAAGTATTCCGGTGGCCATGTAAGGCATCGGGTCATTGGGAGCCAACTTCTGCGCCGCAGCGAAGTCTGCTCGCGCATGGCCTGATTGGCTGCTGAAGGCATAAGCAATGCCCCTTTCGAGCAAGAGTTGATAAGCCGCCGGGTTTTCGGCCAGACCTTGCGTCAGGAGTTGCTCGCCGAGTTTGTAGTTGCGCAGTTTGAGCGCCAGGCGGGCGATGTCCAGGTAATTACTCCGATCGTGGGGATCGCGGTAAATTCCGCGGCGATAAGCATCGTAAGCCTGCTGAACCAGTGCGGGCAATTTGCCCCGGATGCCCTCTTCCTCGAGCGCGTTCCCAAGCAGGTTGAGGACTTCCGCCGTTCCTTGGCCTGAGCCTACGAGTTGTTGAAGCGTATTTGCCGCCTGGCGGTCATCGCCGCTCTGATACGAGGTAAGCGCCAGATCGTAACCATGAACGTAAGGGCTTGGAAAGTCCGCCGGGACTCGTGCGAGAACCGCCCCGGCGAACCGGTAATCACGGACCTCTGCCGCGTGGACGGCAATTGCAAAGAGCCCCTGGGGCGGAAGGCCGGCTTCTGGACCGATTTTCGAAAAGAAATCCTCCGCATCACGGACGTCACCTTTCTGAAGGCTGCATTCCGACGCCATCAGGGCCGCCACGGGCACGTGCGCTAATTCGTTTCCTGCTTGGGCAAAGGCTTTGAATGCCCCAACACAATCCCGTCCGGCAAAAAGAACCTGCCCAAAGTAAAGATTGCCCAGGGCGTCCTGCGGCTGCCGCTCGAGCGCTGACTGGAGTGCCGCATGGGCTTCGGACATACGATGCTCGTGCCAGAGCGTGACCCCCAGATTGCGTTGTGCACGCCAGAAACTGGGATCCAGCGCAAGCGCCCTTTGGAAGAAATGTTCCGCTTCCGGCAGCCGGTTCCGAAGCAGGAACGAAGTGCCCTCGATGTTCTCAAGCTCTGGAGTCCAGACTTTGCGGCCACCTGCGCCATGCACTGCGGCGTCAACCGCATTCCAATTCTTTGCAACCAGCAACTGAACGATTGCCGCGGGCGCTTCCGGGCCAACCAGCTTCACAATCTCAGTCAAGGGCACTTGCCGCAACGGTCGCGGCGAAGGCGTCGTGGTGTTGCTGCTGCCATGTGCGACGCCAACCTCTGTCAGCACGGCTAAGAAAAGGACGGTGGATTTTAAGAACGACGCCATGGACACTTTAAGACAGCCCCGGAT
>CALCEB010000272.1 GCA_937900045.1 uncultured Acidobacteriota bacterium
TTTCACACTGCAAGATGATTACCCCCAAAGTAACATTTTCAAATTGCTTGACAGGTCACCATGCAAAACTGGGTAGTGGGTCAGTTTGCTGTAGCGGCGAAAATGTACCACTACCCAAAACTTCAAAACCTTGCCCGGCGAGCTTTGTCATGCCGGTTTAAGAGGAGGCGAATGTTATGATGAATTGAATTCCTGCAACGGCGGCTGTCGATGTTTCTTGCAGTGATTCCGGAGGTCGCTTAAAATCGCAAAGTGAAAAGACAAAGACTGGTAATTCTAAGTTTCATCATTCTTGGGTGGTTTTTCCAGGGTGTCGCATTCACCCACGCGCAGACATCTTCAACACAGGATGGTTCTCAGGATTCTTCTTCCAAGATAGAACAATTTGACCAGCGTGATGTCTCCTGGAAGCTTCTGATCCCGAATATCCTTCAGGATCAGAAACGAATTTGGCTCTTTCCGGAGAAATGGTTTGAGGGGAAAGACCTCGTCCCCACTGGCACCTTCGTAGCAGGGACCGCGGGGTTGGTGGTGCTCGATCCGTACACGGCCCCCTATTTCCGGAAGACGCAAACCTACAGCCAATTTAACCGGATTGTGAGCAGCCGGAATGCGGTGATCGGCATGTTTGCGGTGCCGCTCACAGCCTACGGAGTGGGGCTTGCGAGGCACGATTCCTACATGGCGCAGACCGCACTGCTGAGCGGGGAGGCCGTGATCGATTCGGAACTGCTGACCCAGGTGTTGAAGGGAACGACGCGAAGGCTGCTTCCCGAATACATTCCGCCCAACGGCAACTTCCGGGATTCGTGGTTTCGCAACCATACCGGCCCGTGGTATACCGCCCCGGGTAGTTTCCCCTCCGGGCACATGGTTGCCGCCACCAGCATCGCTACGATCTTCGCCCGGCGTTACGGTCAAAAACATCGTTGGGTGCCCTGGGTAGCTTATGGGCTGGCGGGAGTCGTGGCCTTCTCCCGCCTCACACTCTCCGCGCATTTCCCGTCGGACGTCTTTGCTGCTACATTCCTGGGCTACACCATTGCCCGCTATGACGTCTTGCGCAACCCATGACAGGGAAATTGATTTGCCCATCATCTTCGTCACGGTGGCTCAAGTTCGAGAAATCGACGGCTTGCGGAGATTGCAAGCCCCGGTCTCCGGCGCGGCTGAAACTATGCCCTGGCGCTCCTGCAGGAGAAGGTTGGGAAGAATCCAGGTTAGGGTATCTGACCGTCCTGGGCGACAGGGGAAGGGATTGTAAAATTCGGATGGATCAAAAGAACTTCAAGGGAGGGCAAGCGGGCGGCAACGAACCGCATCCCGAAATTCTGCAGGAAGACCTGGCTTGGCATGGATGCGAGGCTTAGCACCAGTAACACCACCATCATCAGGATGCCAATTCCTCCCGCCGTGATAACAAGCGTTGCCGCATTCCAAACCCACCTCATACCCCACGCATGAAGCGTCAGGACTACGGAAGCCGCAGCGATCATGGCGCCGGAGAAGAGAGTGAGCAGGGCAGAAAAAACGAGGAACATCACAAGAACCCCAAGCACAAGGGAAAGTCCGAACCGCCACAGGAGATAGGTGAGAAACGTCCAAGGCTCCCGGCTGGCCATTTCCATAAGCCGCTTCCAGGCAGGCAGGACCGTGAGCCTTTCGGCGTACATAATCGGAACTATCAGGTCATCCGTCAAGGTCACGACCAGAGCCATCGCCAAGCCCACCAGAATATCGAGTACCAGGGTAGCCCCTAATAGAATCCAAAAAAGCACGGACCGGATTCCGGCGGCCGAGGAGGCGCGAAGGTAGGGGAATGCCAGGAGGGAAATGACGGTAACAAACAGGCCGGCTGAACCCAATGTGCCAAGGAGCCAGCGAAAATAGGAATGCCGGAGAATTCTTGTCTGTCCCCAGACAGGACACAACGCCGCTCGTCTGCGGATGATCGCTCCGACCAACAACATGCGGAACGAAGCTCGCAAAAAAAGGATGAAAATTCCGGTCGCAAATACAATTGCCAAAGATACGGCGACCAGCCACAAGTGCTGAGCCAGGTATTCGCGGACCCGTGCGGCGAATTCCTCCAGGCGGAGGTCAGCCGGTATGACTCCCAGGCTCCAATCAAATGCTGCGGAAGGTGTCCCACCCCCCAGCACCAAGCAGAGCAGGCTGAACCTCAACCATTGCCCGGACCGGAATGGACGCAGCAACAAGTCCACGCTGTCATGCATCGCGGCAGATGCCGCCCAAGCCGCCGAAGAGGCGTGATGCGTCCGGTATTCATCGGCTCTTGGCGACTCGAACCCGGGGTTTTCGGGGATCAGCTCCAAAGCTTCCTGTTCTCTGCCTTGCTTACGCTCCCACGCGATTTACATACAAAAACGCCAAGCCCGCTCGCTGGCCGCTTCAGACTTTTGGCAATTTCCGTGTTACCGCGCCAACGATTCTGGCGCACATACTAAAATTATACTGGCGTCGGCCTTCCGGGTGTTCATCCGGCGTGAGCGGCGTTAGCCCGGGCAGTTTGCCGCACCTTGGCCTGTTCTTGGTATACCTTTTCCCACTCTGCCCGCTTGCTGTGCACGAATTTCTTGGCTTCTTCCAACGAGCGGAATTCGCGGGTCCCTTTGATCGTATTGCAGGGCTGGCAGGCCGTCACTTGGTTATCCAACTCCGGCGCCCCGCCACGGGCGTAAGCGTGGATGTGGTCGACCGTCAGCAACATCCAGTTCTCGAAGCTGGCAAGCATATCGATGCCACAATACTGACACTTAAAATGGTCTCTTTCAAACACCTGCAGGGCTTCTTCTCGTTTCAACTGGGGAATGCTTCCAAAAACCATCCGGTGAATCTTCTTGAGAGGCATAACCACCTCCTGAGATGACAGAGGCCGAAGGGTTCAATCTCCATGACGCCACGCGGAAACAGGACATAAGAACTCTTCTGGCTCTGTCGTCTAATGTGCTGCTATCTTAACTCCGAATCGCCCCGGAAGCCAGCCGCATTTTGATCCGCTCTCACCCCGCCCCGGTCCAGGATAAATTGAGGGCATGTCTCTCGACAGGCGGAATCACGCCCTCTCTCGGAGGCAAGGCCCCATTCAACCCGGGGTTGGAAAAGTGACCATTCGCCCGTTACGACGTAGAAGGTTTTTGGCCTGCCATTACCGGCGCTGGAGGCTCGGCAAACTTTGCGTCATCAATTGGAACGTTCTGCTGAATCTCGCTGACTTTGATTGTGAATCGCCCTCCGGGGCGGGCAATGGTCCATTGGAATGGCAGCTTGATCCCGCCTTCGTCCCGATAATCATTGAAGCCGGTCTGAATGGGATTAAGGCCGAGCGGAGTCTCCTGGTATTGCACCATGCGGATGAGCAGCCCGGATCGCTCATCGAAGTAGAGCTTTACAGGTGGCTGGCCTGGCTCGAAGCCAAGAAGCACATACGCTTCCTGATCTCCTACTTTTTCCGGTCTTACGACGCGCAGCCGGGCAAAGTCCTGCTTGATGTCGAGAGGAAAGTAGAAATCGGCTTCAACCCGGGCAGCGGGAAGATCGATGCTGGACATCGGGCGGGGAGGCCGTCCTATTTCTCCCATCCAGCCCGTCTGGCCGTCGTAAGCGGTGATGCTTTCCCCATGGGGCATCTGCATCACGGACATGCGCTTGTAAGGGGCTTTGGCATAAACCTCGATTGGAAACTCGTGCCCGCCAAAACCGCTGAGTGTACCTTTTTCGACGCGGCTTGTGATCTTCTGCAAAGCCTCAGCCCCTCCCACTGCCTGGATATACTTGCCGACGAGTTGATCCGGCGTGGGCAGAGTGGCGGGAGTGCTACCCGCTGGGCTCGTACCTCCGCTGACGTTCATATTCGCCGACATCGGGGGCGCCGCGCCTTCTTCGGCGATGATGGGGATTGCCACCGGATGGGTAGACCCGTGATGGCACGAGTAACACGTCACCACGCGATGGCCATGGAAGTTGTCCTGATTGATGGCGAACATCATCTGCATCATCTTTCGCGCGGTCCGCTTCGGCTGTTTGTCGTCCTTGTCGAATGCGTGCTCGACGTGACAGTAATCGCAGCGGACGCCGAGCGATGCTGAGATGAATTGCATGGATGGAAACAGCTCATCGGCCGGAATATTTTTCAGGACCTGGATGTTCTTAAAAGCTTGCGCCGCGGTCTTTGGAGCAGGCGCTGGCGGAGATGCTTGGGCAGGACTGGGCTTGGCGATTCCGAATTGACCGCGAACAGCGGTGAATACCAATGCAAAAACCGATGCAAGGGTCAGAATGGCGAAGATATTTTCCCTCGATCTCTCCTTCATATCCGCAGCCTCCGTTTCAAGGTAGGCCGGAAGTATATCAGAGAGCAAGTTGATGTCGTACCGCTTTGTGATGATGGCAGCAACGGTTTGTTAGCGTGTATGACATGGAATACAAATTCATGAAGGAGGTCAGCAAACCGAATCGGCATCCCGCCCGGAAAGTCGAGCGCGCCTAGTGTTCGGATTCGCACACTCTCATCCCAAACCCGGACAGTTCTCTCCTCCCACGGCTCAATTATTGTATGGTAATGTGTTCAGCGTAAAGAACTTGATGGGCACGTTGCATTGGCAGGCAACTTGCCATTCATACGATTGAGATTTTCCCGTGAACTTGATTCGGCAGTCTGACCCTAAAGGAGAAGAACGGTCCATGCGAGCACCCCTTCCCAAATTCATCGTGTCTGGCTTCTTTCTGTGTTTGGCGATTTCGGTGGCTTCCGGCACGGCACAGGCGCAAGCACCAGCATCTTCGCCGCAGCAGGCTCAACCTGCTCCCCAGGCGCAAGCCCAGCAGCCACAAAAGGGATCGAAGACTCCCGAAGCGACGGCATTCGATTACACCACTAGCCGCGCCTTCCCGAACGTCATCTCTCCCTACAGATTTCCCTACGTGCCAGGCGCGAGAACGGCCAACTCCGGCCGCCTCCAGGAACTGATCCACGCGGGCAAGCTGGAACTTTCCAGGGACGATGCGGTGGCGTTGGCGCTGGAGAATAACCTCGATATCTCCGTTGCCCGTTATAATCTGCCCATTGCTCAAACGGACTTGCTGCGCGCCAAATCGGGCGGCGCAACGCGCGGCGTGGCCGGCGCCTATCAGTCCTCCACGCTCTTTTCCGGGTCCATCGGGGCGGGAGTGAGCAACTCGAACAATGGTGGAGGAACCGGCGGCAGCTTGCTGGGCGGAGGCATCCCATATTCCAACGCCGTGGGATGTTGCGATCCTCAAGCCACATTTTTTTATGGCTGGTCGAATGACGTGACCCCATTGAACTTTCCGCTGGCCGCTGGGGTTCCAGTTGAAACGACCCATTCCTCGGTTTACACCGGTTCCTATAGCCAGGGCTTCTTGACCGGCACCAGTTACCAGATTGGCTTACAAGGCTTCCGGGAATCGTCCAATGCTCTCGCTTCCAACGTTCAGTTCAACCCTTTCATCCAATCGGGTTTGTTTATCGGCGTCAATCAGCATCTTCTGAATGGGTTCGGATACCGTTCCAATGCTAGATTCATCCGCATTGCACAAAACGACCAGAAATTCGCCGAGAGCGTTTTCGAACAAAAGGTGGAAGACATCGTTTCCCAGGTGCTCACCCTTTACTACGGCCTTCTTTACGACAGAGAGAGCGTGCGCGTGGCGCAAGGCGGATTGGCTAACGCCCAAAAGCTCCTGAGCGACAACCAGCAAGAAGTCCAAATTGGTTCCGGCGCCAAGCTGGACGTGGTCCAAGCGCAGCTTGATGTGGCCCAAAGAAGACAAGAATTGCTGGCCGCGCAAAACGCCTACGAACTTGACCAACAGTCGTTGAAAGCTGATATCTCCAAGAGTTTCGATTCTGAGCTTGCGTCGGTTCAAATTGATCCGACCGACCAGTTGCCGGAGCCAAACCCGGATGACATTCCTCCGCTCCCCCAAGCGATTCGGGAGGCAGAGCAGAACCGGCCGGAAATCCAGCAGGCGGAAATCAACTTGCGTAATCAGAGGGTGACGATTCAGGCGGTCCGCAACGCTCTGCTGCCGACGTTGGACGTGGATGCTGCCTATGCTCCCAACGGACTTGCCGGAACCCTGGGTCCAGCCTTTTCCACTCTTTTTCGCGCCAGATACCCCGAGTATTCCTATGGACTCTCTCTGAACATCCCGATTCGCAACCGGCAGGAACAGGCCGACGCTGCGCGCGCCCTGATTGAACAGCGCCAACAGACGATTCAGTTGCAGCAAGCTCGCAACAAGGCCGTGTGGGATGTGAGCAAGGCAGTGAGCGCCGTGGATCAGGCGCGCGGTGACTTGGCCGCGGCCCGCAACGTGGCCGGTCTTGCTCGCCAGAGCCTCCAAGGGGTGCAACTTAAATTCAAGTTGGGGCGCGCCACCGTCACGGAGGTCATCCAGTCGCAGCGCGATCTGGATACTGCCCAGGTGAGTGAGGTCAAGGCGCGATCCGACTATGCAAAAGCCTTCATCCAGTTTGAGCAGGCGACAGGAACGGTGCTGACCCGGAATCATGTGGCGCTTGCTGACGCCAAGCGCGGCAAGGTGCCGAGGCCGCCGGAAATTCCCGGGACAAGAGATCAGGAGTAACCCGTTCGGGCATGGCGTCAGCATAGAGCACTCTCGAAGTTTTACTCGATAATAGCGACCCAGCGGTCCCTTGAGGGAAGGTTGCGCATCATCTTACCTCGGCCGCGATTTTGCGTGCGAGTTGGGAGACGGCCTCCTCGCCTAGCTTCTGCAAAGCGAACCACCGGAATTTCTCATTCTTTATCCTCGCTTTGATCTTCCCCTCGTAGAGCGCCACGTGAATTGAACGGTAGGTGATTCCGTGGCGCAAACTTCCGATTTTGTTTGCCTGCAAAGCCGCGCCCTTTGCAAGCAAGGCCAGCTTGATGCGGAGGCGCTGCGCAGCGTGGCTCTCGGAATCGCCGAAGGCCGCTGGAAAATTCCATAAGTCTCCCAACAGGTTTTCATCGAGCCCGCGGACAAGCGCCACCCTTCCATTTTTGTGGATCACTGCTGCCGCCAAGTGGCGGGGTTCCGTGGCCCGCCTCGGTTTTGGAGAAGGATATTCTTCCTGCTTGCCTTGCTGCCGGGCCTTGCACCATCGTCCTACGGGACATGCGGAACATTGGGGGTTTTGAGGTGTACACAAGGTCTGTCCCAGTTCCATCATCGCTTGGTTGAATGTTCCAGGATGACTTTTGGAGATCAGCGCGGCAAGTTCCCGTTCGGTGGTTTGGCGGAAAGCTCGTTCGTGCAGGTTTCCGGGCAGACATTTCAGCCGTGCCACGACCCGGGCCACATTCCCGTCGAGCACCGGAAGCGCTTTGCCATATGCGATGCTGAGAACAGCGCAAGCCGTATAGCGGCCCACTCCCGGCAGGGTTCGGGCTTCATCATACGTATCCGGGAAGCGTCCTGCAAATCTTTCAACGGCTTCCTTGGCGGCTTGGTGCAGCATCCTCGCACGGCGGTAATAACCCAGGCCAGCCCAAAGCTTGACGACTTCTTCATAGGGCGCACGCGCCAGGTGGGCGAGCGTAGGAAACGCCCAAAGAAATCGAAGATAAAAAGGAATGACGGTCGCCACCTGGGTCTGCTGCAGCATAACCTCAGAGACCCAGACAGCGTAGGGGTCCGGGTTGCCGCGCCAGGGAAGAGCGCGAGAGTTCTTGCGGAACCAGGACAGAAGCGCCTTGCAAACGGCGGCATTTTCCTGCCGGATTGTAGTACCGGAAGAAGCCCGGTCCTGTGGTTTGTTTCCTCCTTTTTCCAATGCCATGTAAATCAATCCAGTTGAAAGCTAGCAGCTTCGACCGCAGAGGCGTTGCCGGTGCTGTCTCGCGCCCGCATTTCCAGTCTGTAACCACCGGCATGAAGCTGGTCCGTGGGCACAATCAAGGCCACGGGGATCACTGGGCTGCCCTTTTTGGCTAATGCATTGACGAGGATCGTGTTCGAATTGTAGACCGCTTGATTGCTCTTCTCGTCGATGATTTCGTAATCGATTTCCACGCTCGGCGGCATGCCGGTCTGCATCAATGGGTCATACACTTCAATGTAAAGCCCGACTTTATTCGACTTATTGAAATGGTCGCTGCCGGAGGGAATCAGTTCTTCGCCTTTGAAGATGAGCGGCGTATGGTCTTCCATCAGCGCCTGATCCAGGCTCGATCCAAGTTGAGAGACCGGTTGGAAATTGTCGCTCAGCGCCACACCGCTCATGCCGAATTGGCGGCCGGTGTGGGGCGGAATGATCAGCGGAGCGCCGCATTTGGCGTAATTCTTTCCACCATCGCTCAAGACCACTTTCAAAGTGTAGCGCCCCGGTGCAATTTCAAACGTGTTCTGATATTCGTAATCCTCCTTCATCATCTGCTTCAGCGTTTTCTTGTCATAGCTCAAATCAATCTTGTCGCTGAAACGCGCGGCCACCGAATTGTCCTGGGCCAGGGCCAGCCCGAGAACGGTGACGGAGGTTTGGTATTTACCGTGGTTCTTTTCGAAGTCAAGACCCTTGGTAGGAATGGCCACCGCCAGGTTCACGCGCGCGGTGTTCTCCGCCGTGTAAAAATACGGCGCTTCCATCGAGGCTGCGATACTGCCCGCCTCGGGGGCAACTGCCACCGCCTCCAGCGTCTGGCCTTCGGGCTGGCCGGCGAGGACGTCATGGCTTTTGCCAGCGAAGAAGCCACTGCGCGCGCGAACTTCGAGGCCGTGCTGCGCCACCGCTACGCGAATTTTGTGAAATTGCCCGTCGTGAGGCGCGGAGGGCGGGACGTAACCCAGGACGTAATATTGGTTCATCTCGTTGGCGACCCGTTCGAGGCCGGAAAGAAAATCGTTGGTGTTGAAGATGGGAAAACCGCCGGTCCCGGCCGCCAGCGCATAGAGCACGTCCTGATTGATCGCAACATCCGGGGGCAGGGCTGGGACGATGGGCCGCTGCTGGATGCTTTGGTTGAAAGGCTGGGACATGACCGCCCCGCCACCACCTCCGCCCCGTCCCGCTGTGCCGCCAGAGCCTGTCTCTTATACACATCTGACGCTGCC
>CALCEB010000273.1 GCA_937900045.1 uncultured Acidobacteriota bacterium
GGAGGCCGCTTGAACTAAAAAAAGCTCTTGAAATTCAAGAGAGAATCTACCCGCTCCGGTTTTAGGACAGACTACGCTTGAGATAAACGTGCGGAACTCTCTGGCTCTTTCTGATGCTTCCTGATTCACTGTTGTAAAGATTTCCATGGTGCCGTAGTTGCGCATCTGTGAAATCTCATCCTGGCTCACGACGTCGGCTGGGTTGCCCCACTTGTGCCCAATTACCCAAAAGAAAAGCTGATAGCTCCTTCCCTGAAGGGCTTGAAGAACCCCGCCCGCCGCTTTCCTGGCATCATCGTAGTTTGCCAATTTCTTGAATTTCGGACATAGAGCGGCAATGATGTTGGGTCTGGAAACGGAATTGACGAAATTAAGGTAACTTTCAGGCTTATCGTCATTTGACATCTTGCGAACAAGGAATTCAAAACCGTCAATCGTCACTCGCCGCCCCCGACTATCACAAATTTCTTCTAGCGCTCTCAAAGTCCAAGATTTTCCCCAATGCTCGTGCCCCACGACAAAAGCCACTCGTTTTGTTTGCACTGTCCCCTCACTCGGAATTTCGATTATGAACTTTCCGCCTGACCGGTAACCTACACCTGATCGCCTCAGAATGCGATCGCCCGTCGGATTTTGAGCTTCTCAGCGATCGCGGGAGGCGCCCGTTCTCCCTTTACGACTAATCCCGAACTTCTTCTCGGCGCGCGAAGGAGCATCACCGTGGACTATTTCACAGACCGTCACCTCGGTGCGAGTTCGTAGCGCAGAGCTCGTCTCCAGGAGGTCTGCGGCTTTTCTCTTGAAAGTAAGAACCGCAGACTTCGAAGGGCGCAAAGTCTGCGCTACCTGCTTCTGACTCCAATCTTCTTGCTTGCCACTTACCACTCTCGACAAGTTTAGCTGCGGCTCTGCCGCGCTAGGTTGAGTCCTTTCTCAGGAACAGAGGGCGCGGAGTCACGACCTTTAGAATGGCGCTTCGCGTAAACGGATGGCCCGAAAATTCTTGCTCAAAAGGCAAGAAACTTTAGTATTGGTTTAGAAAGCCCTATGGGAAGATGGCCGACCTGTGCTAATGTGTCCGTTGGGAGCCTTGGTTGGCTCAAAATGGAGGACGCAGGTTGGCGCCTATACCCGTTTTTGAATTTCGGCTTCCTTACATTATGAAGAAGCGACGAAAGTGGTACCTCGCGGTATGCAAGTCACTCGACGTTGCCAGCCAGGGGCCAACTAAGGAGAAGGCCTCGGACAACCTGCGTGACGCGATCAGGGGCATGTTGGCAGACTGCTTCGAGCGCGGCACGCTGGACGAGGTTCTTCGACAGGCGGGGTTTGTGTCGGCCAGAAAGCCATCCGAGAGAGTTCGTCATCCGATCGGGGTTCATTGGCTGACTATCCCCATTGCCCTTCTAGCCCGTGAGCACCAATCCACCTGAGCCAGCGCGCAAATCCAAGAGGCGCATCACTCCGCTCTCCTGGAAGCGGCTGCGTTGTGTCTTCGAAAAGGATGGCTTCACCTTCCGACGCCAAGAAGGGGACCATTTGATTTTCGCCAAGCCCGGCTGCCTTCGCCCTGTCGTCATCCCCGCCTACGATGCCATCGACGCAGAGATCATCAAGCGCAATATGCGCACAGCGGGTATGTCGCGGGAGAGATATTTCGATCTGCTCGACCTGTGCTAGCCACCGGGCACCCGCCCCGCGCCGGCTCCGAACCACCCGGCGTCACTTTAATACCTCATTGATCTCGATATCGCGCTTCAGTACGTCGGTCAAGAGGTCGGCAAGATCAACGCCCTTTTGTTCGGCTTTAACGGAGAAGTATTCCCAGACGCTGCGCTCAATCGAAGCGGGCAAAAAGACCTTGGCGTCGGACGGAATGTGATGCAGGCCGCGGACGCCTTTGCTGAAGTCGATCTCCGGCGTCATGGTTTCATCTTCGGAAGCCCGGTCATTCATAGCCTCTCCTCGTAATTGCGATTTTCCGTCCGTGTGGCTTGGCGGGCCGAAATAAGGCGGATCTTCGTGGTTGCAGGATCAGACTCCGACCAGAGGTAAACGACGGAAAGCATGGCGCCGTTGCTCGCCCAGCCGATTGTGAACCAGCGTTCCTCGACTTCGGTATGCTCCAGATCCGCAACGGTGAGAAGTCGCGGGTCGGCGAAGACTGTTGACGCAAGCTCGAAGGTCACCCCGTGCTTGCTCACGTTGGCGGCGGCCTTAATCTCGTCCCACTCGAACTGAAACTGCCGGTCATTCAAGCCAGGATTTCCGTTTTGAAATCTCGACCAAACGATAACCTACACCTGATCGACTCAGGATGCAATCGCCCGTCGGATTGAGGGCGCTGAGCCTCTCCGCGATCGCGGCAGGCATCCGTTCTCCCTGTCGTTGGGGCCTCGACAGCCTGAAAGGGCCGCTTTTCCGACCGATGATTCCGACACCTTTCCGTCCACGCCTGCCTCGCCGCTGAAATCCGCTCCTGCCTCCGCTTGATGCGCAGCGGCACGATGGGTAGTGTCAACTTGCAGCGAAACCGGGTAGTGCACATTTTGGCGACTGTAGCGGCGGCAACAGTCATCATGCGCTTGCATACCCCCGGCGTTCAAACATCCTATCGAATTTAAGAATCACTTTAATCGTCTGTTGCCGGAGGTTGAGGGGCGCCAGCCGGTGCTGGCGGCTGGACCTCGAGTTTTTCCTTCAGAAGGTGCACCACTTCTTGCCGCTTGCGTTTACTTATCGTACAATAGCCCTGAAGCCCATGAAACCCACCGGCGAACTTCAGTTCTGGCTCCCCTGGGTCATCAAGATCCGGTTTGTTATTATTACGTTTGTATTCGCCATCGAGTATTCCATCCGTCAACTCTTGCCACACCCCAACAGCGGGCATTTGATCGAATCGTTGGGAGTTGCCATCATTTTGTGGTACGTGCTAGGGCTGTTTTACCTCATTTATAACCAGCTCAGCCCGGACTACACGCTTCAGGCTTACCTGCAAATCTTTGGTGACATTTTCCTGATCACGCTCATCGTCCACCTCACCGGCGATCTGGAAAGCAACTACCTGTCGCTCTACTTGGTGGTGGTGATTCTGGCGAGTATCCTGCTTCCCAGGGCAAGAGCTTTTCTGGTCGCGGCCCTCAGTTTTGTCTTCATGGGCGCTATTTTAGAATTTGACTACCTTCCAGACTTGTTCCCGGCGTTTGCCATGAACCACCCCGCGCTCTCCCGCTATGCCTCAAGCGGCCGCATTCCAGTGGACCTGGGCACGCTCGAAGTAAAGATCATTGCCAGCCTCTTCGGATTCTTTGCCGTGGCCTATCTCACCAGTTCCCTTGCGGAACGGTTGCGGAGGACTGGAGAAGCCCTACGGGACAAAACCGGCGAGGTCCGAAGTCTTCAAGCCATCAACCAGAACATCATCCAGAGCATGAGGGGCGGTTTGATTACGACTGACCTGGCAGGCTCCATCATTGAAATCAACCCCGCGGGCGCGGCGATCCTGGGGTATTCGGGTGAAGATGTGAAAGGAAAGAATCTGGCCAGCATTTTTCCGGGTTTGCCAGACGGGAAGGAATCTCCCGAAGGAGGGCTCGCTGCCTTTTCGCGCCGTGAGATTCATTATCATCATCCCTCGGGGGGTGAGCGGACTCTGGGCCTTTCGCTTTCTCCGCTCCACGTTCCGGAGTCCGGCGTGGTGGGCCACATTTACACCTTCCAGGATTTGACGGACGAAAAACGCCGCGAAGCGGAATATCAGGCGAAGGACCGCATGGCCACTCTGGGAAGGATGGCGGCTGGAATCGCCCATGAAGTCCGTAATCCTCTGACTTCTATCGCAGGCTCGGTCCGCCTGCTACAGAATATCTCGCACCTGACGGAAGACCAGGCCAAGCTGATTGACATTGTGAATCGTGAGTCCTCGCGCCTGGATAAGCTGGTCTCGGAATTCCTGACCTATTCCCGGGAACAGCGCTATGAATTTCGACCGGTCGACCTGGTGAATTTACTGGACGAAACTTTGTTGCTGCTGGAGCAACACCCTCGCTTCAACAAGGGGTACCTGATCCAACGCAACTTTCCGCAGCGGCCGGTCAGCATCAGCGCTGATGCTGACAAAATGCGCCAAGTCTTCTGGAACATTTGTGATAATTCACTCAAGGCGATGCCGGAGGGCGGACGCTTGACGGCGGAGATTGCCGACGAACCTGGAAGAGAAGTGCAGGTGACGCTGGCTGACACCGGTGTTGGGTTCTCCCAGGAGCAGCTTGAGCGGATTTTTGAGCCGTTTCAGCCAAAGTTCAGGAATGGCAACGGTCTCGGCCTCGCCATTGTTTATCAGATCGTCCAGGGCCACCATGGACGCATCCGGGTGAGTTCGAAACAAGGCGAAGGCTCTAAGTTCTTGATTGAGATTCCCAGGAGACTGGACGCAAGGACAGAGATAAGAGGCCAACAACAAGTGACGAGTGACAAGTGAGAACCTGTGAATAAATTCGCCGTGCCTGTCATCCTGGTGAAGCGAAGGATCTAAGCATTTTGTTTTCAGTAAATGCCGAGATGCTTCGCTCCGCTCAGCATGACATATCCGGATTTTTTCACACATTCTGAAAAGTGACGAGGGACAAGTGAAGAGTGACAAGCGAAAGATGCCGTTAGCGTTCGGCTTTCAGCTTTCAGCAAACAGCGCCGGAAGCCCGGCTGCGCTCTCGGTATGATGCCTGCTGATCGCTGAGAGCTGATTGCTGAAGGCTTTCTCCTGTCTCGGCAAGGACAGAGGGACCCATGGCAAGACTGTTGATTGTTGACGATGAAGAATCGATCTGCCAGCTTCTGGAGATCACTTTCCGCCGCGAGGGGCATGAAGTGGAAACGGTCACCACCGGTGCGGCGGCACGCCAGAAGATCGAAGCGCGTCTTTATGACATCATCATCTGCGACATTCGCATGCCCGACCTGACCGGTGTTGAACTGCTCGAACACGCCCAATCCACGCGCAGCACAGCCCTGTTCATACTCATCACCGCCGTACCAACGGTCTCGACGGCAGTCGAGGCTCTAAACCTGGGCGCCTACCGTTATGTCATCAAGACGGACCGGCTGGTCGACGAGCTGAAACTGGTGGTGGAGCGGGCATTGGAGGAGCTGGCGCTGCGCGAGGAGAATTCCCAGCTCCGTCGCGAGCTGCTGCGCGTCTTTGCCCATGACAACATTGTGGGGCAGGGCGCATGGGTGCAGAAGATTTTGGAAACCATTCGCAACGTCGCCCCCACCAATAGCACCGTGCTGATCACAGGAGAGAGCGGCACAGGCAAGGAACTGGTGGCCCGCGCCATCCATGCCGCCAGCCTGCGTAAGGATAAATCCTTTGTTTCCATCAATTGTGGCGCCTTCCCGGAGACCCTATTGGAAAGCGAGCTCTTCGGTTATATGAAAGGCGCTTTCACCGGCGCCGATACCAATAAGAAGGGCATTGTTGAACAAGCCCATGGCGGCACGCTGCTTCTGGATGAGATTGGCGAGACCAGCCTCAGCATGCAAATTAAGCTGTTGCGCGTGCTCCAGGAGCGCACGTTGCGGCCATTGGGCGGAACCGCCGATATCCCCATCGATGTGCGGCTGATTGCCGTCACCAATCGCGACCTGAAAGCTATGGTTGCCTCGGGGCAATTCCGTGAAGACTTTTATTACCGCATCAGCGTGATTCCGGTGCATGTGGCGCCGCTCCGCAACAGGACGGAGGACATTGAGCCACTGGCTCGCCATTTCCTGCGAAAATATGCCGGCGAGACAGGCCGTCCCGTCCATGACTTCGATCCTGAGACCCTGGAGGCGATTCGCCGCTATTCATGGCCGGGCAACGTCCGGGAGCTGGAGAATGCCATTGAAAGGGCCGTGGCATTCGCCGGAGACCAGGACCGGCTGCTGCTGGTCCGGCATTTGCCCGAGTCAGTGCTGCGGAATTCCCCGGTCAAGAGTGAACACGTCATGCTTTCGGGCGAACGCATTGATTTTGAAAGGGAAATAGCGGGAATGGAGAAACAATATCTGATGGAGGCATTGCGGGCCGCTGGCGGTGTCCGCACAAAGGCTGCGGATCTCTTGGGCATGTCCTATCGGTCCTTCCGGCATTATGCCCAAAAGCATGGGATTTAAGTGGTAGGGGCGGGATCGCCCCGGCGACTGTCCACCGGCAGAGTCATGAATTCAGGCACGGGCAACCACCAGGGTTGCCCCGACGCGTGACAAAAAATGTCATTTCATTACGACAAATTCAGGCAAGGCGCTATCTCTGGCTTATTCCAAGATCACAGGCCCAATCGCCGCGATTTAATGTATACATATGAAAGCGGATAACTTTTAAGTAAAATTGGATGGCTCTGGTTGCTTTGGAATGGGACATGCTCTTAGGTAGGACGCCCGGCTGGAGAAACCTGTCGGGGACTTTGATGGACATGGAGGAAGTTACTTTATGAAAAAGACCTCGAGCGGTTTCTCACTGATCGAGCTTCTGATTGTGGTCGCGATCATCTTGATCATTGCGGCTATTGCGATTCCCAACCTACTGCGGTCGAAGATTGCTGCTAACCAGGCTTCTTGTGTTGGCTCGCTTCGTACCCTCAACACCGCGGAGATCACTTACTCTTCGACGTACAACACCGGCTATAGCTCGACTTTGATCGCCCTGGGTCCTCAGGCTGCCGGCGCACAACCCACAGCAACTTCCGCCGGACTGATTGACAGCGTTCTGGCTGCAGGCATCAAGAGTGGTTATTCTCTGGTTTACACGCCTGGGGCAGCGGATACCGCTGGCAACATCGACACCTATGGCATCACTGGGAACCCTGTCGTGCAAGGCACCACGGGCCAGAACTACTACTTCACAGACCAGTCGAACGTGATTCGCTTCAACACGGCTTCGACGGCTGCGGCAACCGATTCGCCAATTGGTGGGTAAAAGTCGTCTGAATTCTCAGGTTTGAGACCTTTAGAAAGGGGGAACGCTAAGTTCCCCCTCTACTTTTTTCAATCCAATGCTGTAGCGGCGGTCGGAGCTTGCCCTGACAGGGACCGCCGAGGTGAAAAGCAAAAAAGGCGGTCAAGGATCGCCGAGACAATTTGTAGATTAAGACCGGCGGTCACAGACCGTCGCCAAAGTTGAAGTTATTCGGCTTTTTGTGATTTCGTGACGGGTTGCGCCATCTGAATCATGTTAGCCGTCGAAACCAAGGACCTATCGAAGGATTACCGGCTTGGGTTCTGGCGAAAGAGGCCCAAGCGGGCGCTGGACCATCTGAATCTTCAAGTCGAAGCTGGAGAGACTTTCGGACTGCTAGGTCCAAACGGCGCTGGAAAGAGCACGACCCTCAAGATTCTCTTCCGCCTCATTTTCCCAACCTCCGGGCAGGCCACCTTGCTGGGCCGCGATATAAACGACCCTTCCGTCCGTTCTAAGATCGGGTATCTCCCTGAAAATCCAAGCTTTTACGATCAGTTGACGGCCACCGAGTTCCTGCGCTATGCAGCCGGGCTTTTTAGGCTTTCCAAAGCCGAAACCCGCAACCGAACCGGCCGCCTGCTGGACCGCGTGGGCCTCACTGAGCAACGGAATCTTCCCCTTCGCAAGTTTTCCAAGGGAATGGTGCAGCGATTGGGAATTGCTCAAGCGCTGGTGAATAACCCCGACCTCATCTTCCTGGATGAGCCCATGTCCGGCCTGGACCCCATTGGCCGGCGCGAAGTGCGCAACTTGATCCTCGAACTCCGGCAAGAAGGTAAGACCGTCTTTTTCTCGACCCACATCCTTTCCGATGCGGAAACCCTCTGCGACCGGGTCGCCATCCTCGATCACGGGCGGCTTCAAGGTTGCGGTGAATTGCGCAAAATCCTCGGGATTGAGCTTGCAGCCACGGAGATAGTGCTTGAAGATCCACCGCCGGAGGTTCTTCGCGCCCTGAAGCCATTAGCGCGTACGATGGTGCGAACGGGGGATCGCGTAAGAATCGAGTTTCCGGCCGAGGTTGAGACGAGCACGGTCCTCAACATTGCCCTCCGTTCGGGGGCGCGCGTGATCTCGCTAAACCCCGTAAAGGCTTCGCTCGAGAACTACTTCATGGCCAGAATCCAGAAGCAGCCGGAGGCCGAACCCGCAGACTCCGCTGTCCCGGCCAAGATAAATTCCGGGTAATGGCTCCGTTTGCTGTAGCGGCGGTCGGAGCTTGCCCTGACAGGGCAAGCTCCGACCGCCGCTACAGCCAGCTTCTGTTTGGAGATGCGAGGGATGATTCGACGAACGCTTGCTATCACCGTTCACACGTTCAAAGAATGCGTGCGGGACAAAGTGCTCTACAACCTGATCGTTTTCGCGCTGTTCTTGATTGGCGCGGCCATCGTCTTCGGCAGGATTTCGGTTGGCATCCAGAAAATCATCCTGGTGAATCTGGGCTTGAGCTCGATCTCTATTTTCGGGCTGCTGATGGCGATCTTCATCGGTATCAGTCTGGTCTGGAAGGAAATTGAGCGCAAGACTCTTTATAACGTGCTTTCCAAGCCGGTGTCGCGCGCCGAGTTCATTCTGGGCAAGTATTTTGGGCTGTTTTTGACCTTGCTCGTCAATACCGCCATTATGACCGCCGGCTTTTATCTGGCGTTGTGGATTGAAAACCGCCGATTCGAATTCGCCGACCTCGCGCCGCTTGAGGCCGTCTATTTCATCCTGCTGCAATTTGCCATTATCGTAGGACTGGCGCTTCTGTTTTCCTGCATCGCCACTCCAGTGCTTTCCGGAGTCTTTACGGTTTCGCTCTTTGTGATCGGCAACTTTCTGGATGACATTCGCTGGTCCGGCGCGCACACGGGCAGCGTGGCTTTGAGCAAATTCACTTTGGCCCTTTACTACCTGCTTCCAGACGTTCGCAGGCTCAATTTTATCAGCGAAGCCGCGCATGGTTCGTGGGCGCCGCGCTACCTGCTGGTTTCGAATTCCCTTTATGCTCTGCTCTACGTCACGGTGCTGGTTTCAGCCTCCGTGCTGATTTTTGAGGAGCGGGAATTGCTGTGATATTCCTAGGGGCGGCCATTAGGGTCGCCCCGACAGCGGCAAACAATTTCCTTCGTGCCAGACTGCTATGATGGAAACTCACAAAACTCTCGATTCGCGCTTGCCCCGGCGCGGCGCCTGGTGGCTGGCCTTGGCGTTGGCCCTCGCCGCTCAGATTTCCGTGCGTTGGGTTTCGGACTCGTGGGCGGACAAAAACGCGGAGGGTGCTCCTGAGCTTTATATCCGCTCCGGGAACGCTCTAAAAGCTCTTAGTCTGGGGTATACCGGTTTGCTGGCGGACATTTACTGGACTCGTGTTGTGCAATATTTTGGCAGCGAGAGCCTTGCCCATTCCAGGCGCTTTGACCTGCTTGGACCTCTGCTTTTTATGACCACGGATTTGGACCCTCACTTAATTGTGGCCTACCGGTTCGGAGCCATTTTCCTGGCGGAAAAACCGCCCGCCGGGGCAGGCGAGCCCAGGCTTTCGTTGCAACTCCTACAGCGGGGCATTGTGCAAAACCCCGATTATTGGCGGTTCTGGCAAGACCTGGGGTTTATCTACTATTGGGATTTGAAGGATTACCCGAGCGCAGCCCGCGCTTTCAAGGCCGGAAGCGAACGCCCGGGCGCGCAATATTGGATGAAAGCACTGGCCGCGTCCGTAGCCGTGAAGGGCGGGGAACTTCGGACCTCGCAAATCTTGTGGTCGCAGATTTACCAGCACGTCCAGAATGACACCATCCGCAAGAGCGCCCTTGCTCATCTCGCGGCACTAAAGGCCAGGCAGGATATGGATACCATTGACAACCTGGTTGCTGCCTATGAGACGAAAGAAAAACACGCCCCGGCTTCAATCCGGGACATGGTTGCAGCCGGCATCCTTCGCGGCATCCCGCAGGACCCGTCCGGCGTTCCTTATATTCTGGGTCCGGATGGGCACGCGCAACTTTCACCTCGAAGTGGTGTGAATCTGAGGCTGTTAGAATAGAGGCGCCATCTGAATCATAAACTTCATCGTGGGGATCTGCGTATTTCTGGCAGTATATTCTGAGCCACTTTGGGCCCGTCATTGCCGCGAAGGCGGGAAGCCATCGGTACTGCAAGTCCTGGATTCGCGCTTCCCGCCTTCGCGGGAACAAGCTTCGCGGAAATGACAGTGTTCGAACGCCTTGGCATGGAAGTCCGTTTTGGCTCCGCATGGCTAAGGGTTCATCGAAACCTGGATCATCCATCCATGGAAAGAATACAGTTCATCTTTTGGGAATTGACGAAGGTTCTGGCGCTGATTTTCCTCGGATTGGTTTCCGTCAAGGCCGTGGGCGCCTTAAGGCCGGGCGATGGATCTAGCGGAGCTAACTGGCTCGCACCGGTGAGATACGCATTGTACGCCGCGGTTCTGGCGCTGGTCATTGGTGGAGCGGACATCGCGGGATACGATCTTGCTGCGGAATCCTATTATTGGGTGAGCGGATCGAATTTGAGCAAGGTCCAACTTGACAAAGCCTATTCCAACGCTCTGCGGGCAGTCGAATTGCGGCCCGGCATTCTGCGGTATTGGCAGCAGCTCGCTCAAGTCAAGCTGCGCGCTCACCAGTACAACTCGGTGATCGAGGACGAGTCGAAAATCAAGGAGTTGAGCGGGGGCCAACTACCCGAGGACGACGCGGTGCGCCTGGCTGCCAGTGATTTGGTGCTGGGCCACTATAATCGAGTCATCGGCATCACCGCAAACCTGCTTCGGACAAATTCTTCTTACTCGGTGCCCTATATCCTGCGCGGTCAGGCCTATCTTTCACTTAAGGACTATGCAAACGCCGAAAAGACCTTTCTTCAAGTCCTGCAATTGGCTCCCACTCTGACTCCCGCAGTGGATGGTCTTGCCCAAGCTTACTATCTTTCCGGAGACACATCGAGATGTTTGGCGGTGTTGAACGCCACTGGCAAATATCCTTTCTCAGTGGACGAACAGAAACACTTTGAAAACTTGAAGGAGTTCTATGGCCAGTAACCGCCGAATGCGGCTCAATTTCCGCCTGGAGGACGCTGCGGCGGTTGCATTCTTTGTGGCTTTTCTTGCCGTCGAGGTGATCTTCTCAGAAGTTCGCGGTGAAGGCGCCAAGCCCGCCGACGTCCTCATCATTGTTCCTGCCGTTGCTTTGCTTCTGGCGAAGGAAGTGATCCATTACTTTGTGGCGGGCGAAGAGACTCGGGTTGAATCCACCGAGGACATCAGGAAATTCGTGCGGCCCTATTGGAATATTCTCCGGGATTGGTTCCCGTTCCTGATCATTTTGATGATGTATTATTCGCTCTGGGGTGCGGCCACGCATTTGCTCGTCACGCATGACCGCGACGCCTCGTTGCTTGCCTGGGACCAGTGGCTATTCGGGTTTGAACCTAGCTTGGCGCTCCAACGCATCATCAGTCCTTCCTTAACCGCCTGGATGGAGTTTGCCTACGCTTTCCATCTCTACAACATTCCGATCGTCGCCTGCTTCCTTTACATCTGTCGTCCGCGCGAGCGCTTCCGGGAAATGATGTTTGGAATGGTGTTGATTACCCTCTTCGGACTCATCGGTTACATTCTGGTGCCTGCCGTGGGGCCATTGTATGCGTTGCGCAACGAATACACCGTCCCCCTGACTCAACCCCTTGCCATCTTCAGCCGGCAAATTGACTTTATGGATTACGCCCGAATTACCCGCGATGTTTTCCCCAGCCTTCACGTGGGCATTTCTTTTGTCGTGTGGCTTTATGCCTGGCGTAATTCCAAAACCTTGTTCTGGATTCTTTCGCCCTTCATCCTCAGCCTGTGGTTCTCAACGGTCTATCTCCGCTACCACTACCTGGTCGATTGCGTAGTGGGCTTCTTGCTGGCGCCGCTGGCCTACTTCCTGGCCAACTGGCTCTTCGCCCGTTATGGCGAACTGAGCGTGGCAGTCCCGATGCCGGAACGCTGGCTTGAACCGCACAAGCCTGTCCAGGCCGGGGAAAGCAGTCCGGGAGAGCCGTTGTGAGCGACGCCGCCGCAATTTCCGGCATGGCGCGCTCCGATTCTCCTGCAGCGGCGGATGCGGGTTCCCGGAATTTGCGATGGAGCATTTGGCTTCCACCTCTTATCCTGCCGCTGCTCGCTACGCTTCCTTACCTCAACAGCCTCTGGAACGGTTTCGTCTACGACGATGACACGCAAGTCCTGGCCAACCCCTACATCCAGAATTTCAGCCATCTGAGGCAGATTTTCACGACCACAGTATGGTCCTATCAGGGTGGGGCGACAGGCGTCACCAACTACTACCGTCCGCTGATGACCTTCGGCTATCTGCTGATTCACCAAGCCTTCGGCTACCGCCCATTCTACTTTCATCTCATGAATATCCTGACCAACGCGGCGGTGGTGCTGGCGCTTTATGTGCTGACGCTCAGAATGTTTGGTGACCGGACAATGGCTTTCATTGCTTCGGCGCTTTTTGCGCTTCACCCCATTCACACCGAGCCGGTCAACTGGATCGCGGCGATTACGGATCTGGAGCTGACGCTTTTCTTCCTGCTGACGTTCTGGTTCTTCCTCAGCCTGGCTCGCCCCCATGACCGGCGCTGGTGGCTTGGGCAATCCGGCCTTGCCGCCAGCTTTTTCCTTTGTCTGCTTTCCAAAGAACAGGCAATGATGCTTCCCCTACTCGCCACTGCCTATGAACACTTTTACCGGTCCGGCCATCACCAAACCGGTTTAAGGGAAAAGCTGAGCCGCTACGGACTGTTTTGGATACTGGGCGCCGGTTATGTGATTTTCCGGATTCATGTTCTGGGCGGATTCGCGCCCAGCGGCCAGAAAAAAGACTTTGGCCTGGATGAAGTGGTTTTTTACGCCGCCGGGCTCGCCGGGCAGTATCTGAAAAAAATCATCTGGCCGGTTCACCTGCATGTTTATTACGCGTTTCCGCAGACGCTGGGCGAGTGGGTGCCGCAAATGCTCGAAGGCTTGTTGGCGGTGGCGATTTTTGCTTTGGCGTTCTACGCCCTCTGGCGGTGGGCGCGGCCCATATCTTTCGGGTGCGTCTGGTTTGCGCTGACGTTGGCTCCGGTGCTGGATGTCCGGTTGCTTCCCAATTGCGTCTTTGCGGAACGTTACCTTTACCTTCCCTCGGCCGGCTTTTGCTGGATTGCCGCTTGGGGGGCCGCTTTAATCTGGAAGGAAGCCGCGCCACGGCGGGCGGTGTGGCGCATGGTGATAGCCTCCGCGGGCGTTGTGATTGCGGTGATTTGCGCAATCAGGATTTACATCCATAATCCTGCCTGGAAGAACGACCTTGTCTTTTACCAGGCGGCGCTCGCCAACGCTCCCAATTCCTCCGATATGCATAATGACTTGGGAATCATCTACTGGCAACGGCATGATTGGCCGCGCGCCGAACTGGAATGGCGGAAGGCCTATCAGCTTGGGCCGGGCGCGGTTTACGTCCTCGACAACCTGGGGCTGCTCTGCTACCGGGAGAAGCGTTATGGTGAGGCGGAATACTACTTGCAAAAAGCCCTGGCGCTGAGCCCGCATGACGTGAGCGCGCTGGTGAACCTGGGCCAGACAGAAAAATACTTGGGTCATGGCGCGGATGCGGAAGCCGATCTTCGGCAAGCCGTCGCCATTGCTCCTCTCAACGTTCGCGCCCTTGTCATGATGGGTGAACTCCTGCAGGATGAGGGGAAGAACGCCGAGGCCGCTGCCGAATTCCAGGCTGCTCTACGCAGCCAACCCTCGCTGCGCGCGTACTATGGTTTGGGTCTTGCGGAATGGGTGCTGGGAAATACCCAACAAGCTGAACAAGCCTTCCTGAAAGGGGAAGCCTTGAATCCCGCGGACAGCCGGTCCCATTTCTTACTCGGATTGCTTTACGAGAACACAGGCCGAGATCAGGAAGCTCTGGAACAGTATAAGGCCGGTCTTCGGACCGATCCTGCGAATGCCACCGTTCTCGCTGCGGTCCGCCGCTTGAGCGGGAAGGCTGGGCCGGCGCTGCCCCAAAAGCCCAAATCAAATCGAGTCATCCCTTGAGTGAGATTTCTCCCCATCTCTACCGCTCCCGTGAGCAGGATACGTGCCCGCCCATTTCCAGCCGTGCTAAGACTCACCAAACGCTTGCCTTCTCTCTTGCGGTTCTATTCTTGCTGGCCGTTCTCCCTTATTTGAATACTTTCCTTAACGGGTTCGTCTATGACGATGACACGCAGGTGCTGAACAATCCCTACATTTTGAATTTTGGTCATTTACGCGCAATTTTCACGACCACGGTCTGGTCTTACGTTGGCAAACAGGGACTCACCAACTATTACCGCCCCATGATGACCGTGGGCTATCTGATTTGCCACGAGCTGTTCGGGATGTTGGCTTATGGCTATCACCTGATGAACGTCCTGCTCTACGCCGGGGTGACGCTGCTGCTGTTTGCGGTGACAGAGCGGATGTTCAAACGGCGCAGCCTGGCGTTCGTGGCAGCGGCACTGTTTGCATTGGAACCCGTCCACACGGAGAGCGTAGCGTGGATTGCGGGCGTCACGGAGCTGGAGCTCACCGTCTTTTTCTTGCTGGCCTTTTACTTCTTTCTGCGGCTGCCCAAGGGAGCTGGCGGCCTTTCGGACGCGGCTATGCTCGGAATGATGGCAAGCTTTCTGCTGGCTCTGCTTTCCAAGGAGCAGGCAGCTACTTTTCCTGCGTTGGCCACTTTCTACGAACACGCCTGCCGGGAGGATCGGCGAGATACTGCATGGTCTGGAAAGCTGGCCCGATACGGGCCGTTGTGGCTGCTGACCGCGGCTTATCTGGTATTCCGAGTTAGTGTGCTCGGTGGGCTTGCTCCGGTCATCCAGCTTCCCCACCTGACTTGGCGGGTAGCTTTCCTTTCCGGCTTGGCGCTGGTCGCGCAATATACCGGCAAGCTTTTCTGGCCCGCCCGCCTCTGCGCATTCTACGTTTTCCATGCGAGCTCGCGCCTCGCGGACCCGAGCGTGATCGCAGGCATCGGCGTGTTGGGAGCAGGATTGGCCTTATTCATCGTCTTTTGGAACCGGGACCGCCGGATTTCCTTCGCGCTTGTGTGGTTCATTGCGACACTCGCTCCTGTGTTGAACGCGCGATGGATGGCAGCGAACGTGTTTGCGGAGCGATACCTCGATCTTCCCTCGGTCGGCTTCTGCTGGCTAATGGCGTGGGCGGGAATCCTGGGTTGGGATGCAGCCGGCGCGAAGTCTCGTCGACTCCGGCCTATGGTGGCCGCAGCCGCATGCCTGATTGCGATTGCCGCCGCCGCGCGGATCGTGATTCGTAACCGCGACTGGCGTAATGACATATCTCTTTACACCAAGACCCTCGCCCAGTCGCCGGACGCTTATCAAATTCTGAATAATCTGGGCACGGTTTACTGGCGGCAGGACCGGATTGAAGATGCGCGGCGATGCTGGGAGCGCGCGCTTCAGCTTCGTCCAACCCAGAGCATCTTCCTGAATAATCTGGGCCTCTATTACACGCGGAAGAACAATTACACGGAAGCGGAAAGCTATCTCAGGCGGGCGATGCTCCTGAAGCCGGATTATACGGACCCTCATCTCAATCTGGGGTCAGTCCTTCGTAAAGAACGGAAGTGGAACGAGTCGGAGCTTCAGTTGAAGGCGGCCATTGCTCTATCTCCGCTTGATCCTGCCGCGCGCAATGAAATGGCCAGACTCGATGAAACTATGGGCCAGACGGCAGAAGCGATGGCCGAGTTCAAAAAATCGCTCGCCGCCAGTCCCAACGTCACGGCGCTCGATGGGTTAGGCAAGTTGGAGATGCAGGCCGGACGCGCCGGTGAGGCGCGGATTGAATTTCAACGTGCGCTGGCGTTGAATCGCTATGACAGCCGGGCCCATTTTGGCTTGGCCGCCTTGGATGCTTCAGCCGGGCTTTTTGAGCAGGCCATAGCGGAGTACGAAGCGGGTCTTCAAACAGATCCCAAGAATGCGCTCGCCCTCGCAGCCCTCAAAAAGCTAAAATCAAACTTAAGCCATGACCAAGCTGCCAATCCCTGAAAATTCCCACGAACCAATCCGGCGAGTCATTATTCGGATCGCCTTTTGCCTCGCTTTTCTGCTGGCGTGGCTTGCGGGCATTCCAGCCGCGTTTACCTCCGCCAGCAACAATCCCGGAATACCGCTCGAAGAATATGTCCTTCGGTTTGAGAGAAGTTACCAGGGTGTTAGGACTTTGAAAGCCGACTTCACTCAAAGCTATTTTGCCTGGGGCCGGAGGCGCGTCGAATCCGGCACGGTCTATCTTGAGCAAGGCGGCAAGATGCGGTGGGAATATCAGAGACCGGAACAAAAGCTGTTTCTCTCCAACGGCAAAGATCTGTTCCTCTATATCCCGGAGGAGAAGCAATTGACCGTGTCACCTGTGAAGTCGGCGGATGACGTGCGGATTCCGCTGGCCGTGCTGCTTTCACGGATCGACCTGAAAAAAATGTTTTCGCGGATTGAGTTTGCTAACCAGGCTTTGCGCCCTGATCCGGGTGACCGCGTGCTGCGCGGTATTCCTCGCTCGCGGTTTAGGGGTGATTACTCGAGCGCGCTGATTGAGCTCACACCCACGTTTGACATCCGCCGCCTGGTGGTGTTTTATCCCGATAACAGCACCATGCAGTTTGACTTTTCAAATTTTCGCCGCAATCTGGCTGTGAGTCCTTCGCTGTTTGATTTCACTCCTCCGCCCGGAACGGAGGTCATTCACCAGTAGGGGCGGGACTCGTGCCCGACAGACTAAGGATACCGGCGAGATCGGCCAATCCGTAGGGGCGGGTCTTCTGCCCGCCCGCGAGGCGGCCCTGAGAAGCGCCCGAACCAGAAGCGCACATGGCCGGCCATCAGGGTCAGCCCTATTTGACCACAAACTGCCGGATGGCCTCCGCCACGCCGTGCTCGTCATTGGAAAGAGTTCGGAACCATCGGCCGTCATGGAGATCCGTGCTGCCATTCGCCATCATCACCCCACAACCGGCGAATTCAAGCATTTCTCGGTCGTTGTGGTTGTCGCCGATCGCCATCACGTCCCGGGAAGAGATGCACCGGTGTGCAGCCCAGAAGGCAAGGGCGCTTCCTTTGGAACAGGCGCGGTTCATGACGTCGAGCAGGGAGACATTGCGTGTGAGGTATTTCGTCCACGTCAAGTAGACTTCGGCTGAGAAGCCTGAGCCATGCAGGAAGGCTTCCAATGGCTCAATGGCGGGTGGCGGCCCGCCAAAGGTCACATGAATTGGATCGCAGGCAATGGCTGTGACAAGGTCCGGAACCAGTTCCAGGGAATCCGGATTGTTGCGCAAGTACCAGGCAAGCGGACCTTCGTGCGAAGCGCCAACCTGCATCATCACCTGGCCGCGTCCGGAACGGTCGAAGATGGCCACGGCGTAAGGGCGATAGGCCGCAGCGGCTGCAATCACCTTCCGGGCCAAATCTGCGGGGAGAAAGTTCCGATGGTAGACCTCGCCGGACGTGTTTCCGATGCGCGCTCCATTGGAGGAGATGATGGTGACAGGGAAGGGAATTTGCTCGACGAAAGGGCGTGCTGAATGGAAGCGCCGGCCGGTCACGACCGCCACCTCTACGCCGACCTGGTACGCAGCGGTGAGGGCTTTGAGGTTTTCGCCCGAGATTTCGTTACGGCTGTTCAGGAGCGTCCCGTCCAGGTCAATGGCGATGAGTCGGATTAGCATAGCTGCTTCCAGTTTAACAGAGGTAATACCAGGAACAGGCGGCCGGCGGCTGCGCGGCCGCATTGCCTCTCCCCATTTATTCTCCATCTCTGCTAAACTTTTTGGCTTATGTCCACACTGACCCATCTTGAATGCGCGCGTTGTAGCCGGACCTATCCAGCCGGTAAGGTTTATAACCTCTGCGAATGCGGGTCGCCGCTGTTTGCGCGGTATGACCTCGCTCAAGCGGCGCGATCCATGACTCGGAATTCTCTCCTGGGGCGCGCGCCAAACCTCTGGCGATACCGTGAGGTTATGCCGGTGCGTGAGGAGAGCAATATCGTCAGCCTGGGTGAAGGATTTACTCCTTTGCTACATGCGCCGCGGTTGGGCGAGGAAATGGGCGTGCCGAATCTTTACCTCAAGGATGAAGGCGTCAATCCCACCGGCTCTTTCAAGGCGCGGGGCATGACCGCAGCCATCAGCATGGCAAAGGAGCTCGGCATCCGCAAAGTTGCAGTGCCGTCGGCAGGAAACGCAGGGGGAGCAATGGCCGCTTATGCGGCTCGAGCCGGGATGGAAGCCCGTATTTATGTTCCGCAAGGGACGCCGCTGGTCAATCGCCTGGAATGTCCCATTCTCGGCGCCAAGGTGACCTTGGTGGAGGGAAGCATCAAGGACTGTGGCCGCGTCATGCGCGAAGAGCTGGACATGCACGAATGGTTTGACGTTTCGACCCTCAAGGAGCCCTATCGCGTAGAAGGTAAGAAGACCATGGCCTATGAAGTGTTTGAGCAGTTAGGCGGCGAGATCCCCGAGGCCATGATCTATCCCACCGGTGGCGGCACAGGGCTGGTGGGAATGTGGAAGGCGTTCGAGGAAATGCAGCAACTTGGATGGATTGGCGGCCGCCCGCGCATGTTTGCCGTTCAGTCTTCCGGTTGTGCACCGATAGTGCGTGCTTTTAATCAGGAGACCGAGCGCGCGGAGGAATGGCAAAAGCCCACAACGGTAGCCTCCGGCTTGCGCGTGCCCTCCGCGGTCGGCGATTTCTTGATCCTTCGCGCCCTGCGCGAAAGCCGGGGAGCAGCCGTCGCCGTGATGGACGATGACATGCTGGCCTCGACGCGCCGTCTCGCAGAAACCGAAGGAGTGCTGACTGCGCCGGAAGGCGGCGCGACGATTGCTGCGTTGGACCGTCTGTTGGCAGATGGAATTCTTTCTGGAACGGAAACGATTGTCCTCTTTCTTACGGGCAGCGCTTACAAGTATCTTGAAGTGATGGAGATGCTAGTCAAGAATTGATGCTCCGGCGGCTGGGTAGACCGCGGTTCGAGCTTCGAGCTTGAGGAAAACCCCCACTGTCCGCGGGCAAGAGTGCAAGCTTACAGTCCGCGTCCTCCGCCGGGTTAAGGCCGGTGGCATTTGAGCAAGGCTGCTATGTCCAAGACGGAACGTCTTTATTACAAGGACTGCTACCTGAGAGAATTCGAAGCCAGAATTATGGGGGACTCGCCCGGTCCAACTGGCGTGCGTCTTTATTTGGATCGCACAGCATTCTATCCGGAATCTGGCGGTCAGCCCGGAGACCGTGGCCTGTTAGGGGATGTGCGCGTTCTGGACGTGATCGATGAGGAGGATGGAATTGCGCATATTGTTGAGAGCAAGCCAAAGGATGAAACGGTGAAGGGAATCATCGATTGGGGCCGGCGGTTTGACCACATGCAACAGCATACTGGCCAACACGTGCTATCCGCCGCTTTCGAGCGGACTGGAGGTTACAAGACGGTCTCTTTCCATATGGGTTCAGAAGTGTCCTCGATTGACCTTGATTCGGACCGTCTTGGCCCTCGCCAGATCGAATCTGCAGAGACACTGGCGAATGAAGTGATCTTTGAGGACCGCCCTGTGGAAATCCTTTTCCGTGATTCCAGGGAAACGGCGGACATGGGCTTGCGCAAGCCCTCGCAGCGCCAAGGTGAGGTCCGGCTAATTCAGGTTGCGGATTTTGATCTTTCCGCCTGTGGCGGCACGCATGTTCGGCGTACGGGAGCCATCGGTCTGGTAGTTGTCCGTAAAGTGGAGCGGATGAAAGGTCATATGCGCGTCGAGTTTGTATGCGGCGGCCGTGCTCTGGCTGCGGTGCGGCGCGACTTTCACACTCTTGAGGAAACAGTGCGGCTCTTTTCAGCCCCGTTTGAAAACGTTCCCACCCTTGCCTCGCGGCAGGCTGAAGATCTGCGCCGCGCTCTCCGCTTGAACGAAAAGCTCACCACGCGCATTTCTGAGGCTGAAGCTGAAAAGTGGTGGGCAGAGGCGGTGCTTAAAAACGGTCGGAAAGTGCTTCAACGGGTTTTCGAAGCCGGGGATGCTCAGGAGGCAAAGACGTTGGCTCATGCCGTCGCACATCTCAATTCGAGCGTGGCGTTGATCGGCGTAAGAGGCCAGTCCGCAGCGTTGTTCTTCTCCCAGTCCGCTGGTGGAACGGCCGACCTCGGCGCGCTGATGCGCCAGACGCTCAGCCGATGCGGCGGCAAAGGAGGCGGCGCGAAAAATTTCGCGCAAGGCGGAGGTCTGGACGAATCGCGCCTAGCGGAGGCGCTGTCCCTAGCCCAGTCCCTGCTTGATGAATCCCATGACAGGTAGCGCCGGCGGATATTTTTCAGAGTAATTCGGAGGTAACGGGGCAGTTTGCGGTAGGAGCGAAACAGCACCACTAACCATCCGCTATATTTTCTTGTCTTTCTGTCATAGCGGGAATCATGGAGGCCGATGGCGAGGCGTCACTGGTATTTGTTCCTTCTAGCTATCTTCAGGACTTCCCGCAGCATTTCGGCCGGTATGATTACGCTGGCTTTTCCGTACCTGGTTTTGACCACCCTTCATCGTTCGGCTTTGACCCTAGGGTTGCTCTACACCGTTGCCGCGGTCGCTACCGCTGGATTTGGCCTGTTGTTCGGATTCATGGCGGACATTTGGGGCCAGAAGAAGACGTTGGCTTTGGTGGCGCTGATGTTTCCAGCCAGTTCATTGCTGGTCTTTCTGTCGGTGAAACTGTGGGTGCTGTTTCTGGCGACTGCGATTGGCGGCTACTCTGCTACGGGTTCCTTGATGGGGGGCGGCGTGGGCGGAGCGGCGCAGCCCATCCAAATGGTCGTCCTCACCAGACTTACTTCGCTCGAGGAGCGAACCTTTTACTTTTCAGTTTTCACCTTCATGAGCGGCGCCTTCGCTGCGGTCGGGGCGCTGATGGCCCGCCTTTTCACGGTGAGGGATATTTTCCTCGCGGCCACCATCATTTCGTTTGCCGGCCTGGCCTTCATGTGGCCCATTCGCCTGAAAGAGACGCGCGGAGAGACACGCCGCCTCAGCAGCAAGCGAGTGATCGGTAAATTTACTTTGACAGGAGCGTTGAACGGATTCAGCCAGGGCCTCATCACACCTTTTCTGATTCCTTTTTTCGTCCTTGTTTACGGCGTCCCCAAATCACAAATGTCTGTTTACGGCTTTATCAGCGGAACGCTCGGCGCATTTGCCATTCTGGCGGCGCCCAGACTGGAGCGTCACTTTGGTTTTGTGAAGAGTATTGCCTACACCCGCGGATTGGGAGCTTTGCTATTAGCGCTGTTGCCGCTCAGTCATTACCTGAGCCTTGCCCTGGCGATCTATTTCCTGACCCCGGCACTGCGGGTTGCAGCTTTGCCGGTCCAACAGAATGCCATGGTCGTAATGGTCGATCAAACTGAAGTGGGGCGCGCGTTGGGAATCAATCAGGTGGCGCGCTTGGCTGCTTCGTCTGGAGCAATTTCTCTCACCGGCTATCTGTTTGATATTTCGGATATTGGCTTGCCCTTTTACGTCTATGCCGGCGTCATGGCCATCAACATCTATCTTTACTTCCACTTTTTTTCGGAGGTGGAAGAAAGCAATTCGGCATGACCGAAACGGCAATCGAGGGAGCTTCGTGAGTAATCCGGGTTAGCGCGAAGCTGAATGCCGTTATCCATCTCAATTTCCCGTTTTGGGAATTGGGGAGGTTGTTTCGGTAAATATTGTGGGGTTAATTCTGCCTCGGCGAGCGAGACAGGCGGGTTGTAAACATTTTTTATGGAGCCGGGACGAGGAATCTCTTATGCGGAGGGCCTCGCTGGCGATATTCTTGATTCCGGAAACAGGCTGCCGGTAAAAGTAGGGGCCCGCACGAGGTGGGTTGTTTAGACCTTTTTAATGGTTTCTCGCCTGGTTCGACGCCTGAGTACAGAGAAAGAGATTTCATCATAATAGGAAAAGGGATACCGGTTTCTCCATACACTTGGAAATTCTTTACATAACTGGTTAATGCAAAGTGAATTCCAGACGTTTGGGCGCCACGGGAAAATCCCGGTGCTCTCCTCAACAGCCAAAATGAGTTCGTACCTTTCTGCCTCTCTTGCGCAAATTCGTCCGGTCCGGGGAAAAACCTCATGGATCGGGGGAAATGGCAAGCGTCTTGCATATAGAGCAGGTGTAACGGCACGGACGTGCTGTAAGAGGAGGCAGTCGATGTCAAGACCCGTGATGACTCTGGACCCTTCGCGGCAGAGCCCGGAGGTTGAGACTTTTGAGAGTGAATTGCGCCGGCGTGTCGTAGGACAGAACCGCGCCATCCGCCGCTTGGCCCGTGTCTTCCAGGTGTTCAAAGCAGGGCTTTCCGCGCCGAGCCGTCCGCTTGCGAATCTGCTGTTGCTCGGCCCCACCGGGTCAGGCAAGACCCGGCTGGTGGAGGCCGCAGCGGAGTCGATGTTCGGCGACGCTCACGCCGTGTTGAAGGTCGATTGCGCAGAGTTCCAGCACAGCCACGAGATTTCGAAGTTGATCGGATCCCCTCCCGGATACCTGGGTCATCGCGAGACCCATCCCATGATCACTCAGGAAGCTCTTGACCAGTACCACACCAGCGAGTTGCGGGTTTCGCTGGTGCTCTTCGACGAAATTGAGAAGGCTAGTGACTCGCTTTGGCAGTTGCTGCTCGGTATTCTGGACAAGGCCACGCTGACGTTGGGCGACAACCGCCGCGTGGATTTTTCCCGGGCCATGATTTTCCTTACTTCGAACCTCGGGTCAAAAGAGATGGCGCATCTTCTGGAAGGGGGCATGGGATTCAACTCCGAAGCCATGGCCCACGGAGATGATCTGGATCAGAAGATTTACCGCGTCGCCTCGGAGGCGGCTCGCCGCAAATTCTCCTCGGAGTTTATGAACCGCATCGACAAGATCATCGTCTTCCGTTCGCTGCAAAAGCACCACCTTGATGAAATTCTTGATATCGAGCTGGAACGCGTGCAAGAGCGCATTTTGGCCGCGAATGAACGGAGGCACTTCATCTTTCAATGCACAGACGCGGCGCGGGAGTTCATGCTTGAAGAGGGAACCGATGCCAAATCCGGCGCCCGCCACCTGAAGCGGGCCATTGAACGCCACCTGGTGTTCCCGGTTTCCAATTTGCTCGCCACCTCGCAGATCGAACTGGGTGACTTGGTCACGGTGGATTTGGACGAATGTGGCTCGAAACTGAAATTTACCAAGGAAGAACATGGAGCCATTGTCGAAGCCGGAATCGGCGCAGCAGCCCGCAGCGTAACGGCCGGCGCTGTTCAAAGGTAATCGAACCAGCATAACTTGTTTCTTCCGGGATAAACCTTCTCGTAGACTAGGCAGCGCCGCTACGCAAACAAATCGCGCCACTACCGTAGACTAAACCCCTTTCGATTTCTTCGCAGAGCGTGATAGCATGGCTCACGAAGGATATCGAAAGGGGCTTTTGCTTTTGGACTGATCAACCGCGGTAAGGGAGTGCCAATTTGCGTTGGGCTTCACAGACCGATGACCCCAAAACTCCAGGCATGACAAAACTTGAGACATGAGCGAATTCAATACTCCCAACCAGCTTGAATTTGATTCGGATCGCCGCAAACACGCGCGCGCTGAGATCGAATCCGACGTCGCCATGGAGTTTTCCGGCCGGGAGTATGTGCTGGTCGCAAAGGACATCAGTCCCGGAGGCCTTTCAACTTTCCCGCAGAGTGAAATTACGGAATCTTCTGAGGGAATTGCGACCTTTGCAATCGGCGAGGATCGACAGCCCGTCAGTTGCCGGTGCCGTGTTATTTACTCGGTCGATGGCCGGGGGATTGGCGTTGAATTCCTAGACCTCAGTGACGAGTCCCGCCAGGCTTTGAAGAAATTTGTAGACGAGTCCAATTAAACCTTGTCATTCTTGCTTCGCGCATCATAATGTTGTGAAGAGGAGTGATGAAGGCACGTATATTTATTTTATCGCGGGCGGGAGCTTGCCTGATTGCAGTTTGGTTGCTGGGTCTCGCAGGAGCGGCCAAGGGTAGAACTCTAGCGGTTCATGGCCCGCAAGCCGGGCAACCGGCCCGCCCCGCCACGCCGCCTGGGTCTCAATCATCCGCTCCAACTTCGCCAGTCTCCAAGCCGTCGGAATCCACTAGCGCCGCTCCAGCTTCGGACCCCACTCCCACCTTAATAAACCTGGAGCAAGTCAAACCGGTTCTTGATAAACTCTTCCTCGCAGAGTCCAGGATCAAGGACCTGCTCGGTACGCTGCAAACCACATCATGGAAGATCACGGACACGGAACGCCAGGAGATTAATCAATCGATCAGTTTGGCGCAGCAGAGGCTTCAGGATCTTGAAAAATGGCGTTACCAGTACTACTACCACCTGGATAATCACGCGGATGCGCAGAAGATACGAGCGGCCATCAAGAGTTTGGAACCGGTCGTGGCTTCGATCGGGACTGCCGCACTCCAGCACCAGGGCCCGGCGGCAGGCCGCCAGTTTCTGGAAGCCTCGCAGGACCTGGAGCAAGTAGCGGATCGGCTCCAACCGCAGGTTTTGAACCCCCCAGCCAGCGAGGAGAACTTGTCCTCACCGCCGCCATCGGTTCCGGCCGTTGAGCCTGCGGCGCAACCCACGCCTGAACCCGCTAGTCCCACTCGTTCTGTGGCCAACCCACCTGGGGGCAGCGCAGGAGTTTCACCTCCGCCCTCCAGCGCCTCAACCATGACGCCCGGTCAGGCCAAGGCTCTCCTGGACAAACTCTTTCTTACTGAGTCCAGAATTAAGGATCTGATGGGTACGCTGCAAACCACATTCTGGAAGACGACCGATGCGGAACATCAGAATATCGATCAGTCGATCAGTTCGGCGCAACAGAAGGTTCAGGACCTTGAAAGATGGCGCTACCAGTTTTATTACCATCTGGATAATCTGGCGGACGGGCAGAAGGCACAAGCGGCCGTCGAGAGCCTGCAACCCGTGGTGGCTTCCATCGGCGCCGCTGTCGTTACGTACCAGGGCTCTGCAGCAGGCAATCAATTTCTGCGGGCGTCTCAGGACTTGGCCCGTGTTGCGGACCAACTCAAGCCTTACATTACGGAAATGGAAGCACGCATGAAGGAGTTGCTCTCGCCGGCAGCGAAAGCTCCGGGCGGAGGCCCAGCTCTTGAGACCGAGGTGATAAAAGCTCAGCCTAACATCAAGCCTCTAACCTCGGTCATCACGCAGCCGCCGCCCCTCAGTGCGCCGCAAGTGAAGCAACTGCTCTACAGCGTCTATGTTCCTGCTTTTCGGATTAAGGACTTATTGAGTCAGGAACAGCCGGAAAAATGGAAGGCGCCCGCCGCCGGGGAAAATGCCTTCAACGCCTCGCGGCAGGATCTCTTGAAGAGTCTTGCAAACCTTGAGCGATGGAGATCTCTCTTTTCCGAACACCCCACTGACCTGAATTCGGGCTTTCAAACCTACGTCTCGATTGACCGCGTGCTGGAGCCGCTTGAAGGTGTGATCCTGCGAGTGGCGCAGTACGAAAGCCCTCGGGCTGCGGCGAATTATCAGAAAGCGGCGAGCGGCCTGCGGGCGCAAGAGGACGATCTTCTCCCTTACTTGACTTTTCTCTTCACGCACCACGATCAAGCCGTCCAGATGTATCTGACGGATCTTACCAATTGCCAGAATCAACTGGGTTTTGCCATGCACGGGCTGCGGCCTCAAGCCACGTCCATGAAAAACGTCTTACCGCAGTTTCAAGGCCGGAATGTTCGAAAACGGAAGGAAATGGAAAAGAAGTCGGTAGCGAAAACCGGAACCTCGAAAAAGAGAGCTTCTTCCCATCGCTCACGGAGGAAGCGGCATCATCACACCACGCACCCCAGCACAGCGGCTTCAGGAAGGTAGCCTTCTGGCAACGCCACGGTATTCATGATGACCAGTTTGCGATTTGCGATTCTTGTTTTCCTGAGTTTTGCGTTGCCCGTGCCGCTTTTGGCATGGCTGGATCGCGCCCCCGGCGAGCATTCCAGGCGGCACCGTGAAGCTAGGAAGATTCGCTGATGTATGCCGGTCACTTTGCGGCGGGGCTGGCCATCAAGGCCCGCAAGCCAGACGCGCCTACAGCGGGACTGTTAACCGGGGCCGTTTTCCTTGATCTCCTGTTTGGAGTGTGTGTGATGGCGGGCATTGAACGCGTCCACATGACTCCGGGGACTTCACCCGGATTTGCCTTGGACTACATCGACTGGTCCCACTCATTACTGATGGCGGTTGTCTGGTCAGTCCTGTTCGCGTCCGTGTTCCACGGCCGCGACTGGGGTGTCCACCTGGCGCTCGGATGCGCCGTCTTTTCTCACTTCGTTCTGGATTTCTTCATGCATCCACCGGACCTGGCCTTGTGGCCCGGTGCGAGCATTCATATGGGACTCGGCATCTGGCGGCGATGGCCGCGCGGCGGGTGGCTTTTCGAGCTGGGATTCATCATGGCATGCCTAGCCTATTACTTCTGGCGGTCACGTGCGGAAAGGACGTTTGGCCGTCATGCGGCTTGGGCTTGCATGGTCGTTGTTGCGCTGCACGTCATCAATTCTCCGTGGCTTTCACCCTTGAAGTGAAGGAAGCTTTGCGGCGCCCGATTCTGGCGGTGTCTCAGTTTGCTTGCTGTAGCGGCGCTCTATGAGCGCCGAATTTTATTTATCAACACCTTCCGGCGCTCATAGAGCGCCGCTACAGCAAGCAAACTGAGACACTACCCAAATTCTGTCGCCGTGTATGAAATCTGGCATCCATGCAGTCCCAAGGTGTTCGCAAAGGCCCAAGTTTTGCAATGGGCAGCCGGTGCTGGCTCACGCCTTCCAATCCGTATGAAAGACGCCCGGCTTATCCGTCCTGCGATAGGTATGCGCCCCAAAGCAATCTCGCAGGGCCTGCAAGAAATTGGCGGGCAGCCGTTTCTGGCGGTAGCTATCAATGTAGGCGAGTGAAGCAGCCATGGCCGGGCAGGGAATACCCAGATCAGCGGATATCTTTACCACCTCGCGAAGGCTTGCCGCCTGTTCATTCACCAGGCGGCTGAAATAAGCATCCAGCAACAGATTTTTCAGCCCGGGATTGGCGCGGAAGGCGGCCGCGATGGGATCGAGCATTTTGGAGCGGATGATGCAGCCGCCCTTCCAGATCCTGGCAATCTCGGGCAGTTTCAGATTGTAGCTATACTCCGCCGAAGCCACGCGAAGCTGCTCAAATCCTTGCGCGTAGCACACCACCATCGCCACCCCCAGCGAATGCCGCACCTTCCCAATCAGGTCCGCCTTCGGGCCGGAAAATTTCGATGACGGACCCACCAGAATTGCGGAAGCCGCCACGCGCTCATCCTTCTGTCCGGAAAGAATCCGGGAACAAACTGCTGTGGTCAGTGTGGGAACGGCTACGCCCAGGTCCAGGGCGTCTTGTGCCGTCCACTTTCCGGTGCCTTTTTGCTCTCCTTCATCCAGAATCAGGTCCACCAGCGGCTGCTTGGTTTCAGGATCAATCTTGTTCAGCACCAGCGCGCTGATTTCAACAAGGAATGACCCAAGCTCGGCCTGGCTCCATTCGCCAAAAGCGTCACGGACCTCTTGCGCGGAAAGCCCCAACCCGGTCTTGAACAGATCGTAGACCTCGCAAAGCGCCTGCATGATCCCATACTCGATGCCGTTGTGGACCATCTTCACGTAGTGCCCGGCGCTGCGCGGTCCGAGCCACGTGCAGCAGGCGCCATCCTCGGTTTGCGCCGCCATCCTGGTGAGCACTGCTTCCAGGTGCTTGTAAGAATCTTCATGACCGCCCGGCATCAGACTGGGGCCGTGGAGCGCGCCCTCCTCACCGCCGCTCACCCCCATTCCAAAGAACCGCAGCCCGCCGCCTTCCAGTTCCTTCACGCGGCGCTCCGTATCCTTGAAGTAGGAGTTTCCGCCGTCGATCACGATGTCTTCGGCCTTCAGATGCGGCTTCAGGTCGCGTAACACGGCGTCCACGGGCGCGCCCGCCGGTACCATCATCAGGATGCGTCTCGGCTCTTCCAATGAATTCACGAAATCTGGGAGCGTCTTGGCAGCCACCACGTTCTTTCCGGCGCCCAGCGCGGCGAAATGTTGCACCTTGTCCGCGCTCAAGTCGTATCCCGCCGCAGAAAACCCTTTGCTCTCCGCATTAAAGGCCAGGTTGCTTCCCATAACTCCCAGACCGATGATGCCCAGATGTTGTTTGCTCATGGAATTCGTTCCTCAACGTTTGGCGAATTGTAGAACTTATCAGGATAACAGAACATCGATAAGGGTGGAGGATAGTGGCGCAATTTAGTGTAGCGGCGCTCATAGAGCGCCGCTACAGCAAACTGACCCACTACGAAAACGTCACAGAGTTCGCCTCGTGGGATGAGGAGAGGATATAATAAGTTTTTGTCCGGATGCGTCCGGTATTATGAATCCCGGCGCGCAACGGCAGGAGCCTTGCGCCTCCGAGTCGCCCTCAAAATTGAAACCTTGCCGCGCAAATCATGAAGGAGGACTGAATTGAGCACTCAAACACTGGCCCAAACCGGTTCATCTGCTTCCAGCGTTCTTGACCAGCTTTCGATCAATACTATCCGCTGCCTGGCCATCGATGCCGTCCAGAAAGCTAATTCAGGGCATCCTGGTCTGCCGATGGGCGCCGCCGCCATGGCCTACGTCCTCTGGACGCGATACCTCCGGCACAGCCCTACCAACCCGAAGTGGCCCAATCGCGACCGTTTCGTTCTTTCCGCCGGCCACGGCTGTATGTTGCTTTATAGCCTCCTGCACTTGACGGGGTATGATCTGCCGCTCGACGAATTGAAGCAATTCCGTCAATGGGGAAGCAAAACGCCCGGCCACCCCGAGTACGGCCTCACTCCCGGCGTTGAAACCACCACCGGTCCGCTTGGTCAGGGATTTGGCAACGGCGTCGGCATGGCCGTGGCTCAGAAACATTTGGCCGCCCATTTCAACCGTCCCGGCCACGAAATCCTGGATTATAAGGTCTATGCCATCGTCAGCGACGGTGATTTGATGGAAGGCGTCGCTTCGGAGGCGGCGTCGCTGGCGGGACATCTGGGACTTGATAACCTGATTTATCTCTACGACAACAACCACATTTCTATCGATGGGAATACTGAACTCGCTTTCACGGAAGACCGCTGCAAGCGCTTTGAGGCCTATCAGTGGTTTGTGCAAAGGCTGCCGGATGGGAATGACTTGGAAGCCGTGGCCACCGCCATCGATCGCGCCCACGCCGAAAAAGGACGTCCGTCATTTATTTGCGTGAGGACTCACATCGGCTATGGCAGTCCCAATAAGCATGACACGGCGGAAGTCCACGGTGAGCCGCTCGGCGTAGAAGAGGTGAAGCTCACCAAGCAGAATTTAGGATGGCCGCTTGATCCGCCTTTCTATATCCCGCCGGAAGCCCTAATCCATTTCCGGGAAGCTGTCGAGCGGGGCAAAAGGTGGGAATCAGATTGGACAACGCGTTTTGAAGCTTATAGAGACGCCTACCCGGAACTGGCTGCGGAATTTGACCGTTATGTGCAAGGTGAACTCCCCCAAGGATGGAAATCCAAAATCCCTTCGTTCAAGCCCTCGGATGGGATGCTTGCTACGCGCCAGGCTTCCGCTAAGGTGGTAAATGCGATTGCTCCGTCTCTGCCCACCCTGATCGCAGGATCTGCGGACCTGACCAGTTCCAATAACACCCAGATCAAGGGCGCCGGTGACTTTGAGAAGGGCAATTATGCCGGCCGCAATGTGCATTATGGCGTGCGCGAGCACGGCATGGGCGCCATTTTGAACGGCCTGGCCGTGAGTGGGTTGATTCCCTATGGCGGGACTTACATGACGTTTTCAGATTTCATGCGTCCCACCATCCGCTTAGCGGCGCTCATGGAAATCCACACCATCTTCTACTATTCGCATGACAGTATCTTTCTTGGGGAAGATGGGCCGACGCACCAGCCCATTGAACACATTCCCTCGCTCCGCGCCATTCCCAACTTGTGTTTCATGCGCCCCGCTGACGCCAATGAAACCGCCGCCGCATGGCGGGTTGCAATTGAGCATCGAGGTGGCCCTGTCCTGCTCGCGCTTACCCGCCAGACGCTTCCCATCATTGACCGCGCCAAGTACGCCTCGGCGGATGGCTTGGAGCGCGGCGCTTACGTCCTTGCCGAGTCACAGGGCGAAGGGCCGGGGATTCTGTTGATTGCTTCAGGATCGGAAGTCGTAGTGGCCATTGAGGCTTATGAGAAGCTGGTGAGCGAAGGGCGTGCCGCGCGGGTCGTGAGTATGCCGAGCTGGGACCTGTTTGAAAAGCAGTCCGAAGCGTACCGGCAATCGGTCTTCCCCGCCGAATGCGAGTTGAGACTTGCCGTCGAAGCGGCATCGCCTTTCGGTTGGGAGCGCTACGTGGGGCCCAAAGGGAAGGTCATCGGCATGACCCGCTTCGGAGCGTCGGCGCCCTATAAGATACTTGCGGAGAAGTTCGGCTTCACCGCAGCGAACGTCGTGGCCAAAGCCCATGAAATGTTGCAGGGATGAGGTAGCTGGATCTTAGCGCCTCTAAGGTTAAATTCCGCCTTTTGTTGTTACTTCCCCAACGTGGGGAAGCGAGAAGTGTGAATCTGGAATATTGGAATCCGTCATTCCCGCGAAAACGGGAACCCAAGGTATGGTAGGTCGCCACACTCCCTGAAACGCGGGAATCGAGATTATGGTAAGCAGACACTCCCCCAAATACGGGAATCCAGAGGATGGCAAACCGTCATTCCTGCGAAAGCGGCAATCCACGACGAGGCGGTGGGGAAGCAGCGAATTGCACAAGAAAAGAATTATTTTCGAAGCAAACCCAAACTCGATTGAAAACAAAGGAAGACTCGAGGACTAAACCCATCCAAAGCCATTAATCAAAGCCATTAATGATCGATAACCCTTGTATTATAAGTAAGATACGTCGATATCAGGACCAAATCCAATTAATTTGTTTAGAATCAATAGTTTAAGATGATTATAAGACGCCCAGTGGCTTTGCTTCGTCCAGTCTTTCTCAGTTCGGGAGGGTTTTTGGGGCTAGAATGGGCTACTTGATTTCGCAAGCCTGGACCATTTCAGACACACTGCTGGGACGGAGTTTGGATCTAGAAATACACGAATAACAGTTGTCACTACGGGTGGCGGATGGCCCAAAAAACACTAAAAATGAAAGAGAGAGCCAGACATGTAATTGAAAACAAAAGATTGGCAAGAATTATCGACGCACAAGAAGCACACAACCATGTCAATTTCGAGAAGAGTTCTAGTACGCTGATTTCCCAGATATACTCTCGTAAATTATTGAATTGGAGTGCTTTACTTTAGGTCTGAGTTCAATTTGGACATTCCGGCCAGGAGCCGGAATTTATTGCAGCAATCCCAGATCGTACAGAGAGAGGACTGATTTCTATGGCAGAAGCCACGGTCTTGTCAGGGTCTACCAAGGTGCCGCCTCGCCAAGGGCGAGTTCCCGAGCCGTGCGTCATGGTCATATTTGGCGCTTCGGGCGATCTGACGGAAAGGAAGCTAATTCCTGCGCTTTATTACCTGGCTCGCCAGCAGTTGCTCCCGTCAGGCTTCTCCGTGATCGGTTGCGCCAAGACGTCTTACACGGATGATACATTCCGCGACAAAATGCGGGAAGCCGTCAAAAAATACCTGAATCTCTCTTCCGAGCACAATGAATCCGTTGAAGCCTTTACCAAGGGCGTGCACTACATTTCCGACGATTTCGGCGATTCCGCTGCATACGACCAACTCAAAAAGCTTCTTGACCAGTTGGACAAGGATCGCGGCACTTGTGGAAACCGGCTGTTTTATCTCGCTACGCCTCCGAGCTTTTTTCCGGTCATCATCAACCATCTTGGCGCCGCGGATCTTTCCACCCCGAAGGAGGATGGCTGCACTTGGACCCGCATTGTAGTGGAGAAGCCTTTCGGCAGGGACCTCGAAAGTTCGCGAGAACTGAACCGCACACTCACCGGTGTGTTCAAAGAAGACCAAATCTTCCGCATCGACCACTACTTGGGCAAAGAAACGGTGCAGAACCTTTTGGTATTCCGCTTCGGCAACGGCATTTTTGAACCCGTGTGGAATCGTCGCTACATCGACCATGTCCAGATCACAGTCGCCGAAGAGATCGGCATTGAAAATCGCGGGTCGTATTATGAGGAAGCCGGTCTGTTGCGTGACATGATCCAGAATCACGTGCTCTCCCTGATGAGCCTGGTGGCGATGGAGCCGCCCGCCATGTTTGAGGCCACCGCCGTGCGTGATGAGAAGGCCAAGGCCATGCGAGCCGTGCGTCCCATCCCGCTCGATCAACTAAATGATTTTGCCGTGCGCGGGCAGTACGTGGAGGGCTGGGCGGACGGGAAAAAACTTCCTTCCTACCGCGCTGAGCCCAAGGTTTCTCCCCAATCCACCACGGAGACTTTCGCCGCTCTCAAGCTTTACATTGATAACTGGCGGTGGGCGGATGTTCCGTTCTATGTCCGTTCCGGCAAGCGCCTTGCCAGCCGTGTTTCCGAGATTGCCATCCAATTCCGCCGCGCCCCGCACTTGCTTTTCCAGGGTATTTTGACCCGCGCCATTGAGCCCAATGTGCTGACCGTCCATATTCAGCCAGATGAGGGAATATCCCTGAATTTCAACGCCAAGATTCCCGGCACCACCATGCAGATTCGCCCCGTGGCCATGGACTTCCAATACGATAAGGCCTTCGGTGAGGCGCCTCCGACCACTGCGTATGAAACGCTGCTCCTCGATTGTATGTTGGGTGATCCCATGCTTTTCACGCGCGACGATTTTGTCGATCTAAGCTGGCAATTGATCACGCCCATTCTCGACCGTTGGAAAGAGGATGGGAAAAAGGGCCTATATTTTTACGAGGCGGACACCTGGGGGCCGCCCGCTGCCGACAGTTTCATTGAGCGCGATGGACGTAAGTGGCATTTGGGCTAACACATCCCTTTTTGTTTATGATTAACCCGCCTAAAATCCGCCGTTTTACCGGTCTCGAAGACATGAGCGAAGCCGCCGCCAGCCTGGTCGTGACGCGGGCTTGCGCCAAGGTTGCGACTGGGAAGATCTTCAGCCTTGCTCTTTCGGGCGGCAACACGCCGCGGCGGCTTTACCAGCTTCTGGCCACCGATGCCATCTCAGCGCAATTGCCTTGGGAGCACACTCACCTCTTTCAAGTGGATGAGCGGTGTGTTCCTCCGGACCATCCGGAAAGCAACTTCCGCATGATCCGCGAAGCATGGCTGGACCGGGTTCCTGCCGCCAAAGCACATTTTCATCGCATGGCGGCAGAGCAGCCCGATCTCGACCAAGCCGCCTGCGATTACGCCAACGAGTTGGCCCAAGTTCTGCAACCCGCGCCCGGCCAGTTTCCCCGGTTCGATCTAATCCTGCTGGGCATGGGGAGTGACGGTCACACGGCATCCCTCTTTCTGGGATCGAAGGCGCTGACCGAAATGAAACTCTGGGTGACCTCCAACTTTGTCGAAAAATTCCACATGAATCGATTGACGCTCACTTTTCCCGTGCTCAATGCCGCCGCAGAATTGGTCTTCCTGGTGGCGGGCGCGGACAAGGCGGAAACGCTTCAAAAGGTGCTGCGCCCAGAGCAGGGAGCGGCGCAGTTTCCGTCACAAGGGATTCATCCAGCGAACGGCCAGGTGCGCTGGTATCTTGACGCTGACGCAGCGCGGCTGATTTAGGTGGCGGAACAATTCTCCGATGGGTATTGCTCAATACAGCTCTCATTCTGAATCACGCACGTCTCCCTCCGGGAGAGGGTGAGCGAAGCGCCGGGTGAGGGGAAAATTCGGGACCGCAACGACCCATGAGTGAACCTGCCCATCGGGGATTCGTGCGGCAAGGGTGTTCATTGATTAAAATTGCGCCGTCGATTCTCTCCGCTGATTTTATGCGCCTGGGTGCGGACGTCCTTCGCGTCGAGGCAGCGGGCGCAGACCGTGTGCAGATTGATGTGATGGACGGCAGGTTTGTGCCCAACATCACCTTTGGCGGAGTGGCCATCGAATGCCTTCGCCCCTTGACGCAACTCACCTTGGAGGCTCACTTGATGGTCCAGCCGCCCGAGGATTTCATCGAGAATACCGCACAAGCCGGCGCTGACACCATCATCATTCATCAGGAGGCCACTCCTCATCTTCACCGCGCCATCCAGCAAATTCATGCCTTCGGCAAAAAGGCGGGCGTGGCGCTGAATCCTTCGACGCCGGCCATCCTGCTTTCGGAAATTCTACCGATGTTGCAACTCGTCTTGGTAATGACGGTGAATCCAGGTTTTGGCGGACAGCAGTTCATTCCAGAGACGTTGCCCAAGATTCGCCAGGTTCGCCGTATGATTACTGAGCTCGAACTCGATATCGAAGTGGAAGTAGACGGCGGTATCTCAGTAAGGACGGCTCCCCTTGTGGTGGAGGCGGGCGCCAACGTTCTTGTGGCCGGATCAGCCGTGTTTGACCATCCGGGAGGAGCGGTGGAAGCTCTGCGCGAGCTTTTGGAAAGCGCGAGACCTGCGGGCAGAGGGATGAAGGTTTAAAGCTTCACCGGAGGAACGGAGGTAACATGCGCGGCGGGTGTCCTTCAAGTCGCCCAATGGACCGGCCCACATTTGAAGCGGGGCGGCCCACTGGTAAACCTGAAAGACCCGAATCCTAAGGATGCATGAACTTTGCGGTGTAAGGGGAATTCCGCTCGAAGCCCGTGCCCGACCGGCGGAAGTGGCCCGAAGGTCCTTCGCCGATGAACTCGGAGAACCACGCCTCGTGCTCAATCTCCTCATGGAGGATGGCGAGAGAGAGGTCATAGGTGCGATGGTCCTTGCCCGCCGTCATATTGCAAATGGCGGTATAGCCGCCGATGGCACAACGTTCCGCGGCCACCAGAACCTGCAACATGGCCTTAACGTCCGTCGGATCTTTGGGAAGATTGGCGGGCGGACACGCGGAAATATCGTGAAAGGCGTTCATGCTGTCGGGCAGTTTGCCGCCCAGCTCATAAATGCGCGGGACCAGGACTTCAAAATGGTTGCGGTCTTCAATGCGGGCGTCTTCGGTGATTTCCTTCAGGCCTTCACCTTCCAGACCAATCAGGTTGACGCGAAGAATGGTGTAATAGTAGAAAGTGGTCAGTTCAGCAGCGGCGTTGCGCAGCAGCATGTCCAGAAGCTTATCCACGTCCACGCCGGCCTTTTGCACCACTTCCCGTGCAACTCTTGCCATACTTGCCTCCTTTTCGTTCGTGATGTTAATTGAATCCCGCCTAATTTATCCTGGAAGACTCCATAGGTCCAATATATGATAACTATGAAAGTGATAGGCATTGAGTATGGAGCTTCACCAACTGCGCTATTTCCGGGCCGTCGCCCGTTTCCGCTCATTCACCCGCGCCGCCGAGCACGAGCATGTGGCGCAGCCCTCGCTGAGCCAGCAGATTCGCAAGCTCGAAGACGAACTCGGCGCGCGGCTTTTCAACCGCTTGGGACGCCGCGTCACGCTGACCGCTTTCGGTGAGCGGCTCCTGGATCATGCGACGCGGGTCCTGCAGGAACTGGAAGGAGCGCGGCAGGAAATTCAGGAAATTCAATGCCTGCGAAGAGGTAGTGTTTCGCTGGGAGCCATTCCCACGCTTGCTCCATTTCTCTTGCCCCGGATCTTGAAGGCATTTGCAGAATCGTGTCCGGGAATCGCCGTGAAGGTGCAGGAAGACTTGACCGCGTCCCTGCTCACGCGCCTCTCCGAAGGCGAGATGGATCTGGCCCTGCTGACGGTGCCCATTCGCGCCGGTGATTTTGCGACTCGCCCGCTCATGGAGGACCGCATGTTGCTCGCCGTACCCGCAAGTCACGCGGTGTGGAAACGGCGGCCGCGACGAGTCACGTTCCGCGAAGTCGCTAACGAGCCGTTGTTGCTGCTGAAGGACGGCCACTGTTTTCGTGACGATGTCTTGAAGATTTGCAAGCGCGGGCGGGTGAATCCCAATGTGGTCTTCGAGGGTGGACAGTTTGACACGCTGATTTCCTTGGTTGCATCCGGCGCCGGCATCACGCTCATTCCAGAGATGGCCCGGGAACACTACCGCCATTCGGGAGTGGGTCTGCTGGAGTTTCACCCGCCGGAGCCGCGACGGACGATCGGAATTGTTAGAGCAAAAGGCAAGTTTGTTGCGCCGGGCGCCCAGGCGTTGATCGAAGTGATCGTGAAAACCTTCGGCCCTTCGCGGCCTGTTGCTGCTGAGAATCGCCGCGAATGACTGGGACGATGGTAAGATCAATCGAACTTAGCCGGTTGGCCGCAATCATCGCGGCGCAGACGGCTATCCCTGTAAGACGATGAGAGGAGATTGTTCGATAATGAGGAAACAAGAAATCAGCGCGTTTGTAGGATTGATCTTGACCTTCGGTGTGGTTGCGCCTTCAGCGGTGCGCGCGGGCTCGGCAGCGATCGGTTCCGTCGCCGGAAGCTTGAATGCGACCCTTGGCGGGATTGCTTTGTTGCCGAACAGCGTCATCTTCAGCGGCGACCGCTTGCGGGTGAAGGATGGGGCGGCAGTAGTGGCGTTGGAACATGGCAGCCGGATGGCAATTGGCCGCGAATCGGAAGTGAGCTTCCTTCGCGGTTCGGATGGAATCGCTGTGCTGCTGGAATCAGGGAATGTCTCCATTTATCATCCCGCGCTGGGCGGAATGCTGCGGGTGATGGCGGGAAAAGTGGAGGTGCGTCCGGTAGCCGGTTACAAATCGCTCGGTGAAGTGGCGATGGAGAACGGAGGGGTCTTCGTGACGGCCAAAGAAGGCCGGCTCCGCGTGGCGGGAGATGGACACGCCGTGGACCTGGCACAAGGAAAGTCGTTGGTTATCAGGCCCAGGACCCTGGGATTCCCGCAAGGCGGGCCGGCGCCGAACGCGGGCGCTCCGCCGGCGGGCGGTGGCGGATCCAGCCAAACCTGGCGAATTGTTGAAATTTCGGCAGCGGGGACGGGAGTCATTCTATCCGCAGTAGCCTTGGGCAAGGCGGGCAGCTCCAACTCGACGGCCAACTCGGCTTTGAGCACGGCCCAGTCAGCATTAACCTCCGCCTCCGCGGCTTCATCCGCAGCGCAAGCCGCAGCGGCGGCAGCAACGGCGGCAACACAGGCCGCCGCGGCCGCGACTGCAGTCGCGGAAGCATCCGTTACCCTGCAAGAGATATCCAACAATATTCTTGGATGTAAGCTGAATACCCTTGCCAATGAGCTTGGGCAGGCGAGTCCTTACACGCCTCCGCCAGGTTTCTCTTGCGGGCGCTAGGCAGGATGGTTGATAACCTTAGTGCGGAAACCAGGAGGGCGCGGCTTTTTGCTTGCCGAAGGCTGGAGCTTCGATCTCTGGGTTAACTCGAATCCCGAACGGCGCGCGATGACGCGCCGTTCGGAAAGATCAGGAGTCCGAGATCCTCGTGATCGCGGCTCCGGCCCTTGCCAGCTTCTCCTCGATGCGCTCGTAACCCCGGTCGATGTGGTACACACGGTCAATGGCGGTTTCGCCTTCAGCGGCTAGACCCGCGAGCACCAAAGACGCGCTGGCGCGCAAGTCTGACGCCTGAACGTTAGCGCCGGTCAGCCGCATTTTTCCCCGGACGACGGCGCGGCGTCCCTCCACTCGGATGTCCGCGCCCATGCGCGCGAGTTCCAAAGCGTGAGTAAAACGATTCTCAAAAATCGTTTCGGAAATCACCGAAGAACCTTCGGCTTGGGTCATTAGCGCCATGTATTGCGCTTGCATGTCGGTGGGAAACCCGGGATATTCCTGGGTCACGGCGTCCGCAGCGCGCAAGCCGTCAACGGATTCCGCTACCAGGTTTTTCCAAGGGCCGGGAATGCCTTCCGGGACTGGCGCGGCCGTGAATTTGACGCCGGCTTCTCCGAGTTTAGCCAGCAGAGCGCCCAGATGATCCGGCTCCAGCCGCTCCACCGTTAACTTGCCGCCGGTAATAGCTGCCGCAATGATGAACGTTCCAGCTTCGATGCGGTCAGGAATGATCGTGTGTTCCGCGCCGTGCAACGTGCTAACTCCACGAATGGTGAGGGTGCTGGTCCCGGCGCCATCGATCTGCGCCCCCATGCTGATCAACAGATTCGCAAGATCCTGGACCTCCGGCTCACGCGCCGCATTTTCCAGGACGGTGACGCCTTCGGCCAGAGCCGCTGCCATCAGCAGATTTTCCGTACCGGTTACGGAGATGGTATCGAAATAAAAAGTCGCTCCCTTCAGGCCGTCCGCTCGCGCTTGGATGTAGCCGTGCTCGATGCTCACGGACGCGCCCAGTTTTTCCAAGCCGCTCAGATGCAGATTTACCGGCCTCGCGCCAATTGCACAGCCGCCGGGCAAAGAAACCTGAGCCTGGCCGAACCGGGCAACCAGCGGACCCAGCACCAGAATGCTGGCGCGCATCTGCTTGACCAATTCATAGGGTGCGACGGGATTCAGAAGCTTTGGCGTTGAGATTGTGACGACGTTGCCGTGCTGGGCATGGGTGACAGAAGAATCCACACCCAGTTCGTCCAGCAGGCTGCGCATCGTCCCAATGTCCCGGACGCGCGGAACGTTATGAAGCGTAACTTCATCACCGGTAAGCAGCGCCGCCGCCATGGCGGGCAACGCGGCGTTCTTGGCGCCGCTAATCTTGACGCTGCCTTCCAACTGCCTTCCACCTTGAATGATGAACTTGTCCATATCGTTGCGTTACCCTTGTTTGGATGCTTCCCTGCGAACGCCGGTCATACCCGCAATTTTCCCGATCCTCTCAGCGCCTTGTAAATGGCCTCTGCAGTACTCTTCGAGGATGCAAGCTCCCGCTCAGCCTCCGGCAAGCTGACTTTTCTCAGGATCAACAAGATAGCCAGCGGTAGGTTGCCCTTTGCTTTCGTGAGGGCGCGCGCCGCGACGGAGGGGCTTGCTCCGGTAATTTTTGCCACCATGTCCTGGCCTCGCTTGCGGAGTTTCGCATTATTGATCTGAACCTGCACCATCAAATTGGAAAAAACTCTACCCAGCCGCACCATCACAGTGGTTGAAAGCATAGTGAGCACCATTTTCTGTGCTGTGCCGGCCTTCATGCGAGTGGAGCCGGTGATGACTTCGGGTCCTACGACCGGCACAATGGCTACATCCGCTAGCCTGATAATGGCGCCGCCAGGATTGCAGGTGAGGGCGATGACCGGCGCTCTCAGCTTTCGCGCATAGCGCATCGCGCCCGCCACGTAAGGCGTGCGGCCGCTTGCGGAAATTCCGACCAGCACATCGCCCGGACTGAATCGAATTCTCCGCAGGTCTGCCACCGCCTGCGCCGGACGGTCCTCCGCGGCTTCGACGGGCCGGAACATGGCCTGTCGGCCTCCGGCCAGGACCGCCACCACTTGGTGTGTCCCAAAAGTGGGAATACACTCTGCAGCATCAAGCGCTCCCAATCTTCCGCTGGTTCCTGCGCCCACATAGATCAGCCGTCCACCTTTGGCAAGGGCGGGAACGATGATCTCGACGGCCTTCTCAATCTGTGGCAGAATTTGCTTCACGGCGGTCGGCACGCGTTGATCCTCGCGGTTGATGATTCGCAGGATTTGCGCGGCTGACTTGGTGTCAAAGGATGCCGAGGCAGGGTTTTCACGTTCGGTGATTCGGATTTGGGATGTCATGGACGGATTGTGTCGAGGCATCATGGCGGCCAGCCGTCAGCTTTCAGCGGCGTGCAATCAGGAATCGCCATAGCAGGCCGGCGTTCGCAGGTCGGCCGTGACAGGCAATTCAAACAGATCCCCGCGAGGAATGCGGGTGGAGAAGAAGAGAACATCCAGGCTTTCTATCTTTCCAGTGTTTGGGTTCATCCGCGCGACGACATCGTCTCCCACTTCTTCTGATTCCTGCTCGGGATACGGCTGACGCTTTTCAATGTGCAAGATGTCTGACCCGCGGTCATACTTGAACTTCAACTCTTCTTCCACTCAACACCACCTTCCGCCAGCCTCCTTGCAAAGTAAGCCACGATAATCCAATGACGATTCCCTGCGGCATCGGTCACCACCACCACCACTAAGTGTCTGCCGCCTTGGATGTTCTCAAACCACCGGGAGAACAATCGCGCGCTTGAGAAACAGGCGCTTCGGCGCACTTGGTCCGGCCCGGAGAGAGTTTCACCGATCAGATTCCGGTACTCAGGTAATAGGTCAGGATGACTCTCCTGGATTCGACGCTCTCTCTCTTCGCCAAGCTCGACTTCAGCCGAAAGGTAAGGACAAATAAATCGCTTCATTCGGATACAGCCGACTTTCAAGAGCTGACCATCCATGGTTGACTGCGGATGGCCTAGGTTTTCCCCGAAAAAGTCTGCCAGCCGCGTTTCGAGTAATCCCAATAAATCACGCCGCCGCACAGCGCGCCCACAGCGATGTAAACCCAACCAACCCACGCGGGGCCGAGGATGATTCTACCAACTCCGAACATCATGAGGTAAACCATCAGCGAGCCGAGGATCCAGTGAGCCAGGTTATACCAGCCTTCGCGGTCTGGAGGAACGTCCGGGACCTTGGCCGCAATGTGCTTCCAGCCCCAGACACCGGGGTGGGTGCGGCGATAGAAAGCTATCAGTTTTTGCTCCGGCTCGGGCGACGTCAAGAAGGTGCAAGCTAGCCAGACGATGGTGGTGACGCCCACCGTCGTCAGAATGGACTCAGCAAAACCGTGGGGGGTGGAGTCCGAAATATGAAAAATACCATGCAGTACCAAGGTGGTGACGAACGCCGCGGTCATCGAAGAAACCTCAGACCAGGCGTTGATTCTCCACCAGTACCATCGCAACAGATAGACGGTTCCAGTTCCGGCGCCAATGGCCAGCACCAGCGCCCATCCGCCTGCGACGGAGGTCATGATCAGAGAGACGGCCGCGCCCACCACGGCGAGGCCCAAGGTGGCCAGCTTCGAGGCTGCAACATAGTGCGCTTCTGTTTTGTCCTTTGCCATGAAGCGGCGATAGAGATCATTCACCATATAAGAGGATCCCCAGTTGAGCTGGGTGGCGATGGTGGACATATAGGCCGCTGCGAAGGCCGCCAGCATGAGTCCATTCAGCGCGCCCGGCAGGAAATCCACCCACACCTTGATGTAACCGATCTCAGGGTCTTTTAAGTGTGGCCACAGCGCGACGGAAACCAGCGCCGTGATGATCCAGGGCCAAGGGCGGATGGCATACTGCGCGATGTTGAACCAGAGTGTAGCCAGCAGTGAGTTCTTCTCATCCTTGGTGCTAAAGATGCGCTGGGCAATGTAGCCATCGCCGCCCGGAGCCGCGCCCGGGTACCAATTCGCCCACCAATTGATGCCAATGTAGACAAAGAAGGTGACAAAGGGCATCCAGGGGGAACTGAAGCCAGGCACGAAGTCGAGGATCGAACCGTTCCCGGGGTGCGCGGCTCGGCGGGCGGCGTCAATCACCGACAGCTTTGAGAGCAGGCTCTTCATTCCGCCCACGGCCTCAACTCCATAATAGCCAAGTACAATGACCATGGTCATCTTCAGAATGAACTGGAAGAAGTCCGTCCACAGCACGCCCCACAAGCCGGAGATGAAGGAGTAGAAACTGGTAAAGCCCATGATGCCGAAGATGATGACCAGGGCCCAGAACGTGCTGACGCCCAGGACGGTCTTGAGGATTTTTTCCATTGCCAAGTTGACCCAGCCTAGGATCACGCAGTTCATCAGAATGCCGAAATAGATGGCACGGAAGCCGCGCAGGAAGGCGGCGGGTTTGCCGGAGTAACGGACTTCCACGAACTCCACGTCGGTGACAATCTCGGCGCGGCGCCAGAGGCGGGCGAAGCAAAACACTGTCATCATGCCGCTCAGCAGCAGCCCCCACCAGAGCCAATTGCCGGCGATTCCTTGTGTGGCTACAAGGCCGGTGACGGCTAGCGGCGTGTCTGCGGCGAAGGTGGCCGCAACCATTGAAGTCCCCGCCAGCCACCAACTCACTTGCCGTCCTGAAACGAAAAAATCGTCTGTGCTGGCGCTTGATTTTTTCCGGAAGTAGAGCCCGATCAGAAGATTGAGCAGGAAATAGGCGGCAACCACTAACCAGTCTGTAAGTGAAAGTTTCATGGGTCCGTCGGTTCCAGCTTGAATTTACCCGGAGGAGCCGTCCGCCTCTGCTCCCACCGCCTAATCGGCGCCGGCTGGCCGCTTGTTGCTGTTCTAAGTTAACAGCCAAAAATCGGCTCAGTATATAGCAGATCACGGCCTTATCAAAAGGAAAAGCGCGTATTGCTTTATACCTACCGCAACGCTCCTGTTGACGGCGGGTTGCTTTTCATGGGAACCCCACAGAAATTTCTTTCCGTTTCGTCTCTGGCAGGTTAAAATCGGCGGCTCAATTAATCGAGGGGAGTGTGTGCCATGTTCGGTCCAAGGAAATGGATCTTTCGCTTGATTGTGCCTGTGACAGCCTTGGTGGGGTTGATAATGGCAGAGCGCATCACCGCTCATCAAGCCGCAAAGCCGCCTGCGCCTCAGCCAACCGCGCGGACCAATCCGAGTTGGCTGAAGGGCATGAAGTGGCGGTTGATCGGGCCGTTCCGGGGC
>CALCEB010000274.1 GCA_937900045.1 uncultured Acidobacteriota bacterium
GCGTGGGTGCAGCAAATGAAGCTCAAACCATTGAAAACAAGAGGCAGAAATTGCCCTCGCGGAACAAAGCCATTTCGAACATGCAAAAAAACCAGTAAAAATACGGGTACTAGCAAAAAGAGGCGAAAAAAAATCTTTTTTTGTGGTGGATCGATTTTTCAAGTTATTGAAAACCTGGATTAATCAACCATAAAAACGCCTAACCATCCGGGAAGAAAGCCACGGTATCTCTGTAAGTCATTGAAGAGAATAGAGATAATTAGATTTCAGGGACAATCCGCGTAAGCCACAGAAAACACAGACGTTGGCGACGGTTGTTGGCTTTGCTTACGCAGATATTGGGTTTGCTCGGCGAGTAAAGCCAATTCAAAGCCATAAAATCAGCATTCGCGCGCCCGGCGAAGGAATTCAGCGACCGGCTGGCTTCGACGCATCTCGATCGGGTAGGCAAGGGCCTGGTGACTCAGCCCGCGAAATATCGCTGGTCGAGGCACAATCAATTTGCTTTGGGGAAGGCGGCGACTCCGTTATCGCTGGATAACTGTAAGGGAAGCGGGCGAGCGCGGCATGAACTTAAATGCCGGCGCGGGGGGCAGTCAGGAATTCGACGCTTCCTTGAGCTGGCGGGCGCGTTCGGCGCGACGCCCTAACCAACAAACCGACCCCGTTTGACGGGGCCCTACTCATCAAGCCACCCGCTTCGCGGGGGGTGTCTGACTTAATCTTCCCGACTTCTCGGGTCCTGATGAACTTTCAAACCCCCAACACCAGCCGGTCCACTCGCTTGCTCACGTCCTTCAGATACGCTTCGTCGCCGCCATCCAGCTCTGTCGTTGCGTATCCATTGTAGCCCACCTCGGCCAACGCCTTCCGCACTTCAGGCCACTCGATGCTGCCGTCTCCAAGATTCACAAACTGGTTGGTTTTGCGGTTGAAGTCCTTCAGGTGCATTTTCACGATGCGCTTGTCGAGTTCTCGAATCCAATCCTGCGGATAGCCGTAAAGCACCACATTGCCCACATCGAAGTAGGACTTCACCCAGGGGCTTTGGAACTGGTCCACAAAGCGCGGGAATTCGAGAGGACTCAGCAGGAATTTGTTCCACACTTCTTCCAGCGCAATCATCACGCGGAGCTGCTCAGCCAGCGGGATCAACGCCCGAATTTGCTTCTGTGACCGATGCCAGGCCTGGCGATAGGTGGTCCCGGAATTCACCACGGCGGGAACCAGCAGGACGGTGTCCGCGCCCCAGAAATGGGCGTTGTGAAGAGAGGTGCGCATGGACTGTACGCTTTTCTGAACCACCGCCGGGTCAGGGCTGGACAGAGGCCATTTCCAATGGCCCATATTCATCACCGAATGGATGCGAATCTTGGCGCTCTCCGCGGCGCGCTTGATGGTCTCCACCTCTTTTTGGTCTTCGGTGGTATAAGCCTCCACGGCTTCGAACCCGCAATCGCGGGCCAGGCGGAATCGTTCTTCATAACTCAGCTTCTCCGGCAACATGCCGAGCAGGACTGCTTTCTTGATGGGCAGTGGCGCGGAGTTCGAGGCCGGCGCGGGATTGCCGGAGGATAAAGCGGCCACGCTGAGTGATGCTCCCGTTGCCGCCACTGAGGCTTTCAGAAAATCCCGTCGCGTTACAGGTTGTGCCAAGTGTTAATCTCCTTCGTATTACCTGGGATATGAATCTCACTTAAGTCTTCAGTCCATTGGGAACCATCGGCAGGGACGTGAGCCGGATTCCCGTGGCGCTGAAAATAGCATTGCCAATGGCGGGGGCGAGGGCCATCAGCGGCGTCTCACCCGCTCCCGCTGAGGGTTGATCCTTGTGGTCCACCAGCACCACTTCATTCTTCGGCAAGTCGCTGAAGCGCGGCACGCGATAAGCGGAAAAACGCGGATTCAGGATTCGGCCATCGCTGAATTCAATGGCTTCGAACAACGCGCCTCCCAATCCCATCACGTTCGCGCCTTCAATCTGATTGCGCAGCCCGTCCGGATTCACCACCGCGCCGCAGTCAAAGGCGGTAACAACGCGCACCACCTTCACGTTCCCGGTCGAGCCGTCAATGGCCACTTCCGCGCAGGTGGCCACGTAACCACCCTTTTCAACTCCGCCTCCCATTCCAAAGCCACGCTGCCGCGAAGGCTTTTCGCGGCCCCATCCGAACTTCCCGGCGGCGGCTTCAAACACGGCCTTCAACCGGTCATTCTTGAGGTTGACAAGCCGGAACTGGAGCGGATCCATCTGCGCCAAGCGCGCCAGGTCATCCATATGCGATTCTCGCGCGAAATGGTTGGCGGTGGCGGCCAGGGCGCGGTAGGAACCCTGGCGAAGCGGATATTGGGTGGGATGGAATTGGACGAGTTGATTGGGCACATCGTAAGGCGTTCCAATTCCAGCTCCGCCCGAATTATAGTTGTGATATTCCCAGGCGGTGATCCGCCCGTCGTGGCCAACGCCGCTATTGATCTTGATCAGTCCGGCGGGACGAAAATAAGCCCAGGTGAATTCCTCTTCGCGGGTCCACACCACTTTCACTGGATGGCCTGCTGCGTTGGCCAGGCGCGCCGCTTCCAGCGCCGCTTCGCCCGTGTGCTTGCCCCCGTAACCGGAGCCCATGTCCGGCATTTCAACGCGCACTTGATGTTTGGAGATGCGGAACGCCTCCGCCAGATCATTCTGAACGGCAAACGGCCGTTGCGTTCCAGTCCAGACGGTCAGTTTGCCATCTTTCCATTCAGCCAAGGCGGCCCGGGGCTCAAGCGGAACGTGCTGGATGTAAGCAACGGTGTAGGTGCGCCGCAGGTGGTGATCTGCTTTTGCCAATCCTTCGTCGATGGAGCCGGCGGCGTGCCTCATGCGGTCTTCATGCGCACCATTGTTTGAGGCGGTTTGCTTCAAAAACCCGAATAGCTCCTTATTGGAAATCTTGTTTTGGGCTTCGGAGGATGGCTTCCACTCCGCTCGGATCGCCGCCAGCGCCTTAACAGCCAACTCCGGCGTAGGCGCGGCCACGCCAACAAAATTGCCATCGTGGACAATCTTCACGTTTCCAAGCAACTCAGCGGCCTTGGTGTCAAGCGACGTCAGACTTGCGCCGTAGGAGGCTGGCCGCAGAACCTTGCCGAACCACATGCCAGGCAGTCTGTGGTCCGAGGGATAACGGTGTTTTCCGGTCACGAATTCCACGCCGTCCACTTTGGGCAGCGAGGTCCCCATCACTTTCCATTGGGTTGCAGGCTCCAGCGGATCAACCGCTGGAATGGCCTCTGCCAGTTGCTTTCCATGCAGAAGCTCTCCATAGCCAATGGACTGATGTGTGGCCGGGTCGGTGATCTTGCCGTCCGCCGCCAGCAGTTGGGCGCGGTCCACGCTGAACCTTTTGGCGGCAAGCGCGATCAACACATCGGAGGCCGCAGAAGCCGCCCTGCGAAGCTGCGGGTTCATGGTAGGCGTCGTGCGGCTGCCAAATGTTCCCATGTCAAACGGAGTGCGGCTGGTATCGCCCATCACCATCTGGACGTTGGCGGGCGCCACTTTCAACTCCTCCGCCACCGCCTGGATGAGCGAAGTGCGGATGTTTTGTCCCACTTCCACTTTGCCAGTAAAGACCGTCACCTTGCCGCTTTCACCAATGTGCAGCCACGCCGAGATGTTCTCCGGCTCGTCCGGGCCACGCCACGGCATGCGCCGCCCGCCGGATTCCTGAAAAGCCTTCGCGTCCCGCAGGACGCAGACCATCAGCAGGCCACCGCCCAGAACCCTGAAGAAATCGCGCCGGTCCACTTCAAAGTGATAAGCGGGTGGAGCGTCAAATTCATAGCGCTCGGGTTCAATCACCACCGGTTCCATTTCCCCGCTCTTCATGGCCGCGCCTCCTTCATGCTCTTGGCCGCCTGCTGAATCGCAGCGATGATCCGTTGGTAAGTTCCGCAACGGCAGATATTGCCTTGCATGAAGTGAGCGATTTCAGAAGCCGTGGGGTTGGGGTTGGTCTTCAAAAGTGAAACCGCCGTCATCATCATGCCTGAAGTGCAATAGCCGCATTGGAATGATCCGGCGTCCAGAAACGCCTGCTGGACGGGATGAAGCTTGCCGTTTTTCGCCAGGCCTTCGATGGTGGTTATCTGCTTGCCGCGAGTGGCCGCCACGTGGGTGATGCAAGACCGGCGCGGAAAGCCGTTAATCAACACCGTGCAGGCGCCGCATTGTCCTTCGCCGCAGCCATACTTTGACCCCGTCAGGTCCAGGTGATCCCGCAGGACGGTGAGCAGGCTGGTGTCTCCCTCCACATCCACCACCTGGTTCACCCCGTTTACATTCAATGCAGTGACCTTCTCCACGGCGAGCCTCCTTCAAAAACCGGCTACTGGAACGAGTACTCAATCCATCTTAAGCTCACGATTCCAACCTGGGAAGGGGACTCGTCCATCAAGGAACATGCGCCTCGGGCCTCTGCCGGGGCCACTCTTTGAATCTGCAATAGAATCATTCGACGTGCAGCCTTGGCGACTGATAACAAAAGACATTCCAGCTTTGATCCCGATCCCTCCCGCTCCGGTCCGGCTTGCTTTACTGAAGGCCACCGTCCTGAGCGATCGAATGCCATGACAGCAGGCTACCACAAAGAAATGAGACAAGGGAGACCGATGAGACAGGTGAGACAGAATATTTTTGCCGATTGGCGTTGTGCCAAATTAGCACTGCGAACGGCTTTTGCCCGGATATGAATGGATCCGGCCCCTGCGGTTTCGCCTCTTTACTGCGGCCCGCTCTCTCACCCTTAAGAGCATTACAGCGCAATCCCGCATCAGCGATGAATTCGCAGGTAGTATCCCGGCCCAACACGCATGTTGTGGATGAGAGCCGGTGGAGCGAGCGTGGCCACCAGGATTCCCCCCACAGCCTGCGCCAACGCCAGCGGCCAGATATTGCGGTGCCGGGCATAAACTTCCGCCAGGATGTATCCGCCGAGCGTGGTGACGGCCATCAGGATCGTGTTCGGGATATGACAGGCGCCGAACATCACCGCCACCAGCGCGGCGCTCAGATGCGGGGTGCGAATCACCTGCATGAAGCGGCGATGAAAGTAGGATTGCACCAGATATTGCTGGACTGCGCACCACCCGCCATAACCGAGGAACCGGTTGAGGGCAACGCGGTTTGGCAGAATTATGTGCAGATCGCCACGAACCAGCGAATAGATGAAAACGGGGAGATAGATGGCCACAGCCAGCGGCAAAATGGCTTCCGCGCTTCCCCGCATTTGAGAGAGACCAAATCCAAGATCGGCGAGCCGGTCGTGATGGATAAAATGGCTCAGCAAAACGGCAGCCAGAAGCCACAGCCAAGCGCGGGGATGCTGGTATTGCCATCGCCAGATGTAAAGCAGAATGCCAGCGAAAACCAGAAGAACTTCGATGGCGGTGGCAGCTTGGGCGAGCCGGCCGGGGTTCGATTCTTCAATGACTTTAGTTCTGAAAACCAGGGAACTCATGAGCTGTTGGATGCGGCGCTTGAGGCCTAGGAAATGCGCGGCGTGAGCGAGACAGGCAGGTGGGTAATGGGCGGCTGCCGTTCCGGCTGGCGGCAAAGCAGCGCTGCAGGGCCTGTGTGAAAGGTCCAGCTTTGGGCTGTCCCGGCCTCTATGCACCGAGGTTTCAAGTCAAAACCGCCCGCCGCATTTGGGCGGGCCCTGGTTCTGGTGGCTGGTGGAAAGCAGCTTGAAATCATTTTCAAAGTTTCAAAGATTTCTCTGGAAAATATCGCTTGACAAAGGGAGCGGAATAGTATTACTGTCCTGATATCTTACCAATGGTCAAATAGCCAAGGGTTTAGGAGCGGCTATGAGACGCCAATGCCTGATTGCTTCTCGCGGGGGGGAGATCCCTTCTCTCTCGTTTTTTCCTTTCCTGCCATGTTTCTCCGGCCCAAGCGCAGTCTTCGCCCGTAGTGCCAGCCGCCGAGCTACACCTACAATCACTAAGGAGTAGGAAAGTATGCATAGTCCGCTTAACTCGTCATTGAGGGTTACTCTGATCGCGATACTCGCCACATCCTTGGTTAAAACCGCCGGGTCCGCGCCATTTGGAAGCCCGCTTACGATTATTCAGCCAGAATCCCTGAAGATTATCAGGCTTGGAGGGGTGGGAGTCGTTGTAGGAATGTTTGAGGGCGTACGGCGGCGGGGAAGCGGCCTCGTCATGAACTCCTCCAGCAAGGCTCATTCTAGCGCATTGGTTTCTGCCCTTCTGAACTCGGTGAGCTCAACGCCTCTCTGTGCTGCCCCGGGATCTATATTCATGGGATTAAGATGCCAACCCGCCCCACCACCACCCCCCGACGAGAAATGCGGCAGCGGGTGCGCAGGCTACCGTGAGGGAAGGTTCTATCAAAGTTGCGGCACCTGCGCAAGTTACACATGTCAGATTGTGAATGTCGCCGCCTGCTGCGATGCTTGCTGGTATACGAGTGGAAATTGCAAGGGTTGCGAGACCTTTCAAAATTGCAAGCCTTACTAGCGCGGCGCTGGCCGTGGACGGGCGTCTGCAAGGGACGGCCTGGCTTACCGCGTCACTGAGTCCACTTCACGGTTCAGCGCCGTGACCGACCGACATAAGCCGTGAATCCGAGATCGTGACTTGAAACGAAAGGGTGGTTTAGTATGGTCAACGAACTGAACAAACGCCTCAGCCTGGCCCTCATTGGTCCTTCATTTGCGGCCCTCGTTATTTTGGCTTGGTCCGCATGCGGCCAGATGGCTCTAGGTGCAGCCAGCGCAACAGTGAACCGTCAGACGTTCATGACGGTCGGGGGCCCAGCAAGAGTCAAAGTGGAAAATCACTTCGTTATCTCTTACAAGCTTAAGTCAACGGACCAGTCCGAGCCGCAAATTCAAATCTTTGAACAGAACGGTGCTGCTGTGGTGTCGATTAACCCTCTGGCAGCGGTGCCACAGGCGGTGGAGTCCGCGGTATGGGACGTTTCCATCGGATCATCGGGTCTTGTGGCAGTGACAGTGGACTTCCCCTCCCGCCCCAGCTTCCCGCCGATTGGAGCGTTGCTGATCTACAGTCGGAACGGAACGCTCGAAAAGGCCCTGCGATACACCGGCTATCAAATCATAGGAGTGGAGGTGGACAGCCAAGACCATATCTGGGCCCTGAACGGTGGGGCAAACGTGGGCGGAGACCCTAGGACTTTTCCCGTCCTGGTCGAGTATGACCGAGGTGGGAACATTCTCAGGACAGCTTTCACCTTTTCGGAGTTTCCTCAGGATGCCGTCTTCGTCAAGGAGGGACCGCGAGAAGGAGGGGCTTTTTCGTTCGGGTTGACGACCGACAAGGTTTGGTTCTGGCTTCCTCAAAGCCGCATGTTCGGGGTGGTGAATATCGACGGGACGCACCCGACAGTGGTCTACACTGGGCTGCCGCCATCGCCAGAGTTGATTCCCCCATCGCCGGTGAAAGCGTTTGCCCAGGTCGTCGGCGCTGCATACGTGCCACCAGATCGGCTCCTGGCGAAAGTCATATTCGTAGAAGGATCGCCACGGTTCGTGTCGCTGTACGAATTTGACCTCAGCGCAATGAAGTGGATTCATCTCTCACCGCCCCGATCCGTCGATTTCGCATGGAGGTGGTTCGTCGGTGTAGATGACGGTTTGATGGTCTTGGGGTCCCCCGTTTCCAAGCACAGAAACAACCCGGCGCCCAAGGAGATCGAGTTGGATTGGATTCCCCTCCAGTTAGCAATTGCGCAGGCGGCGCAATAAACACACACGGAATTGGCTCATGAAACCCAGAATTCTTGTGCTTTCGCTCTGTGCGGCAATGGCGGTTCTGGTTGGCTTACGTGGGAGGCCTGTGGCCAACATGTTGGTCAGAATAATCGTTGACTGGCCGCAGTGGGCTCGCACACCCCAACACACCGGCGCGACGCCGGCCGTCGGGCAAACCCCCGCTAGTCAGCTTGCCAGCGTCATCTTCGATCCGTTCACCAACAGGGAGATGGCGGAAACGGGCGGTGCCCTAACGGTGCACTACCAGACTCCCCTAATCGACGAAAATAAAGTTTTCATGGAATTCAAGACCGGAAGGTATATCTCATGCAGGCCGCCCGGCTCCGGCAAACCCTATCCGTGCGGTCCGAACGCCTGGGATAGCCAAATCTGGAACGAACGGGCCTTTGCATGGCGAGGTGGGAACCTGGCCAAACAGTGGAATTTCCAGAGCGACTGGAAGCCGGAGCCGAACGGTGGCGGGTACGCGGGTCTTATCGGCTGGGAGCCCGTCTTTCACGCTGCCCTTAACGACGGCTTTGTCTTTGTTCCGGGATTCGCCGGGTCGATCTACAAACTACGGGAGTCCGATGGAGCGGTTATTGCTCACTACACTCCTTTTGGCTCTGACCCAAGCACTTTTGTCTCGGGTCCGTTAACAGTGGATCGGACTGGGAACGTTTATTATAATGCGCTTGCGCTTGATCCCAAAAATCCGTGGATTTCTGACGTGCGAGGAGCTTGGCTTGTGAAAGTGACACCGCAAGGCGAAGTGACGAAAGTCAGCTATGCGGCCTTGGTACCGGGAGCGCCTTCCATTTGCGGCCTGAAGGCTCCATGCGGGTCGCAGCGGCCGGGTATAAACGTTGCCCCGGCTGTTTCTGTCGATGGGCAAACCATCTATACGGTGAGCCGTGCCCACTTCTTTTCCAACTATGCGTATTTGGTAGCGGTCAACGCGAATATGAAGCCCAAGTGGCAGACATCCTTGCGCGCCGTTGCCCCAAACGTTACTGGTTGGGTAGTAGATCAGTCTTCGTCCACTCCCGCTGTGGCCCCAGACGGTAGTGTCTTTTACGGGGCATTCGGCGGCGATAATAGTCGCGGTTACCTGTTGAAAATCAGCTCTTCCGGTCAGTACATCGCCAACTACAATTTCGGTTGGGACGAAACTCCTGCCATCTACGCGCATGACGGGACCTACTCAGTGATAATCAAGGATAACCACTACGCTAGGAATGGTCCATACTACATCACACAACTGAGTTCGGACCTCGTGATTGAATGGCAGTTTAAGAACACGACGATAGGCCCGCGCCACCCGAACGGCTATGAATGGTGCGTGAACGCTCCGGCGGTTGACTCGGACGGGACGATCTACGGCAACAGTGAAGATGGGCACGTATATGCAATCAACCAAGGAGGGACGCTTAGAGGCAGCCTTTTCTTGCGACTGGCTGTGGGTGCGGCTTACACGCCCATCGCGGTTAGCGGGGACGGCAAGATTTATACCGAAAATGACGGAGGCATGTTCGTAGTGGGTGAATAAGCCACGACGAGCGGTTTTTCTCGTCGTGGGCTTTCCTTGAGGTGCAGGGCCGGCCGCTGTGACCAGTGGAAGCTCCTGGTGAACATTCGCCGTTTTCAAAGGGGCGCGGTCGCTACGTCTTCCTCGCCGGAAGAGTAACCTGCGGAAAATGATATCACTATTTGGAAGGCCCACGACGAGGTAAGGCGCTCGTCGTAGCTACCCGCCCTGGTCCTAGCGGCTTGCGGCGTGGAACCTTGAATACGCGTTGTGACCACGAAGGGCAACAGTCTTTCAACGAATCTGCCGCAGCCATTCGACGAGCTGACCCACGATTTCCGGTGAAAGGGAAACCGGCTCGAACAGTTCTTCAAACCGGACGTCCGGGAAGCCGAGGAGCGTGAGGCGGGCGGGTAGAAGATCGCGGATAATTTTGGGATCGCTAAATGGAATGGAAAGAAGAGCGCGGAAGAGGGCTTGATGGATTGGCTCGCGCCAAGGGTAGTCCGCCAGACTTGCCCGGACTTGGGTAAAGGCCGGACCCCGCAACAAACCTTGGCATAGAGCCTTGAGAACGGAACGCTCGGTGTTGATGATTTCTTCTTGTGGCGTCAATCGGATTCCTGTAAGAAGCGGTCAGCTTTCAGCAGTCAGCCTTCAGCGATCAGCCATCAGCGGACAGCATTCAGCCGGATTGTTCTGTTTCTTGCTGACGGCTGAACGCTGATAGCTTCTTAAGGATAAAGCGACCATTCGCTGGCCCAGGTGGCGACGCGAAACCAGTAACGGCCGAAGATCACAGCCTGTTGCAGAATGAAGAGCGCAAGGATCATCAATGCGTCATGGTGTCCGTGGCCGGAGATGGCGCCGCCAACGTGCCCGGCGTGCCCCCAGCGAATCAGCAAAACATAGATGCCGAGCAGCAACAGTCCACCGAGCGATGGAATCACATAAACCACGAGCGCCTTGCCCAAGCGGCTGAAGCAAAAGCCGAACGCTTCCCAAAGGGCTTCGAGGGCGCTCGACCTTTCATCTTTCACTAGCTTGATGCGTGAAAAATCCATCACTAGGTTCAGCAGGCCCAGCGCGATGAGCAGCAAAATGCCTGCGCCCACCTGCACCCAGACCACGGATGGCTCATTCTGCCAGCTAGCGGTCCAATGCAGCACCGCTTCACTCAGGTCTTCCCTCAACAGCCGGAACATAATCCAGTAACCGATGAGGCCGAGAAGCATCAACCGGACCAAGCGCCAGGCATAACAGCCCGTGTCTCTCCAAAAGCTTCCGGGGAAACCGGTAAGAACCCTGGGCCGGAAGCTGCTGAGGACGCCCCCTGCTAGAATACTGTTTACCAGGATTGTGATCAGCCCGAAAGCTTCCGCAAAGTTCGCATCGCGATTCAGCGCGCCCTTTTGATTCATCGCGAAGTCAGTGAGCCAGTCCGTGGAAAAGCCGGAGGTGAGCGCCTGCGCCGCCTGGCGGTGAACGGTGAAGGCTTGAATGCCATCGTAAATGGGCCACGCCGCCACTGCAGCGAGCACCAGGTTGGAGAGGAAGAGCAGCCAGACGGCGCGCCGCGCTTGCGGCATCAACCCGAATCCTTGTTTGAGAGCGGTTCCAGAATTCATTGTGAGCTCCCTGGCTTCAAAGAAGCCTCAACTGAAAAATCCAGCGGCAAAGAACAGATTCTCCAACCAGAAGATCCAGCGGACATACCACTTCTCCGCGCCGTGATTGTTTTCGCGGACCACATAGCTATTGTTGGTGAAATTCGCATCCAGGGCGAGCTTGTGCTGCGGGTCCACCACGGCGGATTCAATCCGCGTGGGCTTTTCGTAGACGTACTTGACCCAGCGATATTGCCCGTCCCAGTGCTTGGTCACCGTTTCGCCGTTGTCGAACCGGACCTCAACATCCACCGGCGCAATGGCTTCGCCCCGCCGTTCCACAATGACGGTGGAACGGTACATCTTGTGGGAGCTCTTCTCAAAGGCCGCCCGTGCTTTCTGTTCTGAATATGTGGTCTTGCGCGGACCCTCGCCATAGATTCCCACTTTGCCGAGAATGGGATGCGAGGATGCGCTGGCGACTTCGTAATCCGCTACGTTCGAATTATAAAAGAACTGCTGGAAGAACCAATTCATATTCTGGCCGGAAACCTGGTTCACCACATCGATGAAGTCTTGAGTACAGGGATGGCGGTAGCGCCAATTCGTTTGATAAGTCCGCATAACGCGGGCCATGACGTCCGGACCCAGATAGCTCTCCAGGGTGCGAAGGGTCAGGCCGGTGCGAGTATAGGAATTCACCACGTAGCTCGCGCCATCCAGATATTGCCAGCCGTTACGGACCAGATCGTCATCCTTGGCGTGCTCCAGATAGAAACCACGGCCCGCGGTGCGTTCAGGAACTTTCAGGCAGTTGAAATAGGCGCCCACGGGCAGATGGCCTACCCCAGCGAATGGAAACTCCGGTAGGCTCACGCGGAACCACGGCGTCATCGCCACCGGGATGCCCCAAAAACGCTGATAACGGCAGCCGCCTCCGTAGGCGGTCTCCAGCACTTTGCCCGTGGAGTAAGTGTTGAAGCCCTCGTCGAGCCAGGCTTCCTCGAACTCGTTGTTGCCCACCAGCCCATACCAGAACTGGTGGCCGAATTCGTGGACGGTCACGCCTTCCGGGCTCAACTGATGCTTGCCGGGCCAGAAATAGGCGCCCGCGGTGATGAAGGTGGGATATTCCATGCCACCCGTGTGCGAGTTGCGCGGCGGATCCACCACCGTCAGCGTGTCATAGGGATAAGCGCCATACCACAGGCCAAAATACTTCAGGCCGTTGAAAATCGCGCGGAAATAGCGGTTCTCAATGCCCTGATGATCCGGTTGAAGCATCAGGTTAACGGTGACGTCCCGGAGATTTTCCTGGTCGGAAGGCAGGTTGAAGATCCTTGCCCAATGCACCACCTCTTCCGGTTTCACTTCGTGCTCCCATCGGAACGTGCGGGTGATCTTCAAAAAGAGCGGGCTCGCGGTCCACGCGAAATCGTGAACGTCCTGCTGATAAAAATTGTAGGTGGCCGTTCCATTGGAGGTACTGAGCTTTTGCCGTAAGTAACCGGTGGCGCCCACCACGAATTTCGAGGGGACGGTCAAGTCCACGTCATAGACGCCGTAATCCGCGTAGAACTCGGTGTTGGCATGGAATTGATGGCAGTTCCAGCCGCCCTGCTTGCGCCCGCGCTCGCCCGCCGCTTCGTAAACGCCGATTTTCGGGAACCACTGCGCCACCAGGAAGTACTGGCCTTCGTAACCTGTGCGGGCCAGGGCTCGAGGCAGCTTGGAAGTGAAGTCCACGGCCAACTGGATGGTGCCGTGTGGTGGAATGGGCTTGGGCAGCACAATGCGCATCACGGTGCGGTCGGCGGCATTGGCGTCATCGGGATGGACGAAGGTTTGCAAGCCGGTGAGGTCCGGCCCACCTACCTCCTGAATCCGGTCCACATCCACCCAACCCCACTTGCTTTCGCCCGTTTTCGTCTTCCAATAATTCGTCACGAAGCGCCGCCGGCTGATGTTGCCCTCGCGCATGAAGGTGCTGTCCATGTTTTTGAAGGCGTTCAGGTAGAGGTGAAAATAGAGGTCGGGAATGGCATCGGCGGTGTGATTCCACCAAGTCAGGATGTAGTGTCCGTGGATCGTCTTCGGAACCGGATCGAGCCGCGCCGACATTTTGTACTGCACGATGGGATGCTGGATGTGGGATTGATAAGTCTGCGCTCGCAGCGTTGAAAAGGCAAGGATGGGAACCCAGAGAATGGCCAGGCGCTGAAGCAGGACTCGCATCATCCCTCCTCGGAGCTTGTGGAAGCAATGGTTCGCGGGCTGGCTGCCAACCATGCCTACTCGGCGGATTGGGCCACGACGACGCGATCCCGGCGGCCCGGTTGGATAGAGACTCAAACCCAGTTAAATCTCGATATCCAAGCTTCCCGCTTCCCCCCGGTCCGGATTCAGAAATCGGGCGCCATTGTACCAGAAGGCGAAACTTGAAGCAGGGGTTTTTTGCAGGTAGGTAGTGGAGTAGCTTGTTTGCTGTAGCGGCGCTCTATGAGCGCCGAACTTGGATCCTCCGCGGTTTCCGGCGCTCATAGAGCGCCGCTACAGCAAATTGCGCCACTACCCACGGGTTGCCGCAAGGAACCGGAAACGTATACACTGGTTCAAAGGATTCGGGAACGAGCACTGGATACCTTTCCGCATATCGGCCCAGCCCGGCAACCTCCCACGATGGGACCGAGATCGAGTGGCTGGGACGCTGGGAAAACGAAAGGATGCTACGGATGCCTCAATCTCACCATGGAACTCGAAGGAACATCGCTGCGTCGTTCATCGTAGGCGCCGCCATCTTTGGCGCGCTGAAACTGACGCCACTGCTACGCCGGCCGCGTCCGGCATTTGCCGCTGAAGCCGCGCAGCAGGCGCATCATCCATTTCCGACAAATCCTTCGTTCCCCGCGCCACCGGCCGCTCCATCCCAGCCTCTTCCTATGACGCCAAAGCAAAAAGAAAAGCTGATGAAGTTTAATTTTCAGAAGACGCAGCGTGATGCCAATCAGCTTCTTAAGCTTGCCAAATCCCTGAAGGAGAATCTGGATAAGTCGAACTCCAACATCCTATCGGTCAGCGTGGTTCACCAAGCGAACAAAATCGAAAAGCTGGCAAAAAAGATCAAGAACGAAGCGGTGAATTGACTAGCCCCACCATCTCGGCATAACGAGCATCCCGGCTAGTGATAGAATCTCCAACTCGACGAGTGCCAGTCACCGGCTGCGCCACGTGCGGATACGGGAAATCCGCACGTCCGGTTTGGCGAGAGGAGAAGGAATCGCGCCTCCGCGTCGATTCTTCTCCTACTCTAACGCCAGCCGCGGTGTCAACGGTTTCTCCTCTCGCTGCCACACGCCTTTTACTGTCACCTCCGCGAAGGCGGGGGTCCATGTCACCACAGGTAAAGCCTGGATTTCCGCTTGCGCGGGGATCACACGGGTGGCGCATACGCCGTTTTGTGATGGATGCGACCTCGCTGCCCACATCATCAATTCGAATCGTTGCACGGGCGGCCGGCAATCTGAATGCGCCCTTGGATGCGGCGGTGCGCATCAAATAATCGTGGCGGTTCTCGACCCGTAGAGCTTTTCGACGATTCGCCCGGCGAAACTGCTATGATCGGGTCGAGACTGAAGCTCCCGATAGCCAGGGGCGCGTTAAGAAAAGAAAGGAGCAACATGATGGGTCGTACGATGCGGTGGGTAGTAGGATTAGTACTGGCTTATATGGTCGTTCGAAGCATCCCCGACGTGGTCCGCTACGTGAAGATTTCCCGCATGTAAGCGGGAAAAGCCATCTTTGCTCTCTACCAACTGATCTTTTCCCAGGAACAACCGAAGCGTCCAGCGGGTGGCGCCAACACGGAGTTGTCTGCCGCGCCTGCGCCATCTTCAGGTTTCCCAGCGGTAGCCGGGCCGCTGAATCTCGTTCAGAAGTCTGACCGGCCGCGCCGGGAGGCCATCAACTTTTGCAGAGCAGATCTTGCCGAAATTGCTCTGTTCTGATTGATACGGGTGGTAAGTTACGGAAATGCAGCAAACTACTCCAGCGAACGGTCTCGCGCTGCAATATTTTGAAACTTCCGACTGATAAAATGCGTCTGATAGATTTGGATACAAATTCCCAAGGCGCAGGAGCGGCTTGATTTACACTCAGGCCGTGCGAGGCACCGCTCCAAGGGCCCTGCTGGCCATTTGGCGGAGAGTGGCGTGGCGGGGAAGCTTGCTGTAACAGCGCTTGCCCTGACAGCGAGCGCCGGAAATCGTCGAAAGTTCAAGTTCGGCGGTCAGAGACCGCCGCTACAGCCGCGAAAACGTACCACTGCCGGGACTCGGGTTGGAATCGCGCGAAACAGGCCAAAATGTTAGGATAAAAGGGAAGCACAGGGCCGCCCGACGAAATAATCGGCCACCGGGAAACGGATCTCTCTTTCACGACGATGCAGAGAGCGTTGCTTTCCGTTCTGACCTTGGGCAGAAGGGCAAACCGAGGGTTGATCCATACCGAAAATCCCTCCAAGAGAAACACTTTGGGGGCCAGGATCGTAACTTTAATCTAGAGGAGCACTGGGGAGGCAATTCGGATATGAAGTTGATTTCCGTACGTGTGCAGCGAAGGAATTCCGGCTGGGCAGGTTGGCGGCTGCTGGCAGCAGCAAGCGCCGTCCTGGCGCTTGCTGCGCTAAGCTCAAGCTGCGCAGGGAATAAAGCCAGCGGAGACGTCCTGCAGCCCGCCCAGCGTCCGCCAGTCCCGGTCCTGGTGGGGACCGTAACGCAGAAATCCGTTCCGGTGGAGATCAATGTGATCGGGGCCGGTGAAGCTTATCTGACGGTCAACGTGAAGTCGCTGGTGCAAGGTGAAGTGCAACACGTTTACTTCAAGGGAGGGCAATTTGTGCGGGAGGGCGACGTGTTGTTTTCCATCGACCCTTCCCCGTTTGAGGCGGCGCAGGCGCAGGCGCAGGCCAACTTGGCCCACGATCAGGCCCAAGCCAATTATGCCCAATCGCAGAATGAACGTTATACTGCTCTCTATAAATCGGGCATCGTCTCCCAGGATCAGTACGACCAATATCGCAACAATTACGCAGCGCTGGAAGCCATGGTCCGCGCCGACCAGTCGGCCATTCAGACCGCCAAACTGAACGTGGGTTATTGCACCATCCGCTCGCCGATCGACGGGAAGACGGGCGCCGTCCAGATTGATGCTGGCAACCTGGTGAAGGTAAATGATGTTCCGATGGTGGTGATTAACCAGATCAGCCCCATCTATGTGGATTTTTCAGTCCCGCAACAATACCTGCCGCAAATCAAGGCATATGAAGCGCGCCGTCCACTGCGGGTGGAGGCCATTGTGCCGCATGAGCCGGACAAGCCAGAATGGGGCACACTTATTTTTATCAACAACACGGTGGACGCGAGCACCGGAACGATCCTGCTGAAGGGCGCTTTCCCCAATCCGCAGCGCCGCCTTTGGCCGGGAGAATTTGTAAATGTGGTTTTGGACTTATCGATGCAGGCGAACGCCGTGGTTGCGCCTTCCCCCGCCATCCAGACCGGACAGCAGGGTAATTATGTGTACGTGATCGGCGCAGATCATAAGGCGCAATACCGTCCCGTAACGGTCGGGTCTGTTTATAAGGACAAGACGGTAATCGAAAAGGGATTGACGCCAGGTGAAACCGTGGTGACCGATGGACAGTTGATGCTGTATCCAGGCGCTACGGTTCTGGTGAAGACGGGACTTTAGCGGAGCAGGTGTCAGGTGATAGGTGTCAGGTTTCAGGCGCTAGGCGCCGGGTGTTCGGCGCGGAAGAAGCGTGAGCGTGGAAATTGAAGCCTGAAATTCCACGCCGGTGTCAGGCGCCCAGTGTCGGCGCCTGAAATGGTGCTGAAACCAAACACCTTTCACCTGAAACCTAATACCTGACACCTGGGACCTAACACAGGGAAGCTCTATGAACATTTCAGAACTATTTATCCGCCGGCCCATCATGACCACGCTGGTCATGTTTGGAATCGTCATCTTCGGTGTGTTTGCTTACCGGCTGCTTCCCGTCAGCGATCTGCCCAATGTGGATTATCCAACCATCCAAGTGACGGCATCCTTGCCGGGAGCAAGCCCGGAGACCATGGCCTCCTCGGTGGCGACGCCGCTCGAACGGCAGTTTTCGACCATTGCTGGGCTGGATACGATGACTTCCACCAGTTCGTTGGGCAATACCAATGTTACCCTGCAATTTGACCTGAGCCGCAACATTGACGCTGCCGCCCAGGACGTTCAGGCCATGATCACTGCCGCCAGCGGCCAGCTTCCCACCGGCATGCCGAACCCGCCCACTTTCCGCAAGGTGAATCCCGCGGAACAACCGGTGATTTACCTTGCGGTGTATTCCGACGTTCTCCCAATTTATCAAGTGGACGGATACGCCGAAACGATGATGGCCGAGCGCATTTCCATGATCAGCGGCGTCGCCCAGGTTCAGGTGTTCGGCGCCCGGAAATACGCGGTGCGCGCTCAGCTTGATCCCAAGAAGCTCGCGGCCGATAACATCGGCCTGGATGAAGTGGCCAACGCGATCCGCAGCGCCAACGTGAACCTGCCGGTTGGAACCCTGAACGGGGCCCATAAAGCTTTTACAGTTCAAGCCAACGGCCAGTTGATGGACGCCGCCGCTTACCGGCCGATGATCGTGGCTTATCGTAACGGCGCTCCCGTCCGCCTGGATCAACTCGGGCAGGTGATTAACGGCGTGCAGGAGGACAAGGTCACCAATTGGTATGACGGGCACGAAGCCATGGTGCTGGCCGTGCAGAGGCAACCGGGAACCAATACGGTTGACGTGGTGAAAGCAGTCCGCGACCTTCTGCCCAAATTTGAGCACGAAATTCCGCCCTCGATCCACCTGAAAATCCTTTTCGACCGTGCCTTGGGAATCAAGGCATCAATCCACGATGTCAAGTTCACCCTCGACCTGGCCATCGGCCTCGTCATCCTGGTGATCTTCCTTTTTCTTCGCAACCTTTCCGCCACCATCATCCCCAGCTTGGCGCTGCCCATGGCCATCATCGGGACGTTTTCCGTGATGTATCTGTTGGGCTATACCCTGGACAACTTGTCGCTCTTGGCGCTCGTACTGTCAGTGGGTTTCGTCGTCGATGACGCCATCGTCATGCTGGAAAACATTGTCCGGCACGTGGAGATGGGAAAGGGTGTGTGGGAAGCTTCGCTCGACGGGTCAAAAGAGATCAGCTTCACCATCCTCTCCATGACGCTCTCGCTGGCTGCCGTCTTCATTCCCATTCTCTTCATGAGCGGCATCATCGGGCGCCTGCTGCACGAATTCTCCGTGGTGATTATGGTGGCGATTCTGGTCTCCGGTTTCGTCTCCCTGACGCTCACTCCCATGCTTTGCAGCCGCTTCATCCGCTCCCACCGGCATGACAAACACGGGACGGCCTATGAAGCGGGAGAGAAGGCGTGGAATTGGTTCGCCCGCACCTACGACTGGAGTCTGAAAGGAGTGCTGAGGCATCGTTTCGCAACTCTGATGGCTTCCATCGTGGTCCTGGTGGTGACCGGCTATCTTTTCGTCATCATTCCCAAGGGGTTTTTGCCCAGCGTGGATTCCGGGTTCATCGTCGGCTTCACTCTGGCCCAGCAGGGCATCTCATATGATTCCATGAAACAGCACCAGAAAGTCGTGACCGGGATTTGCGCCGCTGACCCGAATGTCGAATCAATCATGTCCTTCTCCGGCGTGGGCGGGCCGAGCCCCGGCGGCAATGGCGGCGTGGTCTTCATGGACCTCAAACCGGAGCCCGAGCGCAAACTCACCACCGACCAGGTCATCAGTGAACTGCGTCCCAAGCTGTTTAGCGTCCCGGGAGTTCTGACATTTCTGCAAAACCCCCCTCCCATTCAGATTGGCGGGCAGTTGACACGAGGTCTGTACCAGTACACGCTGCAGAGTCCCGATACGACCGAGCTCTATCAACAATCCCAGGTCTTTACGAACCAGATGGCCCGGCTGCCGGATTTGCAGGATGTGAACAGTGACCTGCAGATGGCCAACCCCCAGGCCAACGTGATGATTGATCGCGACAAGGCCGCTACGTTGGGAGTGACTCCGGCCCAGGTTGAGACGGCTCTATCCATCGCTTTCGGCGACAACCAGATTTCCACGATCTACGCCCCCGAGGATGAATACTGGGTGGTGGCCGAGCTGCTTCCGCAGTACCAGCAGGGTCCTGCGGACCTTTCGGAGTTGTATGTCCGGTCCTCAAACGGCAGCTTGGTTCCCCTCAGCGCCGTCGCCAAGGTCACTGAAAACCTGGGACCGCTGGCCGTGAACCACACAGGACAGCTTCCTTCGGTAACGATTTCTTTCAACCTGAAGCCTGGAGTTTCCCTTTCCCAGGGAGTGAACGAGGTTGAGCAACTCGCGCACAAGGCGCTGCCCGCCACCACCGTCACCAACTTTCAAGGCACGGCGCAGGAGTTTGAACAGTCGATCGGGAGCTTGGGATTCCTGCTGATCATCACCATTGTGGTGATTTACATCCTGCTGGGCGTGCTTTACGAGAGTTTCATTCATCCCATCACCATTCTTTCCGGCTTGCCTTCGGCGGGCCTCGGCGCGTTGGGCTGCCTGATGCTGTTCAAAATGGGCCTGGACCTTTACGGCTTTGTGGGACTCATCATGCTCATTGGGATCGTCAAGAAAAACGCCATCATGATGATTGACTTCGCCTTGGAAGCCGAGCGCAAGGAAGGCAAGAGCACCCTGGATGCGATTTATCAGGGATGCCTGATCCGCTTCCGGCCCATTATGATGACCACCGTAGCGGCTTTCGTGGGCACCCTGCCCATCGCTCTTGGCTATGGATCGGGAGGGCGCGCGCGGCAACCGCTGGGCCTGGCAGTGGTAGGCGGCCTGCTGATTTCGCAGTTAATCACGCTTTACATTACGCCGGTTTATTACACCTATCTGGATTCCTTCTCGAAGTTCATCACCCGGCTCTTCGGCGGCGGAAAGCGGGAACAAGTTGGCGAAGCCGATCAATTGGTTCTGGTGGGTAGATCGAACGGCACGGCTGAACCGCAACCGGCGGGAAGGCTGTGATTTAGGTCTAGCGAACATCGGACGGAACGGGATTCGCGGGAATTAAGAGCGATGGCACATTAGCAGATTTCCAAAGGAGACCTCCCGGCCTGTTGGTTCCCCGGTCGAGGATCAAGCCCGATCCTCCGGCTCAATCCTTTCAAATTCCTGTTCAATCAATTGGTTGATCCGGGCGTTCTTCTTGCGCAAATGCCGCAGGCTTCCTGCCAGCCTCAACCATGCTTTTTCCCGGGATGGAGACTCTGTCTCCAGCTTCTCCGCCACCGCTTGAGTCACAAACTGGCGTAGTGGAATTCCGAGTTCGGCAGCCCGGGCCCTGGCACTGCTAAGGATTACGTCTGGAATCTCCAAAGTGGTTTTCATAATCTGAGCATCCGATATTTATGGGGGGCCGTCAACCAGACCAGGAGGTCCTGTGATGGACAACCCGTCCTCGCCCAGATGCTACCGCCAGGCCTACGCAAGATCAATTTCTTTCTTGCCCCATCCTCACCCGGGTACTAGCATAATGCTTTCATTTACCGTCTGAGTCTTTCGAGGAGGTCTCATCTATGGATCGCAATAGAATTTCCCGGCGGGACTTTATCCGCACTTCAACAGGCGCAGGGATAACATTGGCCGCGCCGCCTTTTATTCTGGAGCCGCGCGAGCTTCGCGCTTCGCCCGGTCCCGTTCCTCCCAGTGATACGGTGCGCTTCGGGATGATCGGCATCGGCATGGAAGGCACGGGAGTCCTATCGACGTCCATCGGGATTCCGGGCGTTGAATGCGTGGCGGCGTGCGATCTCTACGACGGGCGGCACATTTTGGCGAACCAGATCATTAACGGCGCAACGGGCAAGACCGTGCCCACCACCCGCCGCTATCAGGACCTGCTGGATAACAAAGAGATTGATTGCGTGGTCGTGGCCGTTCCAGACCATTGGCATTCCAAGATTATTGTGGACGCTTGCAAAGCCGGCAAAGACGTCTATTGCGAAAAGCCGATGACCCACAAGGTAGAGGAGGGCTTTGAAATCATCGACGCCGCCGGGAAGTACAACCGCATTGTGCAGATCGGCAGCCAGCGGCGGAGTTCCATCGGTATTGCCAAGGCCAAGGAACTGGTGGAACAGAACGCCATCGGCGACGTTTATTACGCCGAAGGGATTTTGGGACGGAATTCTCCCTGTGGCGCGTGGGTCTATCCTCCGCCGCCCGACCTCTCGCCCCAGAACCTCGATTGGGACACGTGGTTGGGCGATGCCCCGAAGCGGCCCTTTGATCCCATCCGCTTTGCGCGCTGGCGAGCCTATAAGGACTATGGTGAGGGACTGCCGGGCGACCTATACGTCCACTCGCTCACCGGAATCCACACAGTTATGGGCATTGACGCTCCGCCGCAGCGGGCGCAGGCCGCGGGGGGTTTGTTCCAGTGGAAAGACGGACGAGACTACCCGGATCTTCAGACCACGCTTTACGATTATCCGAACTTCCGAGCTGCCATTCTGATGACGCTCAATTCCCATGAGCCGGAAGTGACCCGTTTCCTCGGCACGAGGGGCATTATTGAAGTGTTTGGCGAAGGCGACCGGCTGACCGTGACGCCGCAGGACGGCCAGGATCACGAGCCCTGCTACTACACCTCCAGCTACCCCGAAAAGATGCAGGAAGCCTACGACAAAGAGTGGCACGAGAAACACGACCCAAAGCTGGGCATGACCAAGCTGGTGGAGGGAGAAACCTACCAGTGTCCGCCCGGTTACAGTGAGTTTCGTGAACACATTTGGCATTTCTTCCAGTCGGTTAAGACCCGCCAGCCCTCGGTGGAGGATGCCGTTTTCGGCAACGGCACGGCCATCGGTTGCCACATGGCGAACTATTCCTACTTCAATAAGACCGCTGCGATTTGGGACGCGAGCGGGAAAAAGATAACCCGTTAGGCCCTTGTAGCGCCGGTGTCCCCACCGGCGTTGATCAAAAAGAGGGCGTAGCCGGCAGCTTGACTGTAGCGCCGGTCTGTGGCCGGCGACCTGGATTCTTCACTCATTCGCCGCCCCAGCCGCGGCAAATAAGTCTCGACCGCCGCTATAGCCCGCTACTGGAAATTTGTCAGATCCTTGACGGTTGAGGCGTCGAGCCGCTTCAGCACTTCCGCCAAAAGCTTGACGGCATTGTCGAAGTCGGACCGGTCAATGATGCCGGTGTTGGCGTGGGTATAGCGCGCCGGCACCACAAAATTGATCACCGGCACACCGGTGGCGGACCGTTGGATATAGGCGGCGTCCTCGCCGTATCTCACCACCAAGTCCGTTTGCAGCGGAATGTGATTTTGAGCGGCAACATTCCGGAAAAGGTCCAGCAGCTTGGCGTTCGGGATCACAGAGCCGTCGTAGGCAAAAACTCCGGGCCCGGCGCCCAGCTTTTCTTCCGCTTGATCGGCGTTGGTGCCGGGGTAATCGGCAGCAATACCCACTTCGAGAGCGATACCCACATCGGGCTTGATCTGATTCGTTGCGGTGATCGCGCCTCTCATGCCCACCTCTTCTTGCACAGTTCCCGCGAAGTAGAGCGTGTTCGGCGTTTTCGTGCCCTCCCGGGCGAGCTGCTTCAGAGCTTCGATCTCAACCAGCAATCCCACCCGGTCGTCCCAGGCTTTGGCAGCGTAACACTGGTTGGCGAGAACGGTGAAGCGGCTGGAGGGCGCGATGGGATCCCCTGGCCGGATGCCTAGGGCTTCCGCATCCGCCTTGGAACGCGCTCCCGCATCCAGAAAAATGTTCAGGGGATCGGTCGACCACTTCACACCCTCAGTTGTGGCAATGTGAGCGTCCTGCGTGCCGCTCACGGCCGGGATGGGGCCTTTGCTCGTAAGGATGGTCCATCGCTGGTCTATCATGTTGGTCCCGATCCAACCGCCCAGCCGCTGCACCTTGATGTAACCTTGCGGTGTAATGGCGCGCACCATCAAGCTCACTTCATCCAGGTGCGCATCAATCATCACGCGCGGCCCTGCGTCTGCGCCCGGAACCTTGGCGATGACCGAGCCCAAGCCATCGGTGGAGATTTGTGCTCCCGCGCTTCGCATCTCCCGCTCGAAGAGTTTGCGCACCGGGCCTTCAAACCCGGTGGGACCATTGGCGGCGGTAAATTCTTTCATCAACTGAATCACCGGATCATTCTGCTGAGCGGCCGATCGAGCACTCAACATCAAAACCAACCCCGCCAAAACAAGGATTTTCCCTCGCATCTCTTAACCTCCCATGAAAATTGCCGTCCGTCTGCTTTTCCAGCGGTAGTAATTGACCACATTCGCGCCCCGTCTGCAAGGGGCAATCTACAGAACATAATACAGGTGGCTTCGATTCTTAATTTTGCGCAGGGTATTCCAATTGGTTAATGGCTCAACAGCTTGCGAGTCCTCGGCGGGAACAATCGTGACGAGATCCTGGACCGGGCCGGCAACACTTCTCTCAGCAGCCACAAGCCGATGGCCCGGCCTATGATGGGAACGTACAATCGACAGGTCCATGGACAAGGCAACACTCTGCTCGCTTCTACACAAGGGAAAGAATTGAACGGGAATGTCGTGGGACTCTTACTTCTTAAAGAGGTCCTCGAAGGCTTTTCGGGGGTCTTGAGCGCGGAATGAGTCGGGCGCTGTTTGCCTTTCCAGGGTAACGCGCGGGGAATAAAAGGTGCATTCATTTCGCGCATCCTTTCGCGCGATCCTCGCGGGAATTGGCTGTGAGCACTCATAACGCTGGGAGGTATCAAAGTAGGTGCATTGCTTGCAGCTATGGAGCTCAAAGCCGCAATATGTACATTTGCCAGCGGGATCGAAACCGGTCGGGAGCACCTTTCCGCAATTAGCGCATCGTGTCACCTCATGCGCGCCTGGCAACTTCGGCGTCCTTGGCCCAAAGTTCTCAGGCGGCCGGGAGTTATTCTTTGCTGGCCGGTCACGCCCGGAATCATTGTAGCCGCGCTGTCGATACTTTCTGTCCATTCTGACTCCTTGGCAGGTTCCCGAATCAGGGATGCCTCATCATAGCAGGAAAAGCCTGCTTTCTGCTCGCCGACAACGTGCGTGTTCTGAATTTCATGATTAATCGCCGCCGGTCCTGCCTGGCCGCACGCCGCCCTCTCGGCGCCGCATCATTGTCGAATACCTTGACAATTGAAACGCTCAGCCCCCAAGTTAATAGTTGTCCTGAATCGGGCTTTCCCCGGCCGATGCTCCGATGACGGAGGGAATTCAGATCATGGGTGAACGATTCCCGCTTGGAAAGTTGCTAGTTGTCTCGGGTTTGGCTCTGGCTGCAGTGGGTATCCTCATCCTGGGTGGCTCGCGTTTTTCCTTCTTTGGGCTTGGAAAACTTCCCGGCGATCTTACGTACCGGAGCAAGAATACAACGGTCTATTTACCCCTTGTCAGCTCGTTGATAGTGAGCGTGTTGCTCACTTTCTTGATCTGGCTGATTTCATGGTTGACGCGCCGCTGAGTTTTAGCAGTCCGCTTTTTAGGCCATGCTGGAAACCATCTGGTTGCAGGAGGAGCCTTGGGACAGGCGATTTTTGAGTTTCAACCTCAGCGTAGCATCTACAGTGTTTCGGGCCTGACTCTGGAGATCCGAAACCTCCTGGAATCCTCATTCCGCGAGCTGTGGGTGATGGGCGAAGTCTCAAATTTTCGCGCTGCAGCTTCCGGCCACCTCTACTTCACCCTGAAGGACGCTTCCGCGCAACTCCGTGCCGTTTGCTTCCGCGGGCAGGCGCGGTATCTGCGCTTCAAGCCGCAGGATGGGATTTCCGTCATTGCGCGGGGGAGCTTGGCCGTTTACGCGGAGCGTGGCGAATATCAACTTCTAGTGGAGTATTTGGAACCGGCGGGTAGGGGGGCGCTTCAATTGGCCTTCGAGCAGCTCAAGCAAAAACTTGCTGCGGAGGGATTATTTGATCCTGCGCAGAAAAAACCTCTGCCCGTTCTTCCCCGCACGATTGGCGTCATCACATCCCCTATTGGCGCCGTGATTCGGGATATTCTGAGGGTCCTTCACCGGCGCTTCCGCAACATGAATGTCTTGATCTATCCAGTGCGGGTGCAAGGCGAAGGCGCGGCGGAAGAAATTGCCGAAGGAATCGCCCATTTTAACCACCGTGCCCCGGTGGACGTTTTAATCCTTGCCCGGGGCGGCGGCTCGCTCGAAGACCTCTGGGCTTTCAATGAGGAAGTGGTCGCGCGGGCCATCGCAGCATCCGAAATCCCTGTCGTCTCTGCGGTAGGACATGAAACCGACTTCACCATCGCCGACTTCGTGGCGGATCTGCGCGCGCCAACACCCTCTTCTGCCGCAGAATTGGTGGTTCACCGCAAGCAAGATTTCGAAAACGAACTAGAACACCGGGTGCGGCGATTGCAGCAGGTCTTGCGGCTGAAGCTCTCCGAGGGACGGCAAAGGCTTACCGAACTTGCCCTGCATCGCGTTTTCCAGACTCTGGCGGCGCGGGTGGCGGAAAAGACGCAGCGTGTGGACGAGCTTGCCGCCCGTTTACATGCCGGCATGACCGCCCGGCTGACCCAGGCACGGGCGCAGTGCTTAAGCATCTCCGCAGGAGTGGCTCGTTATGATTTCAGACAAGTCATCAGCTTGAGGCGGTTTCAAGTGGAGGAACGGAACAAGGCTCTTGAGAGTCTTGCTCGAAGGATTCTGGACGGTCGCTTAAGCAATTTGGAAAGACTGACGGGAATCCTGCAGGAGCGGAGCCCGCTCGTTATCCTGAGTAGGGGTTACTCCATTACGCGGGACATTGCCGGGAAAGTTATCCATGATGCTTCAAGGGTTGAGGCGGGGAGCGAGATTTCGGTTCGGCTTGCACGCGGCGAACTGGGCGCAAGCGTAACCCGCCGGAAAATGGAATAACCCTTTCCCGGAGGGGATTGGACAAGAGGAATGTGATGAAATGCTTTCTGGTCAGTCGGAAACCTGAATCGAGAGCGGGTATTCCAGGCGGATCGTGCATTGAGTTTGTGGAGGAACGTTCACTTCCCTGCCACGCCGCCACAAGAATTCGTAAGCAAGCCAAGCGGTGCTGCTCGCAGACACTACGGGGAGAATCGTTGAGCCGCCCGCAACCGCGGCCTCGAGGGCGAAGGACGTTCCGAGCCCCGCAAAGCCATAAGTAACGCCCTTCAAGGGTAACGACCGCCTCGCCAGCAAGTCTCCCTCTGCGTCCAGTCCGACATTCTTCTGGATAACACCTTGCAAGCCGGAGATGGTGGCGCCGAAAGGCTTTTCCTGGCCGTCGGGAAGCGCAATCTGCTCGAAGCGGAAAGTGATCTCCGCGGGGCGGTGCAGCCTCCGGGCATGACGGACGCCCAGCACGCGGCCGGTGAAAAGTGTTCCTTCCGGCAGGGCCACGCGGCCATCCACGGAAACGGCCTTAAGCAGACGGGCCTCAACGACGTCATCGGGATGGGACACCTGGCTCTGGATGCCGGAGAGCAATTCGACAGAGGCTTGGGTCTCCGCCGGGATTGTCAATGTTGTGGCGGTTGACAAGCTCGAACCCGGCAAGATGGGCTGGGGAGAAAGACTCTCGGTTCGAGGTGCAGAACCTGGAAAAACAGGGCGGGAACTTAGAGCCAACAGACCAAAGAGAGCAACCACGATAACAATATTCTTGCGCATTTGGTGGGTCTCCTAAAGAGGGGTGACCTGAGACGCAAGCACCGCTCATCGGGGAACGAAGTTCAGATTATAACTCCCACGGCCGCTCACGGCCAGATAAATATTTGGAGTAAATATTTGGAGAGGCCTACAAGGATGCAAACGGCAAAATCATTATCTCAGGGGCCGGGAGAAACATCCACCAAGAGACAGCCGTCCCTCCTGGTCTTCCCGGAAGAGGGCAGATTACTCCTAAACGGGGAAAGTGCTGAGACATCCCGCGGAAGGGCAGATTCGAATAGTGCTGAGTTTGACTCTTAAGCAGACTTAATGACCTTGTCAGCCTGCGGTCCCTTTTGCCCCTGGACAACCTCAAATTCGACAGCTTCCCCCTCTTGTAGGGTCTTGAAGCCATCCATCTGAATCGCCGAGTAATGAACAAAAACGTCCGGTCCGCTGTTCTGTCCAATAAAGCCGTAACCTTTTGTGTTATTAAACCACTTTACTGTTCCTTGAACTTTTGCCAATTCCACTCCCTCCTTAGCTTCCGTGAATCTGCACACGGCTTCCCTAAGCAGCCGGGAATTAGTATCCATTCCCTGCTGCTTTCCCACTTTCTGACGACCGCGCAAGAGAGACCTACGACTACACGGCAGATAAATATATATACGGGTGCACGCGTGTCAAGAGAAAAATTCAACTGAGAAAAATTCAAATCAAGCGGCAGTTTATAATGTTGTTAATAAAGGCTTAGAACATTGCCGCAAAAGGCGAAAAATAACGGGTGCTGGACAGATTCTATTTCCACCATGAGGCCGGGAGGGTTAGAACAGGAGTTGAATGGATCTGGAAATCTCAAAGTTGGGGCGGCGTCTTCGCCGCCTGCGGCTTGAGGCGCATGGGTCGACTGCATCGAGGCGGAGATCACGAACTTTCAGGGAAAGATCGCGCCCAAAGGTCTGGCAGTTTCCAACCAGTTGAGGTCAAAGATGAAAGCTTGCGGCTGCGGGGCTAACCGGACAAGATAGTTTTATTGTGGGCCTTTCCCAACTGCGAAGTCCAGTTGAGCCGCCGCGCTTTGGTAGTTGAACCGCGTTGTCACCACCTGGGCCGCGGTGCTGGTAGCCAGAAGCTGCGCATCCGTCAACTCAATGATGTTTCCATAGCCTACCTGGAAGCGGCCCTCGGCAAGGGCCAGATTCTCTCTCGCCTCGCTGGCCGCGGTTAGCGCGGTATCAATCTGGGCTTGGGCCACTTGCACGTTAGAATAAGCGGAATACACGTCCTGCCGGACGCGCAGGAAGAGTGAAGCGTGCTGCGCCTGGGAAACGCGCCTTTCCGCCTCAGATTGGCGCAGCGCGGCGTGCCGCTCTCCGCCCGAAAAGAGGCTTTGCGCAAAAAATCCGGCCAGGCTCCAGTTGTAAATCAAGGGGAACTGCAGGTTGTTGAAATTGTAAAAGGTTGAGAAATTGAAAGAGGGTTTTAGGTTAGCGTGAGCGTATTCCACGTCCGCTTGCGTGGCTGAGATTTGCTCGCGAAGGGATTGCAAGTCCGGGCGCTTCTCGACGGCCTGGGTCAGAAGCTGATCCAGAGTTCCCACCGGTTCAATCTGGGCAAGTGTGTCTACGGGTTCGGGAGCAAGCTCAATCGGGATGCCCATCGCCGTCGCCAATGCAGCGTGGGCCACGTCCAGGTTCTCTTGCGCCTGTTGCAGCGCCAGCTTGGCGTTGGCCACGGCAACTTGCTCCTGGGTGACGTTGATTTTGGGATCGCGCCCGGCCTGGTAAAATGCCTCGGCCTGTTTAAGGTGTTTAGCGGCGTTGTTAAGCCCCTCCCGCTGAACGTCCACTAGCTTGCGGTCGGCGAGCTCCGTGTAATATGCTGCGCGCACGTTGTAATAAATCTGGTTTTTGACGTTCTTGTAATTGTGTTCGGCGGCGCGAAGCTCAGCCATGCTGCGGTCCATGGTTCCGCGCTTGCGGCCGAAGTCAAAAATGTCTTGCGACAAGTTGATGCCACCATAGTAGTAGGGCGAAGTGGAGTTGGATTCTCCCTGGTAAAACCTCTGCCACAAATCCGGCGGCGTTCCGGGCTGCCCGGCGTAGTTGTAAGTCTCCCGGTTGTAAAACGAGCCCAGGTTGACCTGGGGAAGAAAGGCGGAATGCGCAATTTTCAACTGTGCCTGAGCCTCATCGATCATGGCCAGCGCCGCAGCCAGGTCCGGGTGGTGCTCCATGGCGGTTTCCACACATTGTGAAAGGGTCATCGGTTGAGGCGGTGGGTCCACCGCAATGAGCGATCCTGCCGTGATCAATAACATGCCGAGAGCGGTAAGGTTACTGTAAGTCATGCTCCTTCCTCCATGATCTCCGTCAAGCTGGCCGCCAGGTCCGAGCCTGCAATCGCATCCCGGCGCCGGTATGCCGCTCATTGATTCTGGCTCACCTCTACCGGTTGTATCTTCCCGCCCTCCTGAACGCTCTCTCCGATATTCAGGGCAATCCTTTCACCGCGTTTCAGGCCTCCCCGGATATGCACCGTGGCGCCGTCATCATCCACAATGGCAACAGGCCGGAAGGTCACGCGGTCATCGGGCGTCACCACCGCCACAAAGGGTTTATTGTTGCGCAGCACCAGCGCCTCCGCCGGGATGGCAATCCCAACCAATCGCTGTCTGAGGTTTAGCGTCACCCTCACAAAAATTCCGGGCAGGAAACGGCCCGCAGGGTTATTGATGTCGATTTCGGTAAGCATCGTGCGTGTTGAGGGATCCAGTTGCCCGCTGGCGCGCGTCACTCGCGCCCGCACTTTCACATCCGGCCGCGTTGCGTCCACCACTTCCGCCGGATCGCCCACGTGGACCAATTCCGCGTCAGCCTGGCCGGGATAGACATAAATCCGCAGCACGTCCGTCTCCGCCACTCTCACCACGGGCAACGCGCTGGTTTGGGCATTGGCAGCGTTTTGGACCAGCGCCCCCGGGTCCGCATAACGCGCGGTCACGGTTCCAGTGAAAGGGGCGCGAATGATTTCATAGGATTTGAGCGTCGCCAAGTTAGCAACGGTGTCATCGGCCATGCGCGCATCCGTCACCGCCTGATCAGCGTCCTGTTGCGCGATCATGTCCCGCTTTACTAGGTTGACCGCGCGGTTGGCATTGATGCGCTTGTTGATATCGTCGGAGACGGCGGCGCGGTATTGGCTATCCGTCTCCGGGGATTCGATGATGGCCAGCAGTTCGTTGGCTGTGACCTTGTCGCCCTTATCCACCCGGATTTCCTTCATGTATCCGCTCACTTTGGCGTAGAGCGTGGTTTCGAGGTAGGGATAAGTCTCTCCCAGCAGCTCCACCTTGCGCACGGCTGCGGTGTCCCCGACGGTCATCGCCTGCACCCTCGGTCCGGCCTGCACCACGTTCTTGATCTGGTGCATCTGCGCCGCCAGGTTCTGTTGTTTGCCGGCGCGAAGTCGGCGAACCAGAAAGAGCGCAGCAATCAAGAGAAGCAGGCTGACCAGGTAAAGGCCCCAGCCCGAAGGTTTGCGCTTCGAGGTTTTCGTCGCAAGCGTCTTGGAGTCTAACTCTCTCATGAATTCCTTGGCGGTTTATCGAAAAGAATCCTCCTGCAAAGGCGGGTTTGGGACTCCGCGCGTCCAGCCGGCGGGCTATCCACCAAATTCATCGTACAACGCTTTCCGCGCCCGCTCGCCCTGTTCTTCAGCGCGGAAGCGCGCTTCCAGCAGGTGCTTGGTGGGCAGCTTGACGCGCAGCAGGGAATAGATAATGGGTACGATAAACAGCGTGGTGATGGTCGCCACCAGCAGTCCTCCAATCACAGCGCGGCCCAGCGGCGCATTCTGTTCGCCCGCCTCGCCCAACGCGAGCGCCATCGGGATCATGCCGATAATCATAGCCAGGGCGGTCATCAACACCGGGCGCAGACGTGTTTTTCCGGCCTCGAGCGCAGCTTCGATGGGTGACAGCCCTCTCTCCACCCGCACGTCATTAGCAAAACTCACCAGCAGGATGGAATTCGACGTGGCAATGCCCACCGCCATAATGGATCCCATCAGCGATTCAACGTTGAGAGTCGTTCCCGTCAGCGCCAGCATCCAGACGATGCCCACCAGCGCGCCGGGCACCGCCATCATAATGATGAATGGATCAAGCCACGATTGAAATAGCGTGACCATCAGAAAGTAGACCAGCAGGATCGCCAGGATCAAACCGAGACCCAAGGCGCGGAAGGAGTCCGTCATCACCTCATACTGGCCCCGCAACACCACCCGCATCCCAGGTGGCAGTTTTCCCAAGCCTTGAATCCGGTCCAAGATATCCCGCGCCACAGAACCCATATCCCGGCCATCTACGTTCGACTCCACGTCGATCACCCTCTGCACGGTGTAGTGGCTGATTTCCTCGGGCGTCGATACGGGAACGACGTTGGCCACGTTGGACAAGGCTTCAGACGGCCATTGCGGCACGGCCGCCGGCGCCGGCGCATTTTCCGGCTGCAACAGCGCCGAGGCGGAAGGCGGGGTGAGCGGAATCGACATGAGCCTCTGGACCGAATCGATCTTCTGGAACGGAATCTGCACGGCCACCGTGTAATTGACGTTGTTCACCGGATTCAGGAAAAATGAAGGAGAAACCAGGAAGCTCGAGGACAAGCCGACCAGCATGCTGTCCGCAACGCCGTTCAGGTTCAGCCCCAATTGCGCGGCACGTTGGCGGTCCACATTCACTTTCATGCCGGGATATTCCAGCACCTGCTTGATGTGGACGTCCGCGGTCCCTGGAATCTGGCGGACTTCGTCCCTCAACCGCCGCGCGTACACTTCGCTTTGGCCGAAGTTCTGGCTGATTACTTGAAGGTCAATCGGCGCCGATAAGCCGAAATTCAGCACCTGGTTCACAATGTCCGCGGCCTGAAAGTAGAAACTGCACCCGGGAAATTCATTAGGCAGCGATTGACGCAGCTTGCGCATGTATCGCAGGGTCGGATGGTGATGCTCTTTGAGTGAGATCAAAATCTCAGCGTCCATGGCGGCCACGTTGTCCGTCTGCACAAACGCCAGGTTGAAATAGATGGGGATGCCGATCATGTCGTTGATCGTGTTCAATTCTTCTGGGGGAATCACCTGGCGGATGCGGTCCTCCACCTGGAGCACCAGCTTCTCCGTGTCTTCAATCCTCGTGCCCGCCGGGGCACGGAAGTGCAGCTTCATCAGGCCCACATCCGACGAAGGGAATAGGTCCGTGCCTACGGAAACGGCAAGCACTCCGGTGATCAGAACCAGCGCCACACCCACCGCCAGCGTGAAAAACCGGTGCGTCAGAACCACGCCCAACACCCGGCCATACGCTTCCTGGAAATGGTTGAAGCTTTGATCCCGCCAGCGGTTGAACGCTGAGGTGATGCGGCTCAAGCCCCGGGGCCGGTGTGCGGCATCTTCCGCCTCCGGACTCCCCGGCACATGGCGCTCGCTTGCCATCAGCATTCGGGACATCGTCGTGACCAACGTCCGGGAGAGCAAGTAGGAAGCGAGCATCGAGATTACGACCGCCAGAGCCAGCGGCGTGAACAGGTATTTTGACGGTCCGAACAGCAGCGTGACCGGGAAGAAAACGATGCAGATGGCCAACGTTCCGACAATCGCCGGCGTCGCCACCTGCTGCGCGCTGTCCAGAATGGCCACGGTCAGAGGTTTCCCCAGCGCCCGGTTGCGATGAATGTTCTCCACTTCCACCGTGGCGTCATCCACCAACATGCCGATGGCCAGCGCCAGCCCGCCCAGCGTCATCAGGTTCAGGCTGTCGCCGGTGAGCTTCAGGCCGATGATACCGGTCAGGATCGCCAGCGGGATGGAGGTGCTCACGATGACCGTGCTGCGCCAACTCCCCAGAAAAATCAGGATCATCAGCGAGACCAATACCGATGAAACCACCGCCTCCCTCAATACGCCGGTGATCGCGGCGCGCACGAAAACCGATTGGTCAAAATCCAAACGGATGTTCAAGTCTTTGGGCGCCACGGCGCGAATCGAGGGCAGGACTCGGCGCACGGAGTTCACCACGTCCAGCGTCGAGGCGCCGGCGTGTTTGAGAATCACCAGGTAAGTTGCCCGCTTGCCGTTGACGTGAACAATGTTTTCCTGCTCGGCATAGCTGTCCTCAGTGTGGGCCACGTCTCCCAGCAGCACTTCCGCATTGTTCACCACTTTGACGGGAATCTGGTCAAACTGGCTCACCACGGTGGGGCTGGCGTTGGTGAGCACGTTATATTCGTAACTTCCCATGCGCGCCGTCCCGGCCGGCAGGATGACGTTGGAACTGGCGAGCGCGGTCACAATGTCCTGCGGGGAAAGGCCCTTGGCCGCCATCTTGGCCGGGTCCGCGTTGACCATGATTTGCCGCTGTTTGCCGCCAAACGGCCCGGGTGTCGAGAGGCCGGGAATGGTGAACAGGCTCACCCGGATAAAATTCAACGCATAATCGTAGATTTCCTGCTCGGAAAGCGTCCGGCTGGAAAGTGTCATCTGCACCACGGGAACGTTTGAAGCGTTGAACTGGACCACGTTGGGCGGGGTGATGCCGGGGGGAAGAATCCGCAGGATGGTGCTCGAAACCGAGGAAATCTGCGCAATAGCGGCGCCAATATCCGTGCCCGGCTGAAAATAGATCCTCAACAGCCCGACGCCGGGGATCGAATCCGACTCAATCCGCTGAATGCCGTTGACCGTGGTCGAATAAGCGCGCTCGCTGATTAGCACCACGCGCCGCTCCATGTCCTCGGGGGGCAACCCGGTGTAAGACCACACCACCAGCACCACGGGGATGTCAATGTCCGGGAAGATGTCCACAACCATGCGGGAAATGGACAGGATGCCAAGCACAATAATGAGCAGGCACATCACCGCTATGGTGTAGGGGCGCCGCAGCGCCAAACGGACAATCCACATGGATTAAAGTCCTGGCCCTTGACGGGTCAGCGTTGGCCTGGATGACTCACGAAGTTCTATTCGGGGACCGGAAGGACAAGTTGTTAACCCAGCCTTGTAAGCCCGGTCCCTTCTTTTCCCCTCGCGCCCCAGATTGACCGCCGCAGTGGGGCACGAGAAAAACGGACCCTTGAAATGCTGTTGCCGGGCGCGGCCAAAACCGCGCCCTTCTGGTCTCCTTTTTCTTCCCTTGTGGGAAGCGCCGTCACCGGCATGCGCCGGAAACTTATGGATGCTGGGCATTGTATCCCGGTTTCAAAACAATAAGAAATATATTGTCGATACCGTATTGAGACGATTGAGATATCATTGAATTTATGGAACTCCGCCACTTGCGCTACTTTTTGGCCGTCGCTGAAGAGCTTCATTTCGGCCACGCCGCGGCCAAGCTTCACATGGCTCAGCCTCCCCTAAGCCAGCAGATCAAGCGCTTGGAGGAAGAGCTGGGCTTGAGCCTTTTCCAGCGCACCCGCCGCAAGGTCCAATTGACTCCGGCAGGCGCCGTCTTCCGCGAAGAAGCCCGGCAGACGTTGGCTCAGGCCGAGCACGCCGTGCGCTCCGCCCGGCGCGCCCACCTGGGTGAGATTGGACAATTGGTAGTGGGTTTTGTGGATTCGGCCGTCTACCACGCTCTGCCGCCGGTTTTGCGAACCTTCCGGGGCCGCTTTCCCGACGTGGAGCTGGTCCTGCGGGAGCTGAATCCCGCTGAGCAGTTCCAGGCCCTGCGATCGAACCGCCTGAACGCCGGTTTTGTGCGCTCGGTGCCGGGCGACGCGGATCTGGCGCAGGAAGAAGTCTTCGAGGAACCTCTCATCGCCGCTTTGCCGCACGCCCATCTCCTCGCCCGCCGCCACCGCATCCTTCTCCGCAACCTCGCCGGGCAGCGTTTTGTCTTCTTCCCGCGCACCCTTGGCCCTGGGTTCTACGATCAAGTGGTCAGCCTCTGTCAGGCAGCCGGATTCAGCTTCCGGGTGGTGCAGGAGGCCAATGAAATGCAGACCATCGTCAGCCTGGTGGCGGCGGGAATCGGCGTGGCGATTGTTCCTGCCTCCATCCGCAATCTGCGCATGCCGGCCGTTTCCTACGTTGCTCTGGCAGACTCCGCCGCCCGCACTGCCTTGCGCGTCACTTGGCGCCGCGAGGATGCTTCGCCCGTTCTGCAATCTTTCCTGAGAGTCGTGCGCGAGGTCGCTCACCGGCGTCATGCCGGCACTCGCGGGCCGCGCGCCCGCCACGCCCGAGCCTCATCCGCCGCCGATCTGGTAAGCTGACGATCCTCCTTGCATGCTGCCGTATCTTTGCGTCGTTCTGAGGGGCAGGCGCTTGCATCCATCCTGGCCAAGCGCCGAGCCGCTCGATCCCCGGCCCTGAGCGAGTCCACTTTTAACCGGGACCAAACCTAAGATTTCCACAGACAGCAAAATAACTCCTTTGTTTTATGTTAAATACTTAGCTTTGGGCGCAAAATGCATGTTACCCTTTTGATTCAGTCCGTTACAAGAATTTCTTAGCTTTGCTTTTTAGCTTTGTTCCGGTTTGTTCCTAGAGAGTTCCTTTGTTTTCAATAAGTTTTAGGTTTGTTCCTGAAAGGAATCCCTTAGTGCTCCATCAGCTCCCTCCCACGGCGGTTTTTCAGGTATTGAAACCTTCCCACTCCTTCGTCCTTGTCGGCAACCTGATGGTCCAAGGACTTCGGGGAATAGGTGGGCGAACGGCCACAGGTAGAAATGTACAGACGGGACTTTCCGATTTGAATTCATAGACATACTCCGCCGCCAGATGAGTCTTGATGGCACACAGGAAAGAGATGTGTTGCGCGCCGGCGAAATGAACACAGCGCTACGAGGGGTAGATATATAGTAAAACAGTGGCCGGATTTGTCAATAGAGTTGAATGATAGGTTAGGTAGCGACTCAGTTGGCCATTCTTTATCAGTTTGCTCCTTTACCGTCATTCCTGCGAAAGCGGGAATCCAGTCCGTGAACCGGAGTGGCATTTTGAAATTGTGAGGAAACAAGGCTCGTCACCGGCATGGATCCCCGCTTTCGCGGGGATGACGGCGGCGAACAAAGTCCAGAAACATCAAACTGTGTCACTGCCGAAGGATATTGGGAGTGGCGGGGTTTGTTTGCTGTAGCGGCGAAACCCTCATCCCCTCTTAATTTGAAATCCTTTCCAGTTCATCGAAGAAACTCGGGAAGGAAATCCCAACGCAATCGCTATCCTGGATCAGGGTCGTCCCTTCTGCGAGAAGCCCCGCTACCGCGAAGGCCATTGCAATGCGGTGGTCGCCGTAGGTTTCAATCTCCGCACCTCGCAACTTCTGCTCGCCCGCCACGCTCAATCCGTCGGGAAATTCCTCGACCTTCGCGCCCATCCGGCGCAGATTCTCCACCACCGCCTTCAGCCTGTCGCTTTCCTTCACGCGAAGCTCGGCAGCTCCGTGAAAGGACAAACCGCGAGCTGTCTGCGTGCCAAGCACGGACAGTACGGGAAGCTCATCAATCAATCCTGGGATGATTTCATTGGGAATCTCCCCGCCCTCAAGCTGGCTCGACTCCACCCGAAGGTTGCCGATGAGCTCCCCCTGAACTCTCTCCAGATTGATGACGCGGATGCGAGCCCCCATGTGCATCAGAACATCGAGCAGTCCGGTCCGGGTCGGATTGAGGCAAAGATTGTGGAGCATCAGGTTGGAATTGGGAACCAGAAGGGCAGCGGCGAGGAAGAATGCAGCGGAAGAGATGTCACCCGGCACTTGAAGCTTCCTTCCCTCCAAGCGAGCCGGCCCCTGCAAGGTGATCGTTCTCTGATGGCGGCTAATGTTCACGCCCATCTGCTCGAGTGCAATTTCAGTATGGTCGCGGGTAGGAAGCGGTTCCACCACTTCCGTGGTACCTTCCGTGAAGAGACCCGCCAATAAAATGGCGGTCTTGACTTGCGCGCTGGCCACAGGAAGCTCATAACGGATGGGATGGAGTCCGCCACCCTCGATTTCAAGTGGCAGCAGGCCGCCGGGCGCAGATTGAATGCGCGCGCCCATCTTCGTCAACGGATCCATCACACGTTTCATCGGACGGCGGGATAGTGATTCATCCCCCGTCAAGACCGAGTGGAAAGGTTGCGCCGCCAAGATTCCGGAAAGCATCCGCAAGGTCGAGCCGGAATTACCGGCGTCGAGCGGACTCTCTGGCGCATGAAGGCCGCGCAGTTCAGCGCCTTCGATGGTCAAACCATCCTCTCGCCGGTCGATCTGCACCCCAAGTTTTTCAAGACAATTCAGGGTGTTCTGGCAATCGGCGCTGGCTGAAAAGTTCCGGATTTCGCTCCGGCCCCCGGCAATAGCCGTGAGCATTGCGTACCGGTGCGAAATGGATTTATCGCCGCGAAACTGCACAGAGCCATGGAGCCGCTTCCTGGGATTAATTCGTCTTGTGTGATTCGAGCCGGATCGTTGCATAGGCAGCGCCGAAATCCGCTACTTTACGGTCAGCAGAATCTTCCCAACCGTTTCTCTCGCTTCCATCTTACGATGCGCCTCAGCAGCTTGCGTGATGGGCAGTTTGAGTCCCACTTGCAGCCGGAGCTTACCACTGGCGACCCATTCCAGAACTTGCCGCACACCCTTTGCTGCAATTTCCGGCGTCCTGGAAAGCGTCTTCAACCAGAAGGTGCTCAGCTTCAGGGATTTTTCAAATAGTGGCCCGATGCGAAGCGGGTCTGCCGGACCGCTGGCCGCCCCAAAGCTGATGAGGTGCCCAAAAGGCGCCAGCGCGAGCATGCTACCGGCAAATGTGGAGCGCCCCACTGAGTCAAGCACCAAATCCACCCCACGGCCTCCGGTAGCTCTAAGGACTTCTTCTGCAAAGTCAGTCTTGGTGTAGATCACCACTTCATCTGCCCCCATCTGTTTCGCCAGAGCGGCCTTCTCCTCGGTCGATACAGTTCCAAAAACACGGGCGCCGGCGTGCTTGGCCATCTGAATGGCCAGCAGCCCAACTCCGCCCGCCGCTGCGTGGACGAGTACGGACTGCCCGGGACCAACCTGATCCGCTGTGAAGAGCATGTGATAGGCAGTGAGAGCCTGAACTGGAAATGCCGCGCCATCCTCAAAGCTCATTGCGTCCGGAAGGAGCATCAGCTCATTCGCGGGGGCTTTCACATACTCCGCATAGCAATACGCCCCCAACACGGCCACGCGCTTCCCGATGAGATCGTCATACTCGCTGCCGGCCACTTTTTCAACAAATCCAGAAGCCTCGAAGCCCGGAATTTCGGGCAGATGAGGTTGGGTCAGGTATGAGCCGCGCCGCAAGAGTGTGTCTGCAAAATTGACACCCGCAACGTGTACCTTCACCAGCGCTTCGCCCGTGCGAAGCACGGGCTCCTTCACATCTTCCCAGCGCAGAACCTCCGGCGCGCCAATTTGGTGAAATCGAATGGCTTTCATTTTGCTTCGCCTCTTCGCCCCCTTCCTCGATCTCTAACCAGCTTAACAGAACCGCCCCCCATCAACACAGAGGCTTCTGGCCATTCACTCCTTGAAATGAGGAACGCCTGCCCTGGCGGATTGCCAATCTTCAGGATAACCATCAGGGTTGTGTGGCGCACCCCGCGACCGCGGTCAATTTGACCTCCGTTCATCCGCCATGTAAACTGCCATGCGCGTGGGATCGGGATGCTTCGCGTGAAATCGAACCCACGACAGGAGGCGCCGGTGGGCACAGCGAATTTTGAGTACTATCAATCCAATCGTGATCATTTTCTCCAGAGCTTGATTGACTTTCTTAAGATACCGAGTGTCTCGACTCTTCCCGAGCACAAGCCTGACGTCCGACGGGCAGCGGAGTTTATTGCCAATGATCTGCGCGAAATGGGGATGGAGCGGGTTGAGATCATTGAGGGCAAACCTCAACAGAACCCTTTGGTCTATGCCGAATGGCTTCAGGCGCCGGGCAAACCCACATTGCTGCTTTACGGCCATTATGACGTTCAGCCGCCCGACCCGCTCGATGAGTGGAAGTCGCCGCCGTTTGAGCCCACGGTCCGGGGCGAGGACATTTTCTGCCGAGGCTCTTCGGACGATAAGGGCCAGACCTACATCCAGCTCAAGGCGGTCGAAGGCTTTCTGCGCGGCGAAGGCCGCCTGCCCATCAACGTGAAGTTTCTGATTGAGGGTGAAGAGGAAGTGGGCGGCGGACACATTGAGGAGTTCACCAAGAAAAATCACGAGAAGCTCAAGGCTGACGCTGCCCTGATCTGCGACACGGAAATGTTCGCGCCCGGCTTGCCCACGCTCACCACCGGGCTGCGCGGCCTTGTTTACACCGAGGTTGAAGCCCGAGGCGCTTCGCATGACCTGCACTCCGGCATGTATGGCGGCGCCGCTCCGAATCCCATGCAAGCGATGGCGGAAATCATCAGCGGCCTCAAAGGCCGCGACGGAAAGATCCGTATTCACGGTTTTTACAAGCGGGTGACAAAACCTTCCAAGACGGAACTGGCGGCGTGGACGCGGTTGCCTTTCAAAGAGAAGGATTTTCTGAAAAAGGAAGTGGGATCGATCTCGCTCAACGGGGAGAAGGGTTACAGCGTGCTCGAACGGCTCTGGGCGCGGCCCACGCTTGAAGTCCACGGCATCCGGGGTGGATTCACGGGTGAAGGCGCCAAGACGGTGATCCCGGCCGTGGCAACAGCCAAGATCAGCATGAGGCTGGTGCCGGAGATGAAGCCTGCCGAAGTCATCAAGCAATTTACCGCCTCTGTGAAGAAGTTGACGCCCGCTGGCATTAAAACCACCGTGCGGGTGATCAGCTCGGCTCCGGCTTCTGTGGTCAGCACGGAGAACCGCTACATTGCTGCCGCTTCCGAAGCCATGGAAAAAGTGTTCAAGAAGAAAACGGTTTTCATGCGCTCCGGCGGCTCCATTCCCATTGCCGGACTCTTCCATCAAGAGTTGCGCGCGCCGGTGGTGATGATGGGTTTCGGATTGCCGGACGATAATCTGCACGCCCCCAATGAGAAATTCCACCTTCCGAATTTCTTCGGGGGCATCGAGTCGATTGGCCGGTTTATTGAATTGCTCGGCAAGTGAGCCGTGCGCCTCCATGTCCTTGTCCGCAAAGCGCGCCATCATTTACTGGCCCGGAAACAAATCTTAAGGACGATCATGAAAAGATCCCGTTGCTTGTTTCAGCTCTTGGCTATTGCTCTCATTGGCGTCTTCAGCTTCTTCTTTGCTCCGCATTGCACGCGGGCAGCGGAAAATACCGTGTGGCAGATCGGCAAGTTCGATCATTCGTCCTACGAATTCAAGGGGCGCTTCAAATACTGGGATCCGCAACTCCAGGCCCTCTATACGGTGGGCCAGAGTGACCCGGCAAAAGACTGGCCCGCGCAGCAAGCCGGCTCCGGGAACCAAGGAGCAGGCGGGCGCCCGCATCCTTACACCATCGTTTTTAATCTTACTTCGAAGCCCCACGGGACGTATCACCTTATGATTTCCACCATCACTTCGCATTCCAGGACGCCGAACCTGGAGGTGGAGATCAACGGCAAGTCCGGGCTGTTTTATCTTGATCGCAAGGTGAGCTACTACGCAGGTGACAACGGATTTGACTCGCCGATTTATAGCACGGCCCGCCTGCGAATCGCACTGCCCACTTCCGCCCTACGCGCCGGAGAGAATCGTTTGGTGCTGACCGCGATGGACGGTCCGGCGGATGGTTCCGGAGATTCCTGGATCGCGTATGACGCTTTGAGCCTTACGAATGATGCCGCGGCCCGGCCTACACACTCAGCAAAAGTTGAAGTCCAACCCACCATTTTTTACGTGTCAGACGACAGCTTGGCTGAGGTGGTGAACCTAACTGTTATGCTTCCGGAAAAAGCTTCAACGGGCCGCGTGGAACTGGATATCGGTCAGGAGCGGTTTCCCCAATCGCTTTCCTCGCTGCCGGACTTCGGTGAACAACGGTTTGCGCTTCAAGTTCCCGAGTTTCGGAGCGGGACTGCTGCCCGGGTGAGGGTGCTTCTCAACGGTAAGTCCCAGGTGAAGGCGGTCACGCTGGTTCCCGCCCGCCAGTGGACGATCTTCGTGGTTCCTCACGCCCATCTTGATGTCGGTTTCACAGATTATCCGGCCAAGGTAGCGGAAGTCCACGACCGCAATGTTGACAAGTTGCTGGGTGAGATTCAGCAATACCCCGAAATGCGCTTTTCTCTGGATGGTTCCTGGATCGCGCGGAACTATCTGGCGACGCGGGACGCAGCGGCGAAAAAACGATTTCTCGATCTGGCTCGCAAGGGGGCGATGGGCGTGCCGGCGCAATTCGCCAATCTGATGACCGGCTACCCCACGCTGGAGGAATTGATCCGCTCCACTAGTTATTCGCTCCGTTTGCACCACCAATACGGCATCCTATTCGATTACGCGAACATCACCGACGTTCCCAGCTACACTTGGTCCTATCCATCGGTCCTGCGCGCTCTCGGCATTAAGTATCTGGCTGCGGCCAGCAACAATGATCGCGCCCCCATTCTGCTCTATGGCCGCTGGAACGAAAAATCGCCATTCTGGTGGCAGGGGCCGGATGGCAGCAAGGTATTGATGTCCTATTCGCGGCAGTATTTTCAGCTATCTTTCGTCTGTGGAGTCCCCGCGCAGGAAGCGGCCTGCCGGCAGTCGCTACCCGTCTTCCTCCAGCAGTACGAAGCGCCACTCTACAAGCCGGATGCGGTGTTGATGTATGGCAGCCAGATTGAAAATACGGACCTGATTCCGGGTGAGCCCCAATTCGTAAAGAAGTGGAACTCGATGTACGCCTATCCTCATCTGGCGCTCGCCACTTTCCCAGACTATTTCCGCTACATCGATCAACGTTACGGGAAAGACTTACAAACCGTTACCGGAGACTTTGGGCCTTATTGGGAAGATGGATTTGGTACCGACGCCCAAACCGGTATCATCGCCCGGTCCAACCAGCAACGCGCCATGAGCGCGGAGAAGTTGTCCACGATTGCTGCGTCGGTCCAACCCACCGTTTCCGGGCCGCGCCAGGAAATCCGCCGGATGTGGCGGGACGTGGTCCTTTATTCGGAGCACACATTCACCTACTGGGGCGGATATTCGCGCCCGCGCAGCGATGAAACCTTGCGGCAGTTCTCCATAAAGGACCAACACGCCATCGACGGTCGCGAACGGGTCAACAACATCCTCGACATGTCTTTCAGCCAGCTTGCTGCCCAGATCCATCTACCCGCCCCGGCGCTGGTGGTCTTTAATTCTCTGAGCTGGCAGCGCAGCGGCTTGGTGGAGACCGATTTGGATAACGGTGAGGAGCTGAAGGAATATCCCAGCATGAGGGTTGTACCCTACGAAATTCGGCGCCGTGGCTCGGGATACAACCACATCCGCTTTCTGGCTGAAGACGTGCCTTCGATGGGATACAAGTGTTACGCCATCGTTGAGGCTGGCAACCCAACCTCGCAGGCCGCGCCCGGTCAACTTCCCGCAAGCAATGTGATTGAGAATCAGTATTACCGCGTGGAATTCGATCCTGCGGCCGGGGCTCTGAAGAGCGTTTATGACAAGCAGCTTGGCCGCGAGCTGGTCAATTCGCGCAGCCCTTATCGCCTCGATCAGTATCTATACGTTTCGGGCGGCGACGAAACTCAAACGCAAATTGTCTTCTTCCGTAAAGCACTGCCTTTTGCCAAGCTCGCCATCAGCGCCTCGCACGGCGGCAGCGTGGTCAGCATCCGCCGCACACCCTATGGCCGCGTCATGACTTATCAAACCAGCGGGCTGCACGCGCCGTCCATCCGCACCGGCGTCACGCTGTTTGATCATGAGAAGAAGATTGAGTTCGTCAACCGCCTTCACAAAGACCCCGTGAATCACAAGGAAGCTGTCTACTTTGCTTTTCCTTTTGCCATCCAAACACCGGCGTTCAGCTACGAAATCCAAAACGGTTGGGTGAATCCCGCCAAGGACACGTTGCTGGGCGGCAACCTCGAATGGTTCACAGTGCAGCATTGGGTGCGTGTAGCCAGTAACGGTCTTGCGGCGGGCGTGGTTCCGGTGGATGCTCCGCTGGTCACGCTGGGGGACATCAACCGTGGCCGTTGGCCCGTGAAGTTCCAACCGAACAGCAGTACGGTGTTCTCCTACGCTCTGAATAACTATTGGCACACCAATTTCCGCCGCGTTCAGAGCGGCGATTTCACTTTCCGGTACGTCGTCACCAGCGGGGCAAAGCTTCCCGGCGAGGAACTCGGCCGTCTCGGCAGATCCGCTATGACGCCTATTGAGTTACGCCACCTAATCGGCAACGACAAGTACGATGATCCCGCGCGCCCCCTCAGCCCTGCGCCCGCGAGCTTCCTCACCGTGAGTGACCCCGACGCCGTGGTGGTGAATTGGAAGGAGGCAGAGAACGGTCAGGGAACGATTCTGCGGCTTCTGGAGGCGGGCGGACGCAGCGCCCATGCGGAGATCAGCCTGCCGGTCTTTGCCCTCCAAAAGGTCATGCTTGATAATGCGGCGGAGCAAGATCAGACCGTAATCCCCGCTTCGGCTCACTCATTCGCGATCGATCTGAAGCCGCACCAGATCATGACCCTGCGCCTTATTTTGGCCAAGCCGTTGTCCAGGAAGTGAGCAATGTGCTGGGAGCGCAGGAGGACTTGAATAACCGCCTTGCAGCTTTTATCGGGAGAGGCAATAAATTACCGATGGCAGAATTCTTCACCGTATTTGCCACTTTTGGCTTTTCGCTGCTTTTGAGGGAAGTAGGGTCATATGGTCATGCCGCCCGAAACAAATTTCGATGAGCGCGCAGAATCGCCGCCGAGCCGCATTTCCACTCGAAAGGCATGGACAATCCTGCTGTTTGCAGCCTGTTTCTTGGCAATGACTTCTAAGGACGTGCTGCCCCCCATCCCGCCCACTCCCAAGAAACCCGTGATCGATGTCTACCACGGAGTGAAGGTTGAGGACGATTACCAGTGGCTTGAAAACTGGAATGACCCGGCGGTGCGTTCTTGGAGCGATGCTGAGAACGCGCGAGCTCGCGCCTTTCTGGATGCGCTGCCCGCGCGCCAGCAGATTTTCAACCGGCTGAAAGCCCTTTATGACCAGACTTCGGCAAGCTATTCCCGGCTTGAGGATCGCCACAGCATTCTGTTTGCAATCAAGTCGCAGCCACCTCAGCAACAGCCATTTCTAATTACGCTCAACTCCGAGGCCGATCCGCAGTCCGAACACGGGGTGGTGGACCCGAACCTGATTGATCCCACGGGAGGCACTGCCATCGACTTTTATGTCCCATCTCCTGATGGCAGGCATGTTGCTGTCTCCATGTCCCAAGGCGGAAGCGAAAGCGGCACGGTGCGCGTCTACGATGTTCGAACCGGAAAGCCTCTTACCGATGTGATCCCGCGAGTCAACGGCGGCACGGCCGGTGGCAGCGTCGCCTGGAACGGCGACGGCTCCGGGTTCTACTACACGCGCTATCCGCACCCGGGAGAGCGGCCCGCAGCGGACCTCGACTTTTACCAGCGGGTTTACTTTCACAAGCTGGGCACGCCCATAAGTTCGGACACCTATTCGCTGGGTAAAGACTTCCCGCGCATCGCGGAGATTTATCTTCAAACATCTCCGGATGGTCATTACGTTCTGGCGACGGTTGCTAACGGAGACGGCGGCCAATTTGCTCACTACATAATTGGACCCCGTGGGAAGTGGATTGAAATTACCCAATTCAATGACGGCATCACCCGCGCGGTGTTCAGCAAGGACCAGGCCATCTACTTTGTTTCACAAAACAATGCGCCGCGCGGCAAAATCCTGCGCATGCCTCTCGATCATCCGGCTCTGGCGCATGCCACGACTATTGTTCCCGAAAGCGAGGAAGCGATTGAGTCCTGTGTGCCAACCGCTCATTACCTTTATGTGGTGGACGTCTGGGGCGGGCCGTCGGACGTCCGGGTGTTCGATTTACAGGGACGCGAGCGGGGGAACATTCCGCTCGAGCCGGTCTCGTCAGTCCGGGACCTGGTGGCGCTGAGCGGTGATGAGGTTCTCTTCCAGAATGAGTCCTTCGTCAGTCCACCCGCTTGGTTCCGCTATGACCCTTTTCTCCGCAAGGTCACGCGCACAGGGCTTTCCGTCAAGCCCGCGGCCGACTTCAGTGATGCGGAAGTGGTGCGGGTCTTCGCAACCTCCAAGGATGGCGCCAAGATCCCGATGAGCATCATCCGGCGCAAGGGAATCAAGCTAGACGGCCACAATCCCACGCTGCTCACCGGTTATGGCGGATTTGACATCAGCCTCTCACCGGCTTATAACCTCAACGCGCGTGTCTGGCTGGACCAGGGAGGCGTCTGGGCGGTAGCCAATCTGCGGGGCGGGGGCGAATACGGCGAAGACTGGCACAAGGCCGGCGCGCTCACCCGCAAGTAAAATGTCTTTGACGATTTTGCGGCTTGCGCCGAATACTTGATCCAGGCCGGCTACACGAGTCCATCTCAATTTGCCATCATGGGAGGCAGCAACGGCGGGTTGCTGATGGGCGCCGAGCTCACACAGCATCCCAAATTGTTCCGCGCCATAGTTTCTTTTGTCGGCATTTATGATATGTTGCGCCATGAGTTGAGCCCCAACGCCGTCTTCAACGTCACTGAGTATGGCTCCGTCAAAGACCCGGCAGAGTTCAAGGCCCTTTATGTCTACTCGCCTTATCATCACGTCGTGGATGGCGTTGCCTATCCGGCCGTTCTCATGATGACTGGAGCCAATGACCCTCGCGTGAATCCGATGCAGTCCCGCAAGATGACGGCGCGCCTGCAAGCGGTTTCGAGTTCCGGATTGCCGGTCCTACTGCGAACAAGTTCCAACGCAGGCCATGGCGTGGGCAGTTCGATGAACCAGCGCTTGGAGCAAGCCACGGACATGTTCGCGTTTCTCTTCAAAGAATTAGGAGTGCAGGTGAAGCCATTCCCGTAAGCCGCTTGAATTAGGGTGACCCCGGCCTACTGCTTTCGCGAAATTACGACACGAGGAATTCCGGCAAGGTCGGGACGGATTTCGACTGAGTCCCAGCCCTCCCCCAACAACCCGGCAATCGTTTCGGCCATGCTGAAACCGACCTCCACAATCAAGCGCCCACCTTTCTTCAACACCGCATGAGCTTGAGGAATCAGCTGGCGGTAGATTTCATCATTAGTGGCGAATCCGCCCAGAGCCAAGCGCGGCTCGAAATCCCGAACTTCGCGTTGCAAGCCAGCAATCTCATCCTGGCTAACGTAGGGAGGATTCGACACCACAAAATCGAAACCCTGGTTAGCGCCTGCGTCGAAGCACTCCAACACATTGCACTGAACGAATGCGATGGAACGGAGCAGCGCCAGCCTGTTTGCATTTCTCGCCGCCACGGCGAGGGCCGGCCGCGAAAGATCGGTCGCGAAGATACGAGCACGGGGAAATTCGGTGGCGAGGGCAAGCGCGATACAGCCGGAGCCCGTTCCAACATCAACGATCTGGATTTGATCCCCCCGCCGCGTCTGCGGATTTCCTCCAACCAGGCCAATGACCGTTTCCACTAGCATTTCCGTCTCCGGCCGGGGGATCAGGACGTCCGGATTCACTTCGAAGTCGAGTCCCCAGAATTCCTGATGGCCCGTGATGTACTGAACGGGTTTGCCTGCGGCGCGCTCGCGGATCAATTCCATGTAGCGGCGTTCAAGTTCAGGTGGAATTTCAATTTCAAGATTGGTATAGAGGGCGGCTCGGTCAATGCCCAGGACGTGCATCAACAACAGTTCTGTGGCGAGCTGGGCCGAGGGAACGGAATTCTCCTCCAGGATGCGCAGGCCGGCCTGGAGGACCTTACGACGTTGCATCGGCCAGGCGCAGGTTTTTCTCACCGGACTCGACGGAGGGCTGGCGCAGCCTCTCGGCTTGATAGTAAGAGACGAGGGCTTCAATCATTTCATCCAGCTTGCCGTCCATGACCTTTTCAAGCTGATGAAGGCTGAGACCAATGCGATGGTCGGTGACGCGGTCCTGCGGAAAGTTGTAAGTGCGGATCTTCTCGCTGCGGTCGCCGGAGCCAATCATGGAGCGCCGCTCCTCGGTGATTTGCTTCTGTTGCTCCTGCAGTTTCACTTCATAGAGGCGCGAGCGCAGCACGCGCATGGCCTTGGCGCGGTTTTTGATCTGCGATTTTTCGTCCTGGCAGGAGACCACCATGCCGGAAGGAAGATGCGTGATGCGAACCGCGGAATAAGTGGTGTTGACGGACTGGCCGCCCGGGCCCGAGGAACAGAAAGTATCAATACGAATATCCTTCGGGTCGATCTCAATCTCCACCTCGTCGGCTTCTGGCAACACCGCCACTGTCACCGCAGAAGTGTGAATGCGGCCTTGCTGCTCCGTCGCGGGCACGCGCTGCACGCGATGCACGCCACTCTCGTACTTCATGCGGCTGTACACTCTCCGCCCCTCGATCCCGGCGATGACTTCCTTCAAGCCACCCACCGCCGAAAGGCTGGTAGAGAGCACTTCCACCTTCCAGCCCTGCGTCTCCGCGTATCGCAAGTACATGCGGAAGATTTCCTGGGCGAAGAGCGTCGCCTCATCGCCGCCGGTCCCGGCGCGAATCTCCAGCACCACGTTCTTTTCGTCGTTCGGATCGCGCGGCAACAGCAGGATCTTCAACTCGGCCTCGATCTCCGCCAGGCGTGATTCGAGATTGGCCTGGTCTTCTTCGGCCATCGCCTTCATTTCCGGATCGGAGGCGGACTCGGTCAATAGCGCCTTCGTGTCTTCCAGATTCTTGCGTAGTGACGACCACTCATGGTACTTCTCCGCCACCTCGCGCAACTCGGCGTGGGCCTTCGCCGTCTTCTGGTAAAACGCCGCGTCGGCCATCGTCTTCGGATCGCTTAGTTGAGCGGTCAGCGCTTCGTATTTCTTTTCGACTTCAGAAAGTTGATCGAGAAATTGCATAAATCATGAGCCGTGAAAAGCGCGCCTAAGCCCTCACCCATTCAGATCCGGATTCCATCGGTAAAGATAGAAATCCTCATCCAACCATCGGCCTGCTCCGCGAACACCCAGCCGGCTTCCCCCCTCACCTTCGAGGGTTCTTCGGAGATCCCGAAATTGCGACCAGGAAGGACTCATGACGGAAATGTCGCCAAGGCCAAAATGGACCGAGTCACCCAACTCATCGACAGCATTCCTGATGTATCCATAGGTCTTCAGAGGCCCTTCTTGACCTACGAAGGGGGACACAATCACAAGCCTCAGCAGCCCTTCTTCATCGATGTAGCGCAAGAACGCAGCGGAAATGGGGAAGCTCTTCTCTTCAAGCTTCCTTAGCAGCCTTTCCCCTTCTTCGACCAGATCCCCTGGCCGCCCCGTGTTATCCGTCACCAATATGCTTTTATGCATTTCACGACTCCTCGGACGGCCTTCAGCATGTCCTCTGCCGCCTTTTGATCTTGAGTATCGTAGCGGCTGTGTTCGGACCATTCCTTCACAGTATCCCATTGATCTGCAAACGACGAGTCCGTCTTTGATGTATCTTCAAAGGCTTTCTTAAGCTCCGCCAAGTCGAGAAGGTTTTGCAAGCTATGGATGTACAAACTCTGCTTCGGCGGAAAATATCCTTCCAGAAGACTCACAATCCGCGCCTTCAATGCGCACTCGACGGCATACCCCGCCAGGTAATAGGCCGCGTCGTATCTGCCGTTCTTGAGTAACACCTCCGCATCCTCCATGCGGTCCTCAGATAGCTTCCGCAATTCAACTCTGCTCTTTCCCCGCTCCATCAGGCAACCACCAGCTCCCCGCCACGGCTCCGTTCCAGTTCCATGGCGGTATCCAGCGCGCGAATGGCGGTTTCGAGCTGGCTGTCATCCGGCTCGCGTGTGGTCACGCGTTGCAGCCACAAGCCGGGCGCCGCGGCGGCCCGCCAGATCCACCCTTTGGACTTTGCGGCGTAGCGAATGAACTCGTAAGAAATGCCGGCGATGACTGGCAGCAGCAGAATGCGGCTCCAGAATCGGGCGGCAAAGGAATGGAATGGCAAAAACAGATAGACAATCAAGGCAATCACCATCACCACCAGCAGGAAGCTGGTCCCGCAGCGGGGATGGAAGCGGGTTGAGTTGCGAGCGTCCGTCAATTCCGTCCTTCCCGTTTTCTCAAATGCCCAAACCACCTTGTGCTCGGCGCCGTGGTACTCAAAAACCCGCTGAATCTCTTTGGAGCGCGAAAGCAGATAGAGGAAGGCCAGGAACAGCACAATGCGGATGATCCCGTCGAGCAGATTGAACATAATCATGCTGCCGAAAATCGTGAAATGTTTTTGGGCCCGGGTGGCAAGATAAAGCGGAACCAACTTATAAAACACAATGAAGAATCCGAGGGAAAGAATCAGATTCAGCGCCAGCAGGCCGTTGCCCAGGTCCGCCTTCTTCCCTTCCTTCTTGGCCGCTTCAATGCTTGGGCCCTCTTCCGCCAAGGCTTCCTGCGCCGAAAATCGCAGCGCCCGGATGCCCAGTACCATCGCTTGGCCCAGCGTTCCCAGACCGCGCAGCACGGGCCACTTCAACCAAGCGTGCTTTTCAGACGGACGGTCCAGGAAGCCTTGGGTTACCGCTAGGGACCCGTCGGGCTTGCGAACCGCGACTGCGTAGGAGTGTGGTGACCGCATCATCACCCCTTCGATCACGGCCTGCCCGCCCACCAGCACTTCCTCCGGTCCTTGCAGGAACGGCAATGCGGCTAACCGGACCGACCTTCGAAGCGCGGAGCGGCCCAATTTCAGAATTTGATTCAACATCGGTTTGAACCTGATTTGTGCAAAAAGCAATCCAAACGGGATTCCTTGCTATTACTCAATCTAATTCGATGTCACAAAAGGAAAATGGCTCTTCTGGATCTTTGCGAGGACTGGCACGGACACTGCGAGTCTCCGATCCCGGATCGTCAGGCGCGCCAAGCCCAGATTAATCTTGGAAAATTCGTTTCCTCAAACCTCGGGGCCTTCTCCGGCTCGCTCCTAATGACGATCCATTCCATCCAGTATTTTCAATGACATGCCTGGCTCACTCTGGCGTTTTTAATGTTTACGCTTTCTGCGTGCTCCGTTTTAGTGGTTTCAACCCTTAAAATGGATTCCCGCCTTAACGGTAAGCCAGGCAATGCATGGCTCGCGCTATCTTGGACAAAAGTCTGCTCCATCGATGAATCAACCCCACACGGCTAGAGAGCATGGCATGACTCATTTGTCCCGATCTCTCACTCAAGCCTGGAAAGAATATATACTAAATAGTACACTATTTGTTTGACCCGGTCAAGCCTATTCCTATTCCTGTTTCTGCCTCTCACTCCAAACCCGGAATACATAGGAAAACGGGTCGGTCTTCGCGCACTTCCCGCGCTTGGAGTGAGAATAACCGCTTCGGTCTGCCGCTGTCAAACAAGGGTGGCTGCGGGTAGAGGGTTGGAATGACGGGACATTTTGGGACTGAAGGGCAACAGCTATTACGGGTCAGGCCCGAAGCTTTCGCCTGTGACCTGTTAAGATGGTGACAGATGAAGGAGGCATCCGTCATGAGCAGGATGAGAGTAACCGCAGAGACGCAGCGTGCGAGCCGGACAGTCCAATCGTGGTCCCTGCGCTTGGGTGTTATTGCTGTGATATTTCTTGTTGCACAAGCCGCCACCGCCAAGAAGAACGCGGCGCCACAGTCTGTTCCTGATATGACCGGCAAATATCATTTTCTTTCCCCCGATGATGTGGTGGGGATTCTGGAGGAAGAGGGAAAATTGAAGGGTTACGTTGACGTTTACCAGGGCGAAGACGAATCCGACGCCATTCTAAGTTATCAAATCAGCATTGGAACCCGCACGGGAAATCAAGTTGAATTCAGGACGAGGAAGATTCACGAAAAGTATTACCGGTTCACGGGAACGGTGGAGCGCGGCAAAGGAGCGAAGGAAAACGATCCCGACTACCTGCGGCTGGTGGGAGAGCTGACGACCGTGACATCCAATTCAGTGACAGGCAAAAATGACGTTCAGACCCAGCATGTGATCCTCAAATCGATTGGCAAGAATGAGAATGTGCCGGACGAGTAAGAAGCCGTGAAAAATTCTGATCTGTCATGTTGAACTCTCGGATTTACCCAGGGTAAGCCTGGCGAAACTTCCTGCCTCGTATTGGAGACAAAAACTGAGATCCTTCGCTCCGCGAAGGATGACCATCGTGGCTGTTTGTTTTCACCCCATTTATGGGCTTGGCGCCAACGACGGCTGAAAGAACTCTGCGTTCTGAGGACGCTTTTGCCTTTGGCGAAGATGAAGGAACGGATTCAATAAACCAAAAATGGTGAACAAACCCAAACATCAAAACCTCACTCACTCATTTCCGGAGATTGAGGGCAAGGTGGCCATCGTCACGGGCGCGGCAGGAGGAATTGGCGCTGCCATTTCAAAGGCGCTGCTCGACACTGGGGGCAAGGTGGCCTTTGTGGGGCGTAATCTGAAGGCGCTCCGCAAAGTGGCGGCAAACCTTTGCGAAGACCGGGAGCGAACCCTGGCTATTCGCGCCGATGTCCGCGGCGAACCAGAAATTCGCCAAATGGTAAAGGCGGTGATGCGGCGATTCGGCAAGATCGACCTTCTGGTGAATAATGCCGGCGCACGCGGACCCACCGTTCCCATCACCCGCCTGAGCCTCCGCGACTGGCAGGACGTGTTTGACACCAACCTGACCGGAGCCTTCCTGTGCGCGCGCGAATGCCTGAAGCATATGGTGGAAAGGCGCGAAGGAAGAATCATCAACATATCGTCCGTTGTCGCCCACATGGCCTATCCACTACGCGCTTCTTATTCCGCTTCGAAGAGTGGACTGGTCAACCTGACATTGACCTTGGCGCAAGAGATGGGCCCCTTCAACATCCAGGTGAACGCCATCCTGCCCGGGCCGGTGGCGGTGCCGGCTCTTGAGGATGTCATCGTGGCACGGGCGAAAACTCTCAGCGTGAGCGTGGAGGAGGCGCGGCGGCGCTTCATGCGCCCTTCGGCTCTTGGCCGTCTGGTGACCCCGGAAGAAATCGGCAGTCTGGTGCTGTTTCTTTCGAGCGAAGGCGCGCGAAACATCACTGGCCAGGCGATTGACATCGGGGGCTATGGGTTGTATCCCGGATAAAGTTCTGTCGAGACCGAATTATTCGCGCGCTTCTCCCCGGAGGACGGTTAGGGCACGGATTCAACCTTGCCCTGGAGTTTCTACATTTCCGGAGTCCGGGAGTTTCAACCAATCCTCCCGTGCTGTCATTCTGACTGAGCGCCTGCATGTAGTAGCACGAGAGCAAGCATTCAATCGCGTCTTTCGAGCGGCACGACAAGGTTATCTTGGTTAGCGCCCCACAAATAAAAGGGAGGAAATGATGGACAAGGGAATGGATATGCTGCGGCGCATGCTGGGCGAGGAGAGGTCGGAAGAAGTGAAGATTGCATGGTCCCGCCTTTCGCCGGATTTTGCGGGTATGGTGACAAACTTCCTGGCGTCCGATATCTGGACCCGGCCGAACCTGGACCTTCGAACGCGAAGCCTTGTCACCGTCGCGGCTCTTACGGCGATGGGGAGACCCAACGCCCTGAAGCTGAATGTGGAGATGGCCCTGAACAACGGCGCCAGCAAGGAGGAGGTGCTGGAGACGATTCTACAGATGGCGCCCTACGCCGGATTCCCAGCTTGCTGGGAAGGATTGCTGGTTGCGGACGAGGTGTTGCGAAAAGTCTCTCGATCCGCGCCCTGATATTGCTGGAGTCATTCTTGCCGTGTGATCTCCGGCCGGCGAACCTTTCCATTCAGGCGTCGAAGCCGGTGGGCCAGCCGGCGAAGATGATCAATCTGCCCGCCCAGCGTTTGCTGCTGTCCGTCCGCCTGCGACTTTTGGATTTTTTCCACCGCAGCTTCGGTAAACTCCATCGCCGCCTGCGCGTCTCGGGCGCGATGCTCATAGTGGATGGCAAGCTGCTCGAACGACTCCACGGAGTAGTTTGTCCCGCGCCGCGTGAGTTCCTGCCAGATTTCGATTGCAAGCTCATGTTCCCCCCGCCGCTTGTGCTGCAAGGCCAGATGCCATAGAGCGCGAGGCTCCAAGGGTTCCGGCAAGCCTGCGGAGATCGCCCGGCGGCACGCCGTGACGGATTTGGCGCTGTCGCCGGCGCGATCAAAGATGCGGCTGAGGCTAAAGAGATCCAAAGGGTCGGCCATCAGGCCGTCGCCTGGTTCGAACCTGGACGGATCCATGACGTTCGCTGCTTCGAGGGTGAGCACGGCCAAGGTCACGATATCCATTGCGTTATGAAAGAAGACCGGCTGCAGCCCTTGCGCGTCGCCGGTGCGCAGGTAATCAAAGTAGATTGCCGGGATTTCCGAGCCCGGAATGTCACCTTGGCGGCGGATGCCGAGGATGTGTTCTTCCAAATGAGTAAGTTTGCAGCTTTCGAGCCGCAGCTTCCACAAACGGCGCGCGGGGTGTAGCAAATCAAGATGCGCTAATCGCCCCAAGGGCGAATTCATTCGGGACAGGGCGTATCGGGTTTCCAGCAGGGGAACGTCAAACGTCTTGCCATTGAAGGTCACCAACCCCTCGTAACCTTCGAGCCTTTGGGCCAGCGCCGCCAGGATGGCCTTTTCCTCGGGATAGTCCCGCAGGAAATACTGGCGGACCACGAACTGCGAGCCTTCCACCGCGCCAACACCGATCAGGAAGGCACACGTTCCCGTCCCGCCCGCAAGCCCCGTGGTCTCAGTATCCAAGTAAAGCAACTTGGACGGATCGGGCAGGCGAAGGCCCTCCAGGAAAAGGCCGAGTTGTGTGAGAGGCGTAGTAGAGAGATCGCCGATCCGGTACTTTCCATAGGGGCGGCCAAACGGCAAAGACTGCGTTGCAATGAAAAATTCACCCAGTGCGTGCGTCTCCACCCGGCCTTCGACGTAATTTTCGATGCTGCACGGTACGCGCTGGCTGGGAAGTTTTGCCGGTGGCGGTTCCAGGCGGCGCAAGTATTCAAGCTGGCGCTGAAGCCCGGCTTCGCGCGTGGCGGGCTTCGCCACACGCCTCAGTTGTTCGAGTTTTTCTTCAAGACGCATGAGAGGGATTCGCCAGTCTATAATTCCAATCCGGTATTTTACCCCGGCGGCGCAGGCGGTTCTGGAAAGATCGAGGTAATCGGCGTCCGCGATTTGACCGGCCTCTCAAGTCTCCTCTGGCCCGGACTAGGAGTTGTGACCTAGTCTCGGAGTTGCAAGGGCAATTGGCCAGGCGAGACCTTTCCCTTTCGTTGCTCTGCCCTGAAGCAGAGCCTTCCGAATTTTCTCAGGGTATCACCGCGCGTTCTCTTATACCTGAATCCGGCGCATTCTCAGAGGCGGGACGGCGTCTCGGTCGCGGATT
>CALCEB010000275.1 GCA_937900045.1 uncultured Acidobacteriota bacterium
ACGGTAACGGCGCAGCCCTCATCGCCGCCCGGGGCGGAGCCAGCCCCGCCCCTACGTGCCCCGGCGCGATCATTCGCTTCAGCGTCTGGCCTTCCAGATATTCCATCACGATGAACGGCTGGCCTTCGTATTCGCCGATGTCATGGATGGTGCAGATATGGGGATGATTCAGAGCTGACGCTGCCCGCGCCTCGCGCTTGAAGCGTTCTAGGGCCTGCGAGGCCGTAGCGTCGCCCTTCAGGGCGGCACCTACCTCCAAAGCGGCACCTGCCGGGCTAAAGCCCGGCGCTACGTCCGGCAGAAACTTGAGCGCCACCAGACGGCCCAGGCGCGTGTCTTTGGCTTTGTAGACCACGCCCATGCCGCCGCCACCCAGCTTCTCTGCGATGCGGTAATGCGAGATCGTTCTGCCGGTCATTGGGGCCGCTGGGCTTGCCGCCCAAGCCCGATCCTGTGCCAGCGCCTGGGCCGCCACTTCCAAGGCGGGCGATTCCAGAAAACTCTCGCCTTCCGCCCCTTGCGCCAGCAGCAACACCACTTCCTGCCGAAGCGGCTCATCCCCGTGGCACGCTTCGGTCACAAACGCCACCCGCTCGCCCTCGGCGCGTTCCAGGGCGGCGTGGTACAACGCTTCGATTTGCCGCCAACGTTCAGACTCCATCCGGCTTCTCCCTGCTCAACTCGCGCCGCAACCAACTTTTCGCTAACTGTCACAGAGGTAAGCCACTGGTTCGACCAGTGAGACTCGAAGAGGTTTGACCGTTGCGGTGGAGCAATCTCTGGCAACCTCTGGAATTTCCCGGCAACGAGTCGAAGCTATCAGCCTACGCTTTCAGTCTTGCCTCCTTTGTGGCCTCGCGAGGCGAACAGCCAAGCGCAAATGTCGGGCGGGGGGAGCTTTTTGTCAAGCCTCCTCGCGCTGGGCCACAGGGCCACAAACGCGCGGCCTGAGCGACCGCCTTTGAGGCGGCCACGCTCATCAAGCCACCCGCACTGCGGGTGGTGTCTGACTTCCAGTCGCGCAGCACTGTCTCCGGCGAGACCTTCAGGACTTCGGCGGTTTCCTCCACGCTCAAGCCCCCGAAAAAGCGCAACTCCACCACCCGGCTCTTGCGCGGGTCCACGACGGTCAAAGCCTTCAAAGCATCATCCAAAGCCACCAAGTCTGCGCCGGGCGCCTCCGCTACTGCCAGCGCCTCGTCCAACTCCATCGGGCGCACTACGCCACCACGCTTCAGCGCTTGACGGGAACGAGCCCAATCCACCAGAATCCGCCGCATCATTTGCGCGCACACGGCCAGGAAGTGAGCGCGATCTTGCCAGTTTGCCTGGGGCGCATCGACCAATCGCAGGTAGGCTTCATTGACCAGAGCCGTGGTTTGCAGCGTGTGGCCGGGCCGCTCGTTGGCCATATAGCGCCGCGCCAGCCGGTGCAACTCCCCGTACACCAGCGGCATGAGCCTCTCGAGCGCGCCCTGTTCTCCCTCCCTCCAGGCCCGCAGCAATTGCGTTACTTCGTGGGGCGACGGATCCATCATGCAACCGTCCGGCAGGTTTATCCGTAAAACGGAAACTATCACGTTTGTTCAGGGTTTTCCATGCCCCCGTTCTCCCAGGGGTTCGCCCGAAATAATTTTTCCTGCTGCCATGACAGTTTTCAAGCGCCGTTTCCGCCTTAGAGGGTGAGAGCAATTGAGTGTTGCCCCAAATCTAGAACGGAATAAAGGAGGACGTCATGAACACGATTCGAAGCTTTACCCTATCCAAGATTCTGGTGCTGGCGCTGTTGGCAACCAGCTTGAACGCGGCGCGGGCGAGTGCCCAGGCCATGCAAGGAAAATTCACGCTGCCTTTTGAGACTCGCTGGGCCCTGGCGACTTTGCCGGCTGGGACCTACTCTTTCACGCTCAGCAAGGTGGGTGCGGGTGGCAACATGGAGATCTATCGCGGGGCGAGGGCGGTAGCACTGATCCAAAATCAACGGTTCGACTACAACCCGTCTGCCCGCAGCGCGTTGACCGTGACACGCAATAGAGCTGGGAACACGGTGCGCGCGATGAGTCTGCCCCAGATCGGGGTGGTCCTCTACTTCGCATCGCACAACCCCAAACACCGAACGGCCTCTGATGAGCGGGAAACCGCCCAACTCATTCCGGTCACACCGGTGGGCAAGAGGCGGTGATGCTGCCTCGGGAATATTGAGGGCCAGAGCGTCCGTCGCTCCGGCCCCAATCCTCGCCCAGCGGCCGCATAGGATCGAACGGATACGGGTCATAGTGACTCGTTCCTAAACTCCAAGACCTTTGCACGTTTCTTCGGGGCAAGCTCTCCTTCCGCCCATCGCGGGCGGAAAGGGAGGCTTGCCCCAGCCGTTTTGGGACACCTCTATACCCCCATCGGTTCTCAAAGACCCATCAACAGGGTCTCGTTTCACCCGGTGGGCCGCATGTCGCTCGACGTACCGCCCGCCGCCGGGACGTAGCATTTCAGCGTGTAATCCATCACCATGCGGTCAGCATTGAATCGCCAGCCGAGGGTGCGGATGGTCCGCTTCATGCGTTTGATCCAGCCTCGCGGCAAGCCATCGCGGTCGCGTTGGTAGTAGAGCGGAATCACTTCTTCGCGAAGAACCCGGAGCAAGTTCTCTCCATCCCGGGCATCGTGAAGGTTCACGTCGGAATGAGTTTTGCCAATCCCGATGGCGAAGCCGTTCAGGCCGTCGTATGCTTCCGCCCACCAACCGTCCAGGATGGAGAGATTCAGTCCGCCGTTCAACACCACTTTTTGACCACTCGTGCCCGACGCTTCAAAGGGCCGCCGGGGGTTATTCAACCAGACGTCAACGCCTTGCACCAGGTGGCGTCCCACGTTGATATCGTAGTCTTCCACGAAGACGAATCGATCGGCAAACTGCCGGTCGCGCATCAACTCCGCAATCTGCTGCAGAAGCCGCTTGCCGGGTTCGTCGCGCGGGTGCGCCTTGCCCGCGAAAACAAACTGGACCGGGCGTTTCGGGTCATTGACCATAGAGGCCAATATTTCGATATCCGCCAGAATCAGATTGGCTCTCTTGTAAGTCGCAAAGCGCCGCGCAAATCCAATCGTCAGCGCGTCAGGACTGAGCAGCCGGCTAAGCCTTTGCAGAGTTTCCGGCGGCTCGCCGCGGCGCTCCGCCTGCTCGACGGCGCGCTGCCGTACAAATTCCAACAGGCGCGATTTCAGGCTGAGGTGCGTTTCCCAGAGCTCGCCATCGTCAACACTCTCAATCCCCTCCCAGATGCGGGCCTCACTGCTGTGCTGGTGCCAGCCCGTTCCTAAATGGCGGTCATAGAGGCGGAACATTTGTGGCGCCAGCCAGGATGGGACGTGGACGCCATTGGTAATGTGGCCGATGGGAACTGCATCCTCCGTCATGCCGGGATAAAGCCGGGTCCACATGGCCCGGGACACCTCGCCGTGCAGGGCCGAGACGGCATTGGCGCGCCGCGAGAGTCTGAGGCCCAGCACGGTCATACAGAACTCCTCGTGCGGGTTGCCGGGATCCTCGCGTCCCAGCGCCATGAGCCTTTCTTCGGAAAGGCCCAGGCTCTCACGCAGAGGTCCCAGGTGCTCCTCGACAAGGCCGGCGGCAAACCGGTCGTGGCCGGCAGGCAGGGGGGTATGAGTGGTGAAGACCACTTGCCGGGAAACACGAGGCAGGGCCTCATCAAAAACCAACCCCTCGTCCTGCATCCGGCTATGAATCGCCTCGAGCACTGCAAATCCGCTGTGTCCTTCGTTCAGGTGGAGCACGGCGGGCGTGATTCCCATCGCTTTCAAGGCGCGGAAGCCGCCAATGCCCAGCAGCAACTCTTGACGGATTCGGATGCGCCCGTCTCCGCCATACAATCGCGAGGTCAGTTCACGGTCTTCGGGAGCGTTGCCTTCCACGTTCGAGTCGAGGAGCAGCAGGTCGCAGCGTCCCACTTTCAGGCGCCAGATTTTCGCCCGGATGGACCCACTGCGGGTTTCGATTTGCACCATGACCGGCTGGCCGTTCGTGCCGATGGCCGGTTCCATGGGCAGTTGGTTGACATCCGTTTGGAGGTATTCTTCCTGCTGCCAGCCGTTCCGGTCAAGCCGCTGCCGGAAATACCCCTGGCCGTAGAACAAGCCAATACCGGTCAGCGGAATACCCAGGTCAGAGGCGCTCTTGATGTGATCGCCGGCAAGGACACCCAATCCACCGGAATAGACGGGAATGGACTCGTGCAATCCGATCTCTGCGGAAAAATACGCCACGGGACGGGGCCGCAGAACTCCTGCATACCTCGTTCCCCAGGTGTGGTCTGCCTCAAGATACTCCCGCTGGCGGCGGTAGGCATAGTTGATCCGGCCGTGCAATATCAGCTCGCCGGCACGCCGCTCGATCTGGGCCAAGGGAATCTCTGCCAGAAGCGAAATAGGATTGTGATTCAGCTCACCCCACCGTTCCGGATCAAGGTCGAGGAACAAATCGGTGGTATCGTGGTCCCATGTCCACCAGAGGTTGCGGGCCAGCGACCAGAGCCGTTCCTGGACGGGGGCGATAAAGCGGTCGAGAGTTCGGGCTTCGCTTACCACCGGCGCAACTTGGGCGGCTGTCTCCATCAGGATTCGAATCTCATCCTCCCGGAAGATTCGCGGCTCGACCGTTTGAATCACAAGAACCCCTTGCAGAACGCTTCGATCGATGAGCGGCACTCCGAGGAATGATTGGAAAGCATCCTCCCCGGCTTCGCTAAAGTACTTGAAGCGTGGATGATTTCTTACCTGCTCCACGGCGACCGGACGGACATGCTCGGCAACAAGACCGGCGAGACCTTCGTGGAGTCCCATGCGCAGAGTTCCAATACATTGGGGGCGCAGCCCGATCGTCGCCGCCAGCACAAGGTTGGCGCGATCCGGCTCCAGCAGGTAAGCCGAACAAACATCGCTCTTAAACCGCTTGGCAATTAGAGCAATCACATTCATGAGGGTCTCGGCTGGCTTTCCCCCCGCCTTCGCCAAATTGCCGATTTCCTCCAACGTCAGGACGTAACTGCCATTTGGCTCATGCTCGATTTGATCCACGCTCTGAATTCTCCCGTTGTTTTCTGTCGTCAGCGGTCTCCTCTTAACCGGCAATCTCCGGGCTGTTTTTCACCTCATTGCAATCCCGATTCCCAGTTTTCAAAGACATGCCTGGTTCGTTTTGTAATTCTTAATATGCTGTAGCGCCGGTCTGCGACCGGCGTATTTCCCCGCTCATAGAGCGCGCTATAGTTTTGGAGCGCCGCCGACTTACCTCGTTGGGTATAGTACCCAACTCTCCTCGCAGGAAATATAACAGTTTAATTGAAATTGTTTATCCCGGAACAAAAAGAAGTGCCGAAGGATAGTAGAGTTCGTTTGCTGTAGGGGCCGAAGCTTTGCCCCACGGGGCGGATCAGAGGAGACATCGTGTGCCGCGAGGCAAACTGATCCACTACCGGCCGGCGGCGGTTTACGAGGACAGGGAAGGGCAGGATAAAAAGATCAGAGACCCTTTGCTGGGTTCGAAGCCTCGGGGTGAGGCGATTTCCCGCCGGCTGCCGGCGGTGACGGACCTTCGTGAGTTCCAAAAAGAATCTCCATGGGCGTATCTTTGGAAAAAGTGACGTCGCTCCCGCGTGCCACGATATGGGAGTAAACGGACCAGCCAGCTCCATAAAAAGCAAAGAACGCGCTGACCGGACGGTAGCGAGCCGCCAAACCGATCAGGCTGCCGACCAGTCCGAAACCGGCGGCGCCCCTCACTGCCCCTCCGGCCACGTCGGGGCCTTGCGTAAAGCCGGGATGCAGCCTGCGATGAGGGTCGAGGCCGTCCAGCGAACCCGCTGCCAGAACGACGTCAATCGCGGGCGCAATGAGGTGCGTCTTGGGAGTGACGGCGTGGGCGCCGCCCTCTGCGTCGAGTTTCAGGTGAGCCCCCGAAGCGGCATCCACGCCCTGCAGAGTGGCTTCGACTTTGTGCGGCGCTCCGGCGGACAACTTGATTTGCCGGAACATGAAGCGCAGCTTGCCGTTCCGGCTGAGCCGCCGCGCCGGAACGGCTTCCGTCACCGTGCCTTCCAGTTGCGTGCCCTCGGGAAGGATCAGGAGATGGCCAGAGGAAAAGACCGGCTGGGAGATCACGGCTTGAACGGGTGAGCCCCGATGGGTGGTCGCCGAACTGAGGGGCGTGACCAATCGCACGTGGACGAGACTCCCTGGAGGTATTTTGCCTCCAAGCTGGACCAACTCCTTAGCCGGAGGGGTTTCCTTGCCTAATTCGAGCGGCGTCATGAGTTCGGCCGTGAACTGAGTACCGGCCGGCAGCGATTGACGGTGGTAGGGCAGCTCCGCGGCGATCATCGCCTTGAAGCGTTTCCATTTCCCCGGGGCTTTGACCTCTTGAATCGCCTGTTGCTCCTTGCTTTTGGCCTCCTGCCGGGCTTGAGCCACGGCCTTGCTGACCTTGCCCTTTTTCTTCTTTTTCTGGCCTCCGGCTGTCAGGTGAATCATGTCCGGCAACCCTTGGGAAACCGAGACGTGCAACGGAACCCGCGTTCCGTCCTTCATCACCAGCGTGTCAAAATCCACGTGCGCCTTGCGTAGCGGCGTGAAGTCGCCGTTGGCAATGGCCAATGCCCGCCGCTTGCGTGACACGCCGTCAACCTGGGTCACGCGGCCAAGAACCTGGCTGCCTGCAGGAATGACCAGATGATCGAAGACGTAAACGGGATCGACCAGACGGCCCTCTACCGCGATACCGGCGTTTTTGATCGCAACCGGCTTCGCCAAAGCAATGTGAAGCGGCACGCCGGGCTGGATGGTTAGTGGGACTTCTTCCGAAACCGTGGGTGTACTTTGGGCGGGACTCATGGGCGCGAAGAACAAGAACAGCGCAACCATTGCTGCAAAAACGTATCCGCGCGTTCTCATGCCCATCGGAATATCCTCCGAGGTTATCTCTACACTAAAACTAACCGTCAGATGCTATCACAGGCAGGGCAGGCTGCGCCAGAAGCGCGTATTCCGGGTGGTGGCGCAATTTGCTTGCTGTAGCGGCGCTCGGAGCTTGCCCTGGCAGGGAGCGCCGAATTTCATTTGTCAACACCTTCCGGCGCTCCCTGCCAGGGCAAGCTCCGAGCGCCGCTACAGCAAACTGAGACACTACCGTATTCCAGGGGTGTGCCCTAGTTTGAAATCAGAGCGTAGGGAGTTGGCATGTTACGTGTTGTTTCGAACCTTATAAATCCAACCCTGTCGTAGCTTCGCAATTCCGTTTCGATCTAGCGTCGCGGTCCTGGTGCCAAGCTCACCCCATGGGTTTCGTCGAAAGTCATTGACGGTAACGTGACCCAAATATACCTCAGTAAATTCCATGGGCCGGCGATTAACCGCTGGCTCTGTCTCGATGTCAATATGATAGACAAAGACGCACATCCACTGTTTCCGAGCGCCATGTGTGTCAACAGCTCCTCCAGGCTTCCTCGTGGTTTTGATCTCAACGCCTTCGATGCCAGACCTGACGCTATCGTTTGGGTACACGCCCTGAACGAGCAGATCGGGATGACCGTTGAAATACTTGTTCTGCACAAGTGTCCGTGAATGCTTCGCCAGGCTAGCGGCAATCATATCTGAAAGCAGGCCCGACATGATCGCCGGACGTAGCATGTCATCCAACCGTTGTAATCCCTTGCTCAGCAGTAAGACATTCACGTCATAGAAAAAATCGTAGACGTCCTGCATCGCTGCCCGGAAGTCAATCAGGCGGAGTTGAAACGGCAGATTGGCGCGTTGGTTAAATTTTGCGGGCTCAGGTTGGTTTCTGACTACGGGCACGCTGCTAGTGTTTGTCTGTGATTTGCAATAACGATAAGGGTTTAAAAGCCTCTTTCGCCATCGTAAAGTACTGCTGGTCAGAGTCGGTGCCGAGTGCGCGATAGCCGATGGCCTCAGCCGCTGCCAGCGTAGAACCTGAGCCAGCGAAGGGGTCGTAGACAATACCGATCCCTAATGGCAGTGCCGCTCTAACTAGCTTGCGCATTAAACGCTGGGGCTTGAGTGATGGATGAGGAGCAATCTGTTTTTCTGGGCCTCTCATGGGCGAGCAAACTATGACGTCCTTGAACGGCTCTTTAGCGGACGTGCGGCGTAAACCGCCGGTTCCCCATTTCCGAAGATTATCGGCAATAGTGCCATTGAATCGCTTACGAAAAATTCCCCACGGCTCCCAGCACGAGCGCGGCATTGCCGAGACATCAGAAAATTCCCCCTCCGCACCCTTCGGGCGGTCTCCACCTCGAAGCGTTTGTACTAAACGGATAACTTCACCGCGTTTTTCAAGGCCTGTTTCCATGAAGGCATGGAACGTCATTGTCGAGACCAAAGGATTGGAGGCAATGAAAACGTGCCCTCCTGGTACAAGGGCTTTGAGCAGACCGTATGCAACGGAACTAAAAAATCCATGTAGTTTCACTATTTCTTCTTTTGAAAGAACCGTAAATCTAGGTACTGGTCTTCGGTTGGCGCCATCAAAAGTTGGAGGAATGCGCCATACTCCACCATGACCCTCGCGCAGTTTTGCGTGGTTCTTCTCGTCGTATTCGATTACGCTATACGGTGGGTCAGTTACGACGGCGTGAATGGAATTGGCGGGAAGCTCGGCCAGCCATTTTAATACATCACTGTGAACATACGTTACCCGCTCGGATAGATGGTGACGTTGTTGCGTTCCAAGTATCCGCACGTTCTCCCATAAACTGTTGTCCCGCAGTCTTAGCTCGCTCAGCCAAGGTGGATCCTTGCTAAACGTCGCTGTTTGTGCGCGCGGTGTAACCGAAACCTGAATAGAATGACTCATTCTTTTTCCGTTTCTTGGGCCTACTAGCGCCCAATCATACGCAACATTTCTTCGATTGTCCATTCGTACGCGTACTGGCGCAAACCTTTCTTTTCAGGTCTGGGTCAGCAACGGTATCTCTCCTAGGCGCCGCAGGGACTGTCTGCAACTCTCGGTTGCCCAGAAACCCGACGCAGAGTTACACGAGCCCCGATCCCTCTCTACCATCGTCACTTCGAACCTGGGCAATTGCAGTTTATCATCGACACCATGCACAACAACCCGGTGAAGCGAGGATTAGACTCTTCGCCAGGTGACTAGCAGTGGTCGAGCTGGCGATTCTACGCCTCGGGCGACAGTTCCGTTCATTTATGGTCACCGATCCAAACTGTACCACCTCGTGGCGCAATTTGCTGTAGCGCGGGTGTCCCCACCCGCGTATAGGATCAGCGCGCCTGTCCTCACCCGCGTGTAACATTCTGAGGACAGCGCTCGGGTTAAAACAAGCGCAGGTGGGAACACCTGCGCTACAGACCGGCATCTTTCCGCTTGACAAATATCCAGTGTTTTGTTTGCGTTTGGTTACCCCTCGTAGCGCCATGCATTTGTGGCTGGCGCGCTCGTTGTTCTTTGTAAGCGACTCCGAATTCCTTCGCAAAGGAGAATTCCTGTGAGTTCAAAGCCTTTAAGCCCGGCGGCGCTTGAGCCTCGCCGCGTCCATGCCTGGAAGTCCACCGCCACCAGGTGTCGCACCGGGAAGATCGAATCGGAGCACTAAAAGATTCCTTTCAATACCAAACCTAAAACTCATTGAAAACAAAGGGAGTATCTGGGAAAAAAGCCAGCAACTAAGGCTAAAAATTCCTGTAAAGGATTGAATCAAAAGGGTAATATGCATTTAGCGCTCAAAGCTAAGCATTTAACAAAAAACAAAGGGGTTATCCTGTCGCCTGTGGAAATCTTAGGTTTGGTGGGTGGGTTTTTCCAGTTTGGCTTGGCGCCGGTAGGCCCTGCGGCGGCGGATGGCCGGTGATACAATCGATGAGATTCGAAGATCATGGCTGGCAAAGACCGAATTGACTTAATCAAGACGTTTGAAACCTCGCGAGAGCCCAACCCGCTCTTCTGTCACCAGGAATTTCTGGAGAAGCTTGCGGGACACGGCAGCGACCCAATTGGTCGGCGGACGGTCTTCCTCATGCAACGTCTCGCTGTAGACGCCCGGCGATCGCACTACAAGGCCACTCGCGGCGCAAATCGGGGATGGCGGCGGTCGCGGCTGGGCGGCAACCAAGGCAGCCACTTTTACGCCTGGTGGGCGCCTAAAAACGCCACGCCCCTGGAGGAGTCGGACGGATTCTCCGCCGCCCCCGAAGGCGCGCTGTTCCTGCGCGATATCCGTCACCATGACGATCATTCCCCCCTGGCTTCGCACTCTTTCGAAAGCCACTATTTGCCGATTACCGTCAATGATCTCCGGCGTGAAGAGTACGGTCCTTCACCCTGGACCCAGCCCCAGGTCCGGTTTGCTGCGGCGCGGCAACCGGTGAGGATGCTCAAGGGACATCCCGGCTCCGGCAAGACCACCGCTCTGTGGCACGCCGCCGATTCTGCTGGGGCAGAACGGGTGCTGTACGTCACCTATTCGCGGGATCTGGCCGCGCTTGCCCGCGACTACTTTGACCGCTACTGCTCCTCCCACAAGCGTTTTGATGTGGTCACATTCCCGAACCTGATCCGGCAGATGCTCCGCTCGAGCGCACCGGTCGCGGCCGGCCGGGACTCGCGGCAACGTTTTCTCCACGATCTGGCGCCGTTTTCCCGCAGCCTGGGCGCGTGGACAAACTGCCAAACGGCGCTTTACGATGAATTCCACGCTCACTTGGTGGGCGACGCGCTTCCGGCCGCCATCGGACGGTTCAGCGCTTCGAAGCGGCCCCGCGTCTCCGATGAGTCCTACCGGGAGCGCCGCACACGCTTCCTGGGACCGAAAGCTGTTACCTCTGCGCTTGAAACCGCCGTCCGCCTCGAGCGGCTGGATTCGACCACTCTGGCGGATCGCTACTTCCCGGAACTGGGACACGCTTGGCGTGCCGTGGAGCGATTGGGCGCCGCCGCGAGTGGCAGGGCGGCGGAAGCAGGAATCGGCGCGGAGTTGCTCGGCTTTGACTGCATCGCCGTGGATGAGTGCCAGGACCTGACTGCGATCGAGGCCTTTGTATTGGTCGCTCTGGCCACAGTGATGAACACCCGGCGCCGCGCGCCGGTTTCATTGCTATTGGCAGGCGACGAGGCGCAGACGGTGCGCCCCACTGACTTCGAATGGGGCTGGTTCAGCGATTTGCTGCATTCCCAGGTGGGCACTCCTTCGGAGTACAAGTTGGGCGCCAATCTGCGCAGCCCACGCCGCATTGCTGAGCTCGTCAACCGCGTCTGGGACTTGTATTCCCAGATTCAGAAGCAGGAACGTCCCAGCGGAACGGGTTACGCTGAAATCGACGATGACGCCACTGCCCAGATCCTCTACTGCACTGCCGTACCCGGCCCGGAGCTGGACGGCTTGCTCATCTCGCTCGCTGCCCGCGAGGGGCTGGCGCTGATCGCTCTCGAGGACGCCGTTCCGGCGTTTGTTCCGGAATCCGTGCGCCCCGCCGTGCTGACGGTTTCTGAGGCCAAAGGTCTCGACTTCCATTCGGTTTGCGTGATCGATGCCGGGAAGCAAATCGAACGGATCATGCGCGAAGATGAGCGCTTCCGAACGAGTTCTGATATCGAGGGCCTGCGCAAGCGGCTGGCCATCGATCAGTTGCGCGTCGCCCTCAGCCGTCCGACGGAGCGGCTGCTCTGGCTGGACATCAGCCCGGGGGACCGCGTTGTCCGGGAAAGCATTGCCTTTCTGAATGGAGCGAGTCTGGAAGGCGCCATCTCCTCCAGCGTGCCGGCTGCCGTTCTGAAGACGCTGGAAGAGGATGAACTGGACGCGGAGGAGCGCGTGCAGCGTTGCCAGGCGGACGCCCGGCAGTATTTGGAGATCAAGCCGGAAATGGCTTGGTCCCGCGCCCAACAGGCTGTCACCTTGCTGGGCCGGCCCGGCGCGCTGGCTGCGGTGACGGATGAGGCGGCGCGCGCTGCTACTTATCTCACCCTGGCCGAGATTTGTTTCATTCTGGGTTTTCGTAATGTGCGGCTGGCTTCGGAACTGGGAAGGCCGGATTTGTTTGCGGAGGCGGAGCGAGCGGCGGCGAACGCGCACCGCTACGGACTGTCCAACACGATCCATGCCATTGAACAGCTTCATCGCGCCTCCGGGGACCAGCGTCTGCAGGCGCTGGCGGCGCTGGCGCAGGTTCTGCCTCGCAATAAAGGCGAGCTTGAGCCCTGGCTTTTGCTGGAACTCCAGACAATGTCCCGGGAATGGATCGAAATGCTGGAATCGGCGATGACCGGCGGACACAACGCCGGCGTGCTCATCAATTTACTTCCGCCTTTTTATGAGGCGCTCGATGTTCCGGACCGGTCGGCCCGAATCGCTCGCGTGCAGCAGCGCGCGATCCAACTTCTGATTAAGGAAAAACAATATGGGCCCGCCTTGGCGGCCTTGCAATCCTTGCCCGAGCGCCAGCCAAAGTTGGAGGCGGCGTGCCTGGAAGGCCTGGGCGATTTCCGCAACGCCGCCGAGTGTTACCGGGCGGTGGGAGACATCAAACAAGCCATCAACTGCTATCGCTCCATTCCCGATCTGGCAGCGGCTGTGACCCTGGTACGGGAGATCGGCGAACACCCTGCCGGCCCGTCTCTGGAATGGATTTCGAAATTGCAAGCTCTTGTCCAACAGCGGCCTGAGAGGTTCACGAAGATGACGACCGCGGCTGAAAGAAAATTCCTAGAGGAATTGCTGGAACAGGCCTTGGGCGTGACCCGGCGCAAGCGGGCGCCGGCCAAAGCTCCTCGCGAGAAAGCTGCGAGCCCGCATAAGCGAACTGCAACAAGAACCAAGCCACGGGAAAGGCCCTATTTTTGATTTTTCCTTTGCCTTCGGTTTGTGAACGTCCAGCAATATTTGGCGGCATTCTCCAACCGTCTTCGGGCCATTCCGGGGTCGATCATAGAGTAAACCAGCATTCAAATCATAAGTTTACGTCATATTATGTCTGATAAGTGATCTTATGTTAATAAACAACCCGTCGCTTGTTCCGCTGCTTCAGGATAGCCCCTACCTTCGCGCATGAGGGCGGAAATGTCCCTGACTCTTGGTTAGCGGAAGTGGCAGGACCGCCGCTGTATCAGGTGGCAGGCTATGGCTGAGAATATCGTGATACGAACCAACGTCGAGCGCGGCGAGGCGGCTTTTATGGATGAGCCACGTTTCCAGACAAACCATCGCGGCGCCATTCTGAACTCTCAATTCACGCACGTTGGAATCGGAATCGTCAGGGCGCCAAACGGCGAGCTCTACATCACCCAAGAATTCGCGCGGTTCCAGTAAAAGAGCCAAGCCGCTGCCTAAACCGGGCGCGCCGACCCTCCGTTCTTCCGCTTCGCCATCTTCCGCCGGAATCGATACGATTCCCCTCCGGTCTCAGTGATGTGCGCCCGGACCGCGTCCGCCCGGCTCAGAGGGTTATAGTCTGTAAGATCGAACCTGGGGTTCGCAAGCTGAAGCTGCCTCGCCACATACTCGAGATCCTGCGGAGTGCTTTCCACCGGCGGGAATGAATACAGTGAGCGCGGGATGACCAGTAAATCCATGCGACAGGGGGGTCGGCTCACATTGTGAATGGCATGCTGTTTTTTGCCAACAACGTTAGAGAGACAGCGCGGGTCAGGCTGCCGGCGGTTGTCGGGAAGCCGATGCAGTGGTAGTCGACCAGCGAGACATCTTTGCGGAAATCGACTGCATTTAACCCACCTACTCGGCACGCAGGGCTTCGACCGGGTTGATAGATGCGGCGCGCCGCGCGGGGATAAAGCTGGCGAGGAGTCCAGAGATCGCGAGCACCGCAGTGACAGCGGCCAGGGTGGGTAAATCCCACGAACGGATGCCAAACAGCAGTCCGCGCATCAGCGTGGCTGCAGCCACCGAGCACCCGAGGCCGATGACAATACCAACACCAATCAACCATCCCGCTTCTTTCAAAATGAGCCGATATACGGTGCTGCGCTGCGCGCCGAGCGCCATGCGAACTCCGATCTCGTGGGTTCGCTGGCTCACGGAATAGGCGATCACCCCGTAAAGCCCCACCACACTCAACAGCAACGCCAGGGCAGCAAATCCCCCTACCAGCCACGCCGAAAACCGGTGCAGCAGAGCCGCTTGCGTGCCGTCAATCCGCTCGGTCATGGTCGCTTCGTCGGATACGCCCAGGCTCGGATCCAGTTGATGCAAGGTGCTCACCAGCACCGGCAGCAGCGCCCCCGGGGCCTGCCGTGTCCGCACCGCAAGACTGAAATAGTTGTCCCGCGTCTGGTTAATGGGGAAATACTCCGCAGGCCAGGTGGCGACATCAAGCGGGCCCTCGCGAACGTCTTCGACTTCGCCGACTATTTCCCACATGGACGGAAGCCCCCCCTCGTCATCGGCGATCCTCTGGCCGATGGGGTTCTGGCCAGGAAAATACTTTCGGGCCAGCGCTTGATTGATCACGGCCACGCCGGGCCTGGAAGCATCCTCGGCATCGGTGAAGAACCGCCCGCGCAGCAGCCTCGCCTTGAGTGTGGGCAGATATTCCGCGCTCACATGACGCTCGTCAACGTCATTGTGTTCGCCGTGGTACGGCTTTCCCGGGAACTGAATCCTGTCGATGTCGCAGTTACATTGCACCGGGATCATGCTGGTAACACCGGCCAACTCCACGCCCGGCAGGCTTGAGACGCGGCGCGCAATTTCCCTGTATAGTCCCACCGTTTGTTCGTCAGTCTTGTAAACCGTGCCAGGAGCCATAACTCGCACGGTTGCGAGGTGGTTTGGATCAAAGCCCAACGGCACGTGCAGAAGGCGATAGAGGCTCTGCCCCAGCAGTCCTGCGCTGGCCAGCAGCACCACTGCGATTGCCAGCTCAACGACCACCAGATTCGCTCCCATCCTGCGCCAGAACCGGCTGGCCGCGCCGCGACCGCCGTCGGTTTTGTGGATGCGGCTCCAGGAGAGCCGCATCCACAAAACCGAAGATGGCCACACTGGCGCCAATGCCGAGGGCGAGAATGAGAATGGCGGTGCCGGCGAAGCCCGGATGTTTCCGCAACTGCCGGATGGCAAAGCGAATATCCTGCAGCAAGTCGTCGAGCGCCGGCAATCCCCGCGCTTCCCGGTGCTGCTCCTTCGCTTGCTCGACTCCGCCGAAGCTAACCAGCGCCTGGCGGCGGGCCTCCTCGGGCGACAACCCGCGCTGCAGATTTTCCTCGATCGCGAACTCGAGGTGCGAAGCCATCTCGGCGTCGAGTTCCTGGTCGAGAGGCTCCTTGCGGAAGAAAGCACGGAGACGGTTGAGAGCCCGGCGAAGTCTGTCGGTCATTGCTTCCCTCCCGCTTCCCGCAGCGCCAGTACACGGCCCATCACACTGGAGAGTCTTTGCCAGTAGACGGCATCCTTCGCCAACTGCTTCCGGCCCTTTTTCGTAATGGAATAAAACTTGGCTTTGCGGTTGTTGTCCGAAGTGCCCCACTCGGCGGAGATCCATCCTTGCTGCTGCAGCCGGACCAGCGACGCGTAAATAGTCCCCTGGTTCAGCAGGATCCTATCGCCACTCACCTGCTCGATACGCCGCGCAATCCCGTAGCCATGCAACGATCCCATGGTTGCGAGCGTTTGAAGGACCATAGGGTCCAAAGTTCCCTGCAGTAGATCGAGTTTCGATGCGGCCATCCGGCCCTCCTGTGTTGTGACCACACCAAAATGACACAAGTTCTGTGGAATTACCACAGGAAAATGCGCGCCCTTGGTTCTGTGGGATTTAGCGATACACGCGGAGGCCGCATTTCGGCGCAATTCTCAAAAGTTGAGTTTTGGCAGCCGTCGCTGGCCCGCGCAACGTGCGGGCGGCTGAGCCGGGAGCCGCTAGCCAGGGAATCGCACAAGCAGCCCAACCGGGCGTGATATCATTGACGCAGCAAGAGTCTTGAGTTTGAGTGGGATCCAAAGAAGGCGAAGGCCAATCAAGACTGGCACGGGGTTGATTTTAAGGGAGCGCTGACGGTCTTGGCTGATCCACTCGCCCGCATTTTCGACGATGAGGAACACTCTGAAGAAGAGCCGCGCGAGATCATCATTATTAGGCACTCCGCGAAACGGCGTCTGTACTCGGGCCATCTGCTGGTATTTTCGAACAGGCGCAGCGACGTTTGCCTTTTCCCTTCAACCAAGGCTGCGGCCTCCAGGGCGGGCATGGTAGTCGTCGCGGCGATCATAATATTGTTCCTGTGGTACAACTCAAGATCGACGGTGCTCTCTAGTTCGAAGGAGGGTGTGATGAGAAAGCCATGGACTCGCCGAAAATTCCTGGGTGCCAGTCTGTCCGGGCCGCTGGTCTTGAGTGGGGCGAGGGCCATCGGCCAAAACTCAGCGGCTTTTTCCGGCGGGCTTTCGCCGGCCATGCTGGGGGACCTGCGCGCCGCGGTGGACGAGATCATCCCCGCCAGTGATGGAATGCTTGCGGCAAACGAAGTGAATAGCGCTGAATATCTCACCACGGTGGCGTCTCGCAACCGGGAATTCCGAACCCAACTGCAGGATTCATTAAAAGGCTTGCGGCAGATCGCCCGCCAGCGGTTCGGCAAGGGTTTTGCCCAGCTCACCCCGGCGCAGCGAGTGGAAACTCTGCGGGCTTTCGAGAGCAAGAACGCGGCCTCCTTTTCGAACCTCCGCGACGATGTTTACGAGGCCTACTACACAAACCAGCGGGTGTGGAAACAGATTGGTTACGACTTTTATCCAACGAACCAAGCGGGGCCCCAGATGAAGCCCTTTGACGATTCGGCGCTGGCAGCGGTGGGCAAGAAGCCTCGCCACTACCGGGAGGTGAAGTGATGGGAAGCGAGCGCGTGGATGTGCTGGTGATCGGCTCAGGAGCGGCAGGCGCGGCAGTTACCAAGCGTCTGGCCGATCACGGCGCGAAGGTGGTCTGCATGGAGCAGGGTGATTGGCAAAAGGCGGATGAGTATCCCTCCACGCGCCCCGATTGGGAGATCGCGTTGCGCCGCGGCCCCTGGCACTTCAGCCCCAACGTCCGCCAACGGCGGGAGGATTACCCGGTGGTGGAGCGGGGCGAGAATCCGCCGGACATCCTGATGTTCAACGGCGTGGGGGGCAGCACCATTCATTACACTGCCCATTTTCCACGCCTTCATCCTTCCGATTTCCGGGTGCGCACGCTCGATGGTGTGGCGGAGGACTGGCCGATCCGTTACGAAGACCTGGCGCCCTACTACGAGGCCAACGACCGCGAGATGGGAGTGGCCGGTCTGGCGGGAGACCCGGCCAATCCGCCGCGCTCCCCGCGGCCCACGCCGCCCCTGCCTCTGGGCGTGCTGGGTGAAACCATTGGGCGCGGGTTCGACAAGCTCGGCTGGTATTGGTGGGTTTCCGACAATGCCATCATCTCCGAGGACTATGAAGGCCGCCCGGCGTGCAAGCTCCACGGCAAGTGCATGATGGGCTGTCCCATCGGCGCCAAAGCGTCCACCGATGTTTCCTACTGGCCGAAGGCGATTCGCAAGGGGGCCATGCTTCGAACCTGGTCGCGAGTGCGTGAGATTACGCTGGATGCGCAAGGCCGCGCCCGGGGCGCGCTTTACTATGACCGCACAGGGAAACTGCAGGAGCAGCAGGCTCGCGTGGTGGTGCTGTGCGCCAACGGAGTCGGCTCGCCCCGCCTACTGTTGAACTCGAAATCCAAGCTCTTTCCCCACGGCCTCGCGAACTCTTCCGGGCTAGTTGGCAGAAACTTCATGCTGCATCCCTTCCGCTTCCTCGAAGGCATCTTCGAGGAGCGCATGAACGGCTACGACGGGCCGTTTGGGATTCCAGCCTTCAGCGAGCAATTCTACGAAACCGACCGGAGCCGCAGCTTTGTGCGCGGCTATTCTTTTCTGCTGGAGCGGTCGTTCGGTCCCCTGCATCAGGCGGTTGGCGGCTTCGCGCAGAAACCGGTCCCCTGGGGCCGGGAACACCATCGTGTGATGGGGCGCCGCTTTGCACACATCGTGCGCGTGACGGTGCTAGGCGAAGATCTTCCGGAGGAGGAAAACCGTGTGGAGCTAGACCCGGAAGTGAAGGATTCAAGCGGCATCCCGGCGCCGCGCGTGGTTTACGGCTACAGTGAAAACAGCCTGAAGATTCTGGAACACGGCGGAAGAATGGGCCGGCAGGCTCTAGAGGCCGCCGGGGCCGTGGAGATCCTTGACAGCGGTGTGATCCAGCCCGCTTTCCACCTGCTGGGCACGGTGCGCATGGGAAACGACCCAAAGAAATCTGTGGTAAACGCCTGGCACCAGGCGCACGACGTGACAAATCTCTTCGTGGTGGATGGAAGTTCGTTTACCACCAGCGCCGCTGTGAACCCCACGTCAACCATCGGGGCGCTGGCCCTGCGGGCTGCCGACGGCATTTGGGAACGCCGCCGCGTGTGGAATTAACCCCGCGAAAAGGCGCTCGATCCGTCGAGAGTGCCGCAAGCTGTTTCTGCCACTCCACCCAAGCTTTTTCGAAGGCCTCGTCACCCGGTCCGGAGAGTCCAGCCCCCGGATCATGTTCCAGCACCACTGAGGATAAGAAAATACTGACAGTACGCAGCTCGGTCAAAGGGGGCGCGGAGATTCAGTTGACGGATCAGCCGGTGTGCATAAAGCGGACTGTCCGAGCGGATGCTTCGCGAGGATTTCATGCCTCCCTGGATTGCGGCAATCACGAAGCGCGGCGCGTTAGGCGTGATGGCAGGATACCCGGAAATTGACGACGTGCCTGCCCATTCTTCCCGGAAATGGCTCACAAAAGTTCTCCGGGAAGAGATGGGCTTTCATGGGTTGGTGCTGAGTGAGGGAGACGGGTTTGCAACTCTGATCTATGAAGATATTGTTCCGACTCAGAAAGCAGCGGGGGCTCTGGCTTTGCGCGCCGGCGTCGATCTGGATATTACTTACGAGCCTGCCTACATGGAGCCGCTGATTGAAAATGTCAACGAAGGGCGAGTCCCGGTTTCGCTGGTTAACCGGGCTGTCCGGCGTGTTCTAGAAGAGAAGTTTCGACTCAGACTTTTTGAGCATCCCTACGTGGATCCGGGGCGGGCCCGGTGGCGGATAGTCTCTTGGAGAGGAGTATCATCCTGGCGATTCCATCCTGCTTAACGGAGAACGATGAAGAGGACATTATCTGCGCATTCGAAAAAGTCCTCTCAAGAATGCTTAGCCTTTGAGAGGAGCAGGCGAGCGGCATGAAAATCCGCGAGATTCGCGCTGCGGGGTTGAGAGGACGGACGCCCAAGGGCGGCTGGAGCCGCGAGTTGGAACCGGGCGACTGCGTTCATACGCTTATTGCTGTGCTCACCGGCGACGGACTTGTCGGCTGGGGCAGCGCATCGACCAGCGATCAGCTCGTACGCGCAGCTCTTGCCGTGTTGCGCCCCCTATATGAAGGAGAGAACGCGCTCGAGCCGGAGCGCGTCAGCGAGAAGCTGCACCAGCACACTTTCTGGCTCGGGCGCGGCGGTTCGGTGACGCACACAATCAGCGGCATTGACATTGCCCTTTGGGACCTTCTTGGCCAGGCGACAGGCCAGCCCGCCGGCCGGCTGCTCGGAGGCCGCTACCGGGAGCGCGTCCGGCCATATGCGTCAATACTGATGACCGAACCTGAACGGATGGCGGAAGCCTTGAGCCGCATCAAGGCGCAAGGATTTTGCGCTTTCAAAATCGGCTGGGGGCCGTTTGGACGGCGTGATGCCAAAACGGATGAAGCGATCGTCCGCGCCGCCAGAGAAGCCGCCGGGCCGGAGTGTTCTCTGATGGTGGATGCGGGTGCGAGTGACGCCTTTTGGCGGCAGGATTACAAGTGGGCTCTGCGGACCGCGCGGATGCTGGCCAGCTACGGCGTGGCGTGGTTCGAAGAGCCATTGCCACCCGATGCGTTGCAGGACTATGTGGCTTTGCGCCGCGCTGTGGTACTGCCCATCGCCGGGGGTGAAGTGCTAACCCGCCGTCAATCGTTCCAGCCGTGGCTCCAGGCAGGGGCGTTTGACATTGTTCAGCCCGATGTGACCAAGGCAGGTGGCCTTAGCGAGGCGCGCCGCATTGGCTGGATGGCGGCTGACCAAGGCGTGCGGCTAATTCCTCATGGATGGAACACCGCGGTGGGTCTGGCTGCGGACCTTCAGTTGGCTTCGGCGCTTCCAACTACGGACTGGGTCGAATACCTTGTAGGCTCACCTTTCATAGATGAATTAGCCAGCGACGGGTGGAAACTGGACGCCGACGGCATGCTTCCCATTCCAGAAAGCCCGGGACTTGGAATCCGTATCAATCTGGAAGCTCTTGAATCGGCCTCTGGTCTCAAGCATTTCCTACATTGAACAACAAAAGGCAGGGCTGCGGTTGCCCTCTCCCCGCTGGCGGGGAGAGAACTATACCGGGGAAGCCGACGGTGCCGCTATAAACATCAGGAGATACGCCCCAAATGAACAGTATTGGGGTTAGGAAGCGGGTTACTCCGGGCTGGCCTCAAGTAGCAAGTGGTTGACGAACTCCACCGGAATTCTTGCGCTTGAACCGTTGACGGAGCCAAAATCCTTCCCATTTTCGTAGTCCACCACGTGGTACCGGCCCGATCCCAGTCCCCGCAGCTCCACATTCCCTTTCCATGATCTTTTCGGATTTGGACCATAGAACGCGTAGTACAGGTTTCTGCCCTTTTCGATGACATAAGCTTCCGGAACGTCGTAACCGTAAACGTAAAGGTCAAGGAAAGTGCCTTCAGAAAGCATCTTTGAGTTGTAGAGTCCAATCCACTTTTTCCAATATGCTTCCTTCCGGGGAGTCAGGAAAACCGTCTTGAAGTGTAGACCAGGATCGGGCCAGACGAATTTGGTGCCCAGCACACCGCCCGGACCTAGCGTGGAGGCAAAATCCTTGCCGTAGTCAATCTCGTCCCCGTTGTTGGCGTTGCGGATGGCCGTCAGCTCGACATGATCACCGTAGACGGCGGCGGTGGGTCCAAGCAATGCCTTGTACATCTTGATGCGCCACCGGACCTGGACAGAGCCAACGGGATCTGCCGTCACCGCCTGATCAAGAAACGGCAGCCAGCCGAGGTTCGGTGTGGTTCCGCAAGGGCAAATCTGTGTCACGCTTTCCGGCTTCAGCTCGCGCGTCGTCTGAAAGATTGCCTGATAGACCTTGCCCACGGCATTCACCGAGTCCTGCGGCGAATGATGATGGTGTTTGGGATTGTAGCAAGGCGGAACGGTGTAGGCGTTGTCCAGCTTACTTCCATCAAAGCCCCATTGCTGGATGAATTTTCTCGTTAGTTGCCGGTAGTATTCCTGCACCTCGGGCAGAGCGGGACAGAGCGCGGCGAGACCGCGAATCATGCGGGCGGGCTTGCCATTCTTATCAAGAATCAGCCAGTCCGGATGGTCTTTCACCACTTGCGAAAGTCCGTAATGGTGGGATTCATACCGGCCGTGACCGTCTTCAACGCCGAGCGGCAGCCACCAGATTTGCAGGAAGATTCCCCGCTGGTGAAAAGTTTGGACCATCTTCTGAATGGAATCGCCGGGGAAAGTGTCCGGGCGCGGATTCCAGTCGCCATAATCATTAAACCAGCGGTCGTCGAGGGTCGCCCACCGGATATGGAACTCGTTCAGCTTGGGAATGGTTCCCACCATCTCGGCGGGAGTCACCTCAGACTCGTACCCCCAGCCGCACCAGCTCACCTGATAGTCCTGTGAGTTGGGCTTCGCCAAAGTCCAACCCTCCCGTTGAAGAATGGAAGAATAGAGGCGCAACGGCTGGTAGAAGTCGCCGTGATAAACCGCAATGAAGGTTCGAGGTGTGGAGAAGACCGAGCCGGGCCGGAGCGTGGTGTCCGGATCAAGCCGGAGAGAGGTGTGGATACGCCCGCCCGATGAAACTCTTACCGGAAGAGAAAGCGTCAAAGGAAGGGTCTCAATGTGCCCGATGGCCTCCCCCATCGAGGCTGTCCAGAAGGCTACTACGGGGATTCCGCCGCCCGTTCCGTCAGGCATCGGGGCCCCAAAGGGGTTTTTCTGGTAAAAGTGGTCCGCAATCTTGAAAACGTCGTCTTTCCCCCAGGCGACGCTCGACCCTTGGAAAGACCAAAGCTGGTAGGGCTGGGCAGCTTGATCCGACAGCGAGGCGTTCAGCCGTCGCTCCTGGTGCACGATGCGATCGATGCGCACAGTGCTTGCTCCGGCATTCTTGAAAGCTGCCGTGGTGATGGCCACAGACGGAAAATCGTCATAAACCTCCACAGCCAGCGTCACGTTGATCGGAGTTGGGTTTCCACTGTCGCGCCCAATGACCTCAACCCGGCGCCCGCGAGCGCCGATCTTACCTCGCGGCTGCGAAACTTTGACATGATCGAAATCAAACCTGAAATGATTGATAACCCCGCCGTTTACGATGACAGATTCAGGGGGAGTGGCTGAATTGGGGTCGTCCAAGGTCTGGCGGCTCCCGTTCTTAAGCAGAAATGCCTCGATGTAGCCCGAACGCAGAATGTCGAATTCTGCGGTGGAGGTCCTGATCACGACGGGCCCGCTGTGTCTCACCGTGACCCTCACATTCGATGCGATGAGACGATTCACCCCGGCAGCCGCTGTCCCGGAGCCCATCCGGATAATGGCGGCGATGGCCAGAAGGCGCAACACACTTTGGACGGTTAAGAAAGGCTTCCTGCCACTGGAGATGGTCATCGTTCACCTTCCTTAGTTTGGTTTCGACTTCCCGCACACGCCCATTGGCGCGATGTGACTCTGTGATTCTCAGCTTGCACTGGCTTGATCAGGGCGTCCGCCTGGCACGCCGGGGGACGTAATCAGGTATTTATCCATCCACGCCAAAATCTGGCGTCTCATCTCCGGCAGTTCCTGGTGCGCACAATCAAAAAGCTCGATCCGGCAATCTTCTGCGCGGCCGTAAGTGCGATACAAGGGCAGCAGCTTGTCACGAATCTTCTCGACGCCTGCCGGAGGAGTCAATGGATCCTTGCGGCCGTTGACGCTCAGGTGTGGGCGTGGGACCGTTAAGGCGTTAATTTGAAAAGTGTCGAAGTGCTTGAGCAAAGAGGGAACAAAATAATAGACGCCGTGACCACTGAGGCCATGAGCTGCAATGAGCGATTCGTAATCCGTCAGGCAGCAAACGTCCATCACAGTGCGGACGCGCGGATCCAACCCCGCCAGCCACCAAGCCTTAGTGGCGCCCATCGACATGCCAAAGGCGCCCAGACGCGTGGCATCCACTTCCGGACGGCTCGCCAGATAAGTGAGAGCGCGAAACTCGTCAAACATCATCATTCCCCACAACACCCGTCCCTGCCAAAGCATCAGCTTGAACGTGTCCTCCTCGCCCTGATGACCGTCGGGCTCGTGTTTGCGCTCACCAAAGCACCAACTGTCAATGGCGAGTGTGACGAGTCCCTTTTCGGCGCAAACCGGCGCATAAGCGGGTTGCACGGGCGTCCCGCGCAGCAGTTGTTCCTTGCCCAGGCCGTACATGCCCGCGTGCCAGTGTATGAAGAGCAATCCCGGCGCCGGATGCTGCCGTTTGTCGGGGACAAGCAGCAGCGCCGGAACCGGCTCCGCTCCGTTCAGATCCAGCACCAGCCGCTCAAGGGTATACCCCTCGTGCTTCTCGGACCGGACCAACCGGGGCGGAGCAGACTGGTGCTCCCAAGGCAGATCGCCCAGCAAACTCCAGAGATCCCAACGCCGACGTTGTTGCTCAATGTTGAACTCGTCCATGGATTCTCGCAAAGTGCTTTGCCCCGCATTTGCCTGAATTGTCAAACCCGTTCCTAACGCAGCCAGCGCCGCCGACCCGACCATAAATTCGCGCCGGTTGGTTTGGGCCCTCCATCTTGTCATAACTTAATCCCTCCGCATCCTGGTACGAAACGGCACTATGCGTCAACCCCGCCCGTGCCGGGGTAGTGTCTCAGTTTCTTTGCTGTAGCGGCGCTCTATGAGCGCCGAACTTGTATCTTCAACGGTTTCCGGCGCTCATAGAGCGCCGCTACAGCAAACTGCGTCACTACCCGTGCAGGCAATCAATTGGGTTCCTGAGACCTGTGGCGAACGGATGAGCAATAGTACACATGCCGTTGCGAACAGCGGCAGAACGCCCGCTGCTACGAACGCAGGCCGATAGGAAAAGTGGTCAACCACGGCTCCCACGGCGAATGTGAAAGCGGCGCCTATAGCGCCCGCTGCCAAACCACTGAGTCCAGTGACCGAGGCCACCACATCATGCGGAAAGAGGTCTGAAGGGAAGGTCAAGCCCATCGTGGACCAACTTGCGTATCCCCAAAGCGCAAAGCAAATAAGCCCCAGCGCATAATAAACATTGTGCACTCTGGCTGCAGGAATGCCGGCCAGAATGGGGATGCAACTCACGCCGCACACCCATTTCCGCGCGCGGATCACGGGCATGCCACGCCGGATACAATATCCGGAAATGAAGCCGCCCGTGAAATTTCCCAGGTCTGCCGCTGCAAACGGAATCCAGGCGAAGGCGGCAATCTGCTTCAGGCTGAAGCCCCTGGCATCACTCAAATATTGGGGCAGCCAGAAAACGTAAAACCACCAGATCGGATCGGTGAGGGAGCGGCCCATCACGATTCCCCACGTATTTCGCTCCTTCAACAACCCCAACCAACGCTCGACACCGCGCGATTTGGAGGCCAAAGCGGCATCACGGCCCGCATTAATCCGCGCAACTTCCTGTTGCGCCACCCGTGGATGTTTGTGCAGCGGATAGTAAACGGCCAGCCAGATGGCCATCCAGACGAAGCCCAGCAATCCGGACAAAACGAAGGCATATCTCCAACCCACTGCCAGAGCCAGCAATGGAATGACCAGTGCGGCTAGAGCGCCTCCAACGCTCGAACCGCTGTCGAAGATGGCCACCGCCAAGCTGCGCTCCTCTCGGGGAAACCATTCGGAAACAACCTTGCTGGCTCCCGGCCAGTTTAACCCCTCGCCGATGCCCAGCATGAACCGGAAAAATGCGAAGCCGAATACGGAACTGGCAAACCCGGTGAGCATATTCATCAATGACCAGAAGCCGGCGGCTAAAGCCAGACCGAGCCTTGCCCCCACAGCGTCCAGACAGATGCCACCCACCAACCAAGTGACGGCGTAGGAAATCTGGAAGGCGCCGAAGATCTTTGATAGATCGGTGTGGGTCAAATGAAACTGCTGTGTGATTACCGGTGCGAGCACAGAAAATGTTTGCCGGCTGATGTAATTAATGACCGTCGAACCGAACAAGGTCCAGACGATCCACCAACGCAGATTCCGAGTTCCCTTTGGAGACTTGGACGCGGTCTTTGAGATGACGGATTGGGAGACGGAGCCCACTTTGAATTCCTTGTGAAAGGCGCGAAGACCGGTAAGCATTGTATACCAGCTTGCTATACACAACGCAGTAGGTCGGCGGCGCTCCAAGACTGTAGCGCCGGTCTGCGACCGGCGTATTTCGCCGCTCATAGAGCGGCGCTACAGCGAATGACCGGCGCTGACTTATTGCGTCGTGCATAGAAAACAATTCTTTGCAGTATGAAATATTTCATGATACGAACTTGTTAGGAGGCGCCGAAGCGCTGCTGACGGGCAGTGCCGGTGCTAGAATACAGACCTGTTTGGGCTGAACCAACATGGCTGGGGAGATTGATGCAAGTTTTGGTCTTCACATTTTGCGCGTTGTTCCCGTCGCAGTCCGGCGTCGTGACTGCATCCCGGCTCAATAAGGCAGGGTTGCAATTCTACCGCCAGGGACAAATGGCAGCAGCAGAGCGCGATTTTCGTCAAGCCCTCAGTATCGATCCCGGGAACTTTGCGGCATGGAGCGACCTTGCCGTGGTTCTCGGCAAGGAGGGGAAGCTCCATGAGGCGATTACAACGTTCCAGCAGGCGCTGAGAATCGACCCTCAAAACGCCAGAATTCACAGTAATCTGGCGACGGTTCTTCAACACGCCGGTCTGCTGAACGACGCCATCACGGAGATGCGGCGGGCATCCAAACTTGCTCCGCAGGACGACTCCATCCGCTGGAATCTTGCGCTGCTCCTGGCGGAACACCACGAGGATGCGCAGGCGGAACAGCAGATGCGGGCCGTCCTCCATCGCAACCCTGCCAGCGCGGCAAGACACCAGGCGCTTGCTGAGCTTCTCGGACGCCAGAAACGATATTCTGATGCAATCCAGCAATATCATTTTGCCTTGCAGTACGCGCCCCGCGACCCTTCCGTTCATTTCGAGCTGGGGAAACTGTATCAATTGACCCGCCAATACGAACTTGCAGCTAAGGAATTCCGAAAAGCGATCCAGGGGAAGCCTGATGATGCCGATTACGTTGGCGCGCTAGGGAATGTAGCTCTGGCATCGAACGATCTCAATACGGCTGAAAAGGAGTTGAAACGGGCGATTCAGTTGCGACCCGCATTAGGAGAAGCTCATCGTGATCTTGGGATTCTTCTGATGAGAAAAGGGCAGATCGTGGAGAGCCTCACGCAGTTGCAAATCGCCGCGCAACTGCTTCCCCACGATGCTTCTGTCCATTTTACGCTAGGTCAAGCTCTTGAAAAAACTGGCCGCAAAACAGACGCCAACCAGCAGTTCCAGATTAGCAAAACCATTCGTCAGGCTTCGGATGAGACGCAGTTGGCCAAAGCCTACGTAAATGAAGGGACCAACCTTTTGCAGTCTGGACAGGCGCAAGCCGCCGCGCAGAAACTTAAGCAAGCCGTGCGCCTGGACCCTCGTGACCCGCTTGCGCTGTACGACTACGGATTGGCTTTGCTCCTTGAAGGAAAAGCCCCAGAAGCAATCACGGAATTTGATATCGTCCTGCGGCTGACGCCGGATGACCCGGACACACTTTATTACCGTGGCCGCGCCTTGATAGCTGAGGAGCGTTGGCCAGAGGCGGTTAACGACCTCCAAACCGCGGTGCAGATAAAGCCCGATGACGCCTTTGCGCATAACGCTCTCGGAATCGCATTGGCAAAGAAGGGAAACTTTCCTGAAGCGATCAGTCAGCTTCAACTTGCTCGCCACCTCCGGCCAGACAACCCATCTTTTCAAATCAATTTGACTTGTGCGCAGCATCACCTGATGAATTGCCAGCTTGTACCGTAGAAGTTCAGGTGATTCTGGAATACTTCCCGAATAGTCCGGCAAAAGACAAATTCCCAAAAAATAATACGCTGAGATTGGTATTCCTCGCCTGAAAGCTTACAGGTCCCCCTGAACGGCTCAAGTCTTGTGGGTTTATTCAAGGGAAGAACCATGCAGAGGAGTCTAAGACCCCCAACCTTTAACCGCTAAATCAGCAGACGCCGTTTCATTGTAGAAAAATAGTTTCAACAATCAATGAGTAGGTATAATGTATAGATCTTGAATCATTTCAAATTATACATGCAACCACCGCTTGATTGCGCGGGCTGCGGACGCGCCACTCATCACCCAATGTGTTCGATAGAAGTTTTCGGACCTTCACTATGACTACGCGGCGAAATTTTCTTACTGCAAACCTCATCGGCGCAGCCGGATGGGCTTGGAATGCTGGCCCAATGGCCTCAAACCCTGTCGGCTCTGCGGCGGCGCCTGAAATGCCGGATACGCGTTCTGACCGGGATTTCTGGAATGACTGGCCTGCTTACCTGACTGCGAAGATGAACCAGGCGCGGAAGAGGCGGCTGGCGCAGTTGGCTGCCATTCAATCCCGAGAGCAAGTGCAGGAACGGGCCGCCTTCGTCCGTGCGAAGATCTGGGAATTGATTGGAGGCCCCCTCGATAAAACACCTTTGAACCCTCGGGTTACCGGGATTATTGACCGTGGCCAATACCGGATCGAGAAAGTCGTATTCGAGAGCCTGCCGGAGGTTTACGTCACGGCTAATTTGTATATTCCTGGCTCGGGCAAGTCTCCTTTTCCCTCCATCCTCGCGCCTCTGGGCCACACCAATGACGGGAAGGCTTATCGCAACTACCAGTACCTTTATCAGAATCTAGCGCGAAAGGGCTACGTGGTTCTTGCTTTCGATCCCTTCGGGCAAGGTGAACGGTTTCAGTACATCAACCCCCAGACGGGCCGGTCGCGCTACGGACCGACTGGAGAGCATTCGCAGGCGGGCCGTCCGCTGATCCTGCTCGGTAATACCTTTGCGCTCTACCGCGTGTGGGATGGAATCCGCGCGCTGGACTATCTCGTCAGCCGCCCGGAGGTGGATAGCACTCGCGTCGGGTGTACCGGGCACTCCGGCGGTGGCACGATGACTATGTATCTTGCCGCCCTGGAACCGAGGCTCCGGGCGGCTGTCGAGGTGGAAGGAAATTCTGAGAATGTGGCAGGGCCGTTTTACGATCCGCCCGGCGCCACAGCAGATGCTGAGCAGAACATTGTGGGAGGCCTTCCTTACGGGCTTGACCGGGGTGATCTCCTGTGGGCCTTCGCGCCTAAGCCGCTTCTGGTTTGCTACACAACCCACGATGAAGGTGAAACTTATTCTCCGGTCTACGAAGAATCCACACTGGAGATCTACCGGGAGCTTCAACGGGTGTATGGGTTACTCGGAGCAAAGGAGAAGGTCGCGATCTTTGCCTCCCACCTTCCCCATGACCTGGACTTCTTTCATCGGCGCGAGACATACGGGTGGTTCAACCGCTGGCTGGGAAACACGGATGCCGGAACCGGGGAGGCAGAGTTTGACGTTTCCCCCAACGGGGCGCTTGATTGTACGTCAACCGGCCAGGTATTGACCTCTCTCGGTGGGCGTTCCGTGGTCCAGGTGAATATGGACCGGGCCCGGCAGATGATGCCGCAAAGTCCATTCGGGAACGGTTCGGCGGATAGTGCGGCTTTCCGAGGGAAGATGCGTGATGAGTTGAAGGATTTATTGGCTCTGCCGCACCGCCGGTCTCCGCTCAATTCCAAGATTCTTTCATCCAACCGGCAAGGGAATTCGGTTATCGAGGAGTTCGAGTTCGATTCCGAACCGGGCGTTCGTATCCCGGGCTGGTTTGTAGCGCCCGCGTTCCTCAGTGCGCCGCGTTCGATGATTCTTTACGTGACGGATGGCGGCGGCAACGAAATCGTTGCGGAGCCGGGATCAATGGACCGCGTGATTGGCGCGGGTCATGCCGTCTGTGCGATTACGCTGCGAGGTCTCGGCATCGCCACGCCTCGATTTCCGCAGGCCGGCCCCAGGTTTTATGGCGGTGGCCGGAATATGGCCGAAAGGTTCGCGTGGGCTAATCTTGCCCTGGGCTTGCCGGTTGTTGGCCAACGTGTCTGGGATACGTTGAGAGCCATAGATTACCTGGCCAGCCGAGCAGACGTTGTCGCGTCGCAGATTCGCATCCTGGGCACGCAGGGAGCGGGCTTGGCGGCAGTGATGGCGGCGGTTTTGGATGCCCGCTCCAGATCTGTTCTCCTGGACCGGACGTTGGTAAGCTACGCTTCGATCATCGAGGCAGAAGAATATTCCTTAGAGCTTGAGTGGTTCGTGCCAGGCATCTTGCGCAAGTTTGATCTTCCCGGCCTTGTGGTTGCGCTGAGTCCCCGCCCGTGCTGGGTTTTGAACGGCATCGATCCGAACGGCCGGATTCTTCCCGAAACATCTGTGTGGGAGCAGTATCCGCAGAAAATGAATGCGGGGTCGCCGGTTTCCAAAAACGTGAAGATTCTGGTTGAGCCGGAGCGCGATGAGCAGGACAGCTATCTTGAATGGCTGTCGAAAACATGAAACGAGCCCTGGGTCGCGATGAATTGGCAGGCCGGGCGAAGAAAATGCCGGTCCAAGAGGATACAACCAAAATCCTTGTGCTGCGGAAAGGCGCCGCTTTCGGGATTCTTGGACAAGTTCGGGTTTTTCAGGCCACGATGGCCCTAGCGGCGTTGCTCTCGCCTCCGAAAGTATTAAAATTTTCCCGGCGGAGGGAACCTAACCGCAACAGAGGCAGTTGTCGCACTGGCGGTTTAACCCCGCCCAAAGAGGTGAATAATGAAAAAACTGATTCTTTTGCTGGTATTGACGCTCGCAGGAGGAGCATGCAGCAAGCAACAAACGGAAAAAATATCGCCTTCAGCTTCGCCCGCAACTGCCCCCGCCACGGGTCCTTTTTCTGACAGTGAGCTTCAGGCGTTTGCCGCCCTCGAGCCCATTGACACCCACACGCACGTCTTTCAAAGTGCTCCGGCTTTTTACGCCATGCTCCAGAAGCTCCATATGCACATTCTGGACATCTGTGTTGATGATGACCACAGCGTCTTCCAGAAAAACTTGCCATTGGAGATCAAAAACGCTTTGGAAGTGGTCCGCGCGAGTGCTGGCAACGCAGCCCTTTGCACGACCTTTGATCCGTTCAAATTCAAAGAGCGCGGTTTTACTCAAGCGGCCATCCGCCAGATCAACCACAATTTTGACCAAGGCGCTATTGCGGTAAAAATCTGGAAAAACATTGGTATGGAAATCAAGGATGCCAAGGGCAACTACATTCTGCCGGATAATCCCATCTTCGGGCCAATCTACAAGGACATCGCCGCGCACCACAAAACTCTAATTGCTCACGTGGCGGACCCCAACACCTTGTGGGAACCACCCAACCCCAAAGCGCCAGATTACTCCTACTACATGGAGCACCCGGAGTGGTACATGTATAAGAAGGCTCATCCGGCGTCTAAAGAGGCGATCCTTCGGGCGCGGGATCATTTGTTGGAGGAAAACCCGAACCTGCGCGTGGTCGGAGCGCACCTCGGAAGCATGGAAGCTGATTTCGGCCAACTCGCCCGGCATCTCGACCGTTATTCCAACTTTGCCGTTGATACCGCCGCGCGCATGCCCTACCTGATGATGCAACCGCGCCCAAACATCATCAATTTCATCACTAAATATCAGGACCGCCTGGTTTACGGGACGGATCTCGGCTTCTCTCCCGGCAAGGATCCCGAGGCCACCGTAAAATATTGGGAAAATTATTACGCGCGGGACTGGCGGTTCCTTGCCACGGATGACACGCTGGAGTACCAGGGCCGCAAAGTACAGGGACTTGATCTGCCCCAGTCCATCCTCCGCAAGCTGTATCACGACAACGCCGTGCAGTGGTTTCCCGGTATCGTGCCTGAAGCCCATTGAACGCCACAGCCGTTGAGGGTTTATTAAGAACGCTTCGAGGTCTTGACCATAGAGCCTGAAGAGGCTTGCGAAAGGGACCTTCGAGAGGTGTCAGCATTGATATGGAGTTCGGACCATACTCGTTGAACCCGCCCAATTCGGGCCGCGATGCAGAGAAGGTTGAGGCATGAAAGCCATTGCCGCTCGGTCTTCAAGAGTGATCGATGAACAGCCCAAGGCGCGGACCAGAAACTTGCCGGCATTCACCGTTCTGGGATTCCGGGGGCAATCCCGGCCGGAACCTCATTGCTGGGGGAAAAGAGGCGAAGGCATGATTCTCTCTTGACTAACTCCGTTGGGATGGTCACGCGCCGGGGGGGAAGATCGGGCCGCTCGATGCGTGTCAACACCATCTCCACAAGTTGTTTGCCCAGTTGCTCGGGAAACTCCCGAATGGTCGTCAAGCGAGGGGTCAGCAGCTCGCTGTAAGTGTCATTGCAACCCACCACGCTCAAGTCATCCGGGATACGCACAGAGCAATCAGCGGCCGCTTTGTAAACGCCGGCGGCGATCGGATCCGTACCGGCGAAAATGGCAGTGATGGGATCGCCCCGGCTCAAAATCAACTTCGCTCCCAGGTAGCCGATCTCCTGCTCGCTGTTAGACTCCACGTCCTGCTGGCAGGGATCCAGTCCTGCCTCTTCCATCGCTCTTGAGTAACCCCGATAACAGCGTTCCAACCAAGGCATCCGGCTGTTTCCGACGCACCAAATGTGTCGATGACCCAAGCTCTGAAGGTAACGCGTCATCTCATAGGCGCCTTGGATGTCATCCGAAAAAACGGTGTCTCCTCCGGTGGTTGGCCCTTCCCCGAAAAGATTGTTGCCCAGCACCGCGAATGGAGATTCGCGTTCCTGTAACCCCGTGATCAAATTTTGCGAATTTGTCCCGGCCAGGATGACAGCTCTGGCAATATCACGCCGGCGTAATACCGTTGGCAAGTGCAGGTCCTTGGGAGGAACATCGCCCGGATATTGGAAGGATAAGAACAGCATGTCCCAGCCGCGAAGCGCGCACTGGCTTTGTGCCCCGACCAGGATTCTGGAGTGAAAGAAGTGGAGCATTTCCCGGTTGCTCAGCACAAATGCCACCGTGCGAGACCGGTTGGCATTGTGCAGGTCAATCCCCAGTTGCAGGGAGGCCTGCCGGACGCGCTCCTGTAATTCACCTCCCACTCGCGCGCTGCCGTTGACGATCCGGGAAACGGTCGCAAGACTCACCCCCGCTGTTTTTGCGAGCTGTCTCAAAGTTGGCTTTCCGGCCATCCAATTCCCTCCATCGGTGATACCACCCAGTTTGGGTTATTCGGACCTCACGATTGAAGCCAGTCTCTCAGTTTCCAGTGAGGGAAAATAAAAGTCTAGTAAGTGAGCCCTCCGGTCTTGCCATTTCAAACTTATGAAAACGAGACATTACAAACCGGCGAAAGATTTCTCCCTATTCTGGCAGGTGAACCGCATTTCTTCCTGAGCTTTGATCTCTCATTTTCCTGGAGAGTCTCCCCTTACGGATCAATTCGATGGTCCAAAGCCAACATCGACATCCTGGAAAACCCCAAGGCTAAAGCAGAGCTGCCTTGCTTAACTATACCGCGTCTTGCTTTATGGCTGCCATAAAAAAGTAAGGTGAATGTGGCCTTTAAGAATATTTTCTGAAATACAGAGAAAATCTATCTTGACAACTATTGCTTCCTGGTGTAAATATACGCCATCGAAAATGTTGACTCGGCTTTTGATGGAAAAACACTAAGAGGAATTACTGTTGTTCTGTAAAATCCTGCTGGGAATTGCTTTTTTATTCGCAGCTAATGGCAGGCTTGCAGGTCAGTGAAAATCTCCAACTTGTCGACTCTGCCTTAGGGGAAACTAAGATTAGAAAGACTATGGGGCCATCGGATTTAGTGCCCACTCATGATCTGGAAACGAATAATCGTCACCAAATATTAGCATTTTAAGAGCATCAGTAGTTTCAGTGCTCGCCGGAATGCACATGCCAGGCTTTAGCATTGAACTTCCAATGGGGAACTGTAATGAGTGGAAGACCAACGGATCTGAAACGCTTTCAAGTGGATGGTTTGAAGGTTGAGATACACCCCTCGAGTCAAGCTGCTGGAAAGGCGGCGGCGAAGACTGTGGTTGCAGTTCTCCGTGAGCTTTCAAGTGGTAATGGAAGGAGCGGAGTCATCTTTGCAACGGGCGCTTCACAAATTGAAACTCTCCGTGCGCTGACGGCATTACGCGATGTTCCCTGGGAACGCGTTGTTGGCTTTCATATGGACGAATACCTTGGCATTGGCCCGGAGCACCCAGCTTCGTTCCGCCGCTACCTACGTGAAGAATTGACGCGGCGCGTCCGGTTGCGTGAATTTCATGAAATCGATGGTACAGCCCCAGATCCGGAGCGAACCTGCGGCGAATATGGTGACCTGCTTCGATCCCAGAGTCTTCAACTATGCCTCCTCGGCATCGGAGAAAACGGTCATTTGGCCTTTAATGATCCGGCTGAGGCCAACTTCTGGGACCCTTTGGACGCAAAAGTCGTTTCGCTCGATCCAATCTGCCGGCAACAGCAAGTAGCAGAAGGATGGTTTCAGAAACTCACAGACGTGCCGCAGCAGGCCATAACGCTCACCATCCCCGTCCTGATGCGCGTCCCGAAACTGATCGTTTCGGTACCGGGCATACGCAAAGCCGGCATTGTGAGCCGCGTGTTGGGGGAGACGATTTCCACGGCCTGTCCGGCCACCATTTTGCGGACGCACCCGGACGCAACCCTATATTTGGATGAAGAGTCTGCGGCTGAAGTCGAAAAGAACGCCACCTATTGATCTGGAACCGTGAGTTCCAGCAAGCGGGCCTATCTCGCGGGAGGATTTTCAGGAGGAGATCATGCCGGATCGAGAGGAAGACCGTAAGGAAATCACCCGCAGAGCTTTTGTTAAGCAAGCCGGCGGCGCCGTATTGGCGGCTTCGAGCACGGGCATGACTGCGCGGTCATATGCGCGGATTCTTGGAGCGAATGACCGGATTCGCCTGGGGCAACTCGGCTGCGGCTCGCGCAGTGAGGGCCACGTCCACATGGTGCACCTGGCGTCGAAGCAGATGCCGGTAGAAACCGTGGCCGTGTGCGATCTCTGGAGTTTGGCGCGCGAGCGCCGCGCCGCCCAAGTGAAAAAGTTTTTCAATCTTGACCCTCAGACGTACCAGTACGCGGAGCAGTTGCTGGGCCGCAATGACATCGACGGGGTCATGATTGCCACCGGGGATTTCCAACATGCCAAGTTGTGTACAGAAGTGGTTCGCGCCGGGAAGGACTGCTATGTTGAAAAGCCATTCGCCAACGTCTTAGCAGAAGCCAAGGAAGCTCGCGATACCGTGAAAGCCTCCAAACAAGTCGTACAAGTAGGGACTCAGCACCGTAGCCAGCCCTATCCTCTGGCGGTGCGGGATATCATTCGCTCCGGCCGCATCGGGAAGGTGGTCGAGATCGAGCAGGAATGGAATGTGAATGAGGAGCGCTGGCGGTTTCGCCAGGCGGATACGGGGATTTCGCGCCAGAGGCTGATGGATGAAAAGATGGAATGGAAACGGTGGATGGATGACCGCCCTTCGCAACTGCGCGAACAAGACACCGACTGGAAGCGCTGGCTGCTCGGCAAGCCGTACCGTCCATTCGATCCCCATGTTTACCTGGAGTTCCGGCTCTATAAAGATTTTTCCTCCGGGATTTTTGACCAGTGGCTCAGCCACGGCAGCGACCTTGTTCACTTGTGGATGGATGAGAGTTATCCGGTCAGCGCTGTGTCCCAGGGCGGCATTCTTGTTTGGAACGACAGGCGGGAAAACCCCGACACCTGCATCGCGGCGCTAACCTACCCCAAGGGTTTCCTTTACACGTACCGAACCACGTTTGGAAATAGCTACCGGAGCTTCAGCCGCATCCTGGGCCGTGACGGCACCATCGTCAACTATGGCGGCGAGGGAGCATCCCTTTTTGTCGTGACGAAAGAGGGCGGGAGAAACGAAATTGATCCGGACGAGTCGGGCCCGGTCTACACCAAAGCGCCGGAGATGGGCCCTGCCCGGGACGGAGCGGAAATGGTGCAGGTTCCGGGAGCACCGCAGGCCAATTCACTCGGCCCGAATGATGACGATGTGACCCACCTTCTGAACTGGCTTCACGCCATGCAGGATCGTAAGCAGCCGAATGCCAATGTGGATCATGGCTTCTCCCATGCCCTGGTGTGCATCATGGCCACACAGTCTTATTGGACCGGAAAGAAGCTCTATTGGGACCCGAAGCGGGAAGAAATTGTGGATCACGCCGTTGAAGCTTAACCAGGGCGCGAAGCTTTTGGGGATTAATCTGGATTGTTCAGAAAATTCTCCTGAATGACCGTTAGGGCGCGGGTTTAACTGAGCCCAACAAAGGCATTTCGATTGTTCTTTGTCTGGGTGTTTGACTTGCAACAGGAGGTCAAAATGAAAACGAGAGCCAGGTTTGAACAAATTAATCGCCGGACGTGTTTCCTCATGATGGGGCTGCTCGCTGCCTTTGTTTTGGGCTGCCTGCCGCTGTTCGCCCAATTCACAACCGCCAGACTGGGAGGCACTGTGACGGATCCTTCCGGAGCCGCCGTTCCCGGCGCTAAAGTCACGGTAAAGAATACGGCAACGGGATATAAGCAAACTACTTCCACCGGCGTAACCGGGGCCTATTTGTTTCCTAACCTTCCGGTCGGAAGCTATGACCTCGCCGTGCAAAGAGCAGGATTTACAACGTATGTGCAGTATGGGATCACACTGGCCGTGAACCAAGCGGCCAGCCAGAACGTTCAATTGCAAGTCGGCCAAACCACGCAACAGGTTACGGTCCGGTCCAACACGCAGCTTGTCACAACCCAATCGGCCACGCTGGACCAGCTCGTCAACCAGCGCACCATTGTGGACCTTCCGCTGAATGGCCGCGAGGTCCAGCAACTGGTGTTTCTCGCGGTTGGCGCTACGGATGTAAGTTCCCACTATTGCGGCGCAGGGTGTGAAGGCGGCACCTTGCCCGGCGAGCAATATGCCACGGTGAATGGAACGATGTCCAACGGCGTGAATTATCAGATGGACGGCACTGACAACAACGACACCTATATCAATTCGAACCTTCCCTTCCCCAATCCCGACGCAGTCGAGCAATTTAGCGTGCAGACCGGAAATATGAGCGCCGCTTACGGCAACGCCGTCGGCGGAGTCGTTGACGTGGTGACCAAATCCGGCACGAATCAGTTTCATGGCGACGCCTTCGAGTTTGTACGGAATGGCGACTTGAACGCGCGGAACTTCTTCGCCCCCACCCCGGATGCGTTGAAGCGCAACCAGTTTGGTGGAAGTATTGGCGGTCCGATTAAGAAAGATAAGCTATTTTTCTTTGGAACTTATCAAGGCACTCGCATCCACACCGCGCCGCAAGGGAACATCACCTTCGTGCCCACCGCCGCGGAGCGGGCGGGGGACTTTTCGGACCTCCTGCCCAGCACTCAGCTTGTGAACCCCGTCACTGGCGTTCCGTTTCCCAATAACCAGATCCCCGCGGCCGATCTCAGTCCCGTGTCGAACTACCTCCTTCAATTCGTTCCCGTGCCTAATGGGCCCGGTCGCCAACTGACTTACGTCGGCGCCCCATCCATTGAAGATAGTGATGAGTTCCTGACCAAGATTGATTACTACGCCGGCAAGCATCACCTGAGCGGGCGTTATTTCTTTCTGAATTTCAACTCGCCGCCTTTCGTGCCTCCCAAGTCGAACATTTTGGAGGCGAATCCGAACGGGAATCGCGTCAGGGCGCAGACCGTGAGCTTAAACGACACTTACAACGCCACGCCAACTCTCATGCTCAATACCTGGTTCGGCTGGAACCAGCAGAACGGCGGCTCTCTATCCGACGCGCCGTTCAGCATCGCTCAGGCTGGCGTAAAAGTGGCCACGACAACTCCGCCGGAGCTGTTCGTCAGCATCAACGGTGGCTTCACGATTAATACGAACCATCTGGGAGCGTTTAACCGCGGCGACCAGACCGCGCGTGAAGTTGTTACTCTAATGAAAGGGGCGCATGAGCTGCAATTTGGCGGCGAAGCTTTGCGCGTGCGCGCTCCCATGGCCAATGAGTTTGAGCAAAATGGGGAATTCTATTTTACCAATAATTTGTCGGGCGACAATCTGGCCGATTTCATGCTTGGCCAGGTGTCCCAGTTCATTCAGGCGGGCGGCTTATACCTGAATTTCACCGGGATCGACTGGAATACATTCGTTCAAGATGACTGGCGGGCCACTCCCGCTTTGACGCTCAGCGCCGGCCTTCGTTGGGATCCTTTTCTGCCTTACCAGGATAGCAAAGGGCGCCTGGGTTGTTTTGTTCCCGGTGCTCAATCTCAGCGCTATCCCAATTCTCCCGCAGGCCTGATCTTTGGCGGAAGCAATCACGATCCCGGATGTCCACCCGCGTCGATTTACAGTAATCTTTCGAATTTTGGACCGCGGCTGGGCTTTGCATACCGCCTGACTCAGGATGGTAAGACCAGCATTCGAGGCGGCGCTGGCTATTATTATGAACCGCCGAACACCGTCGCTTTCCAGGATGTCGTGGGCATTCCGCCCTTCGCTCCCATCATCAATCTTACCGATGTGAACTTCTCGGATCCCTATGGCAGCGCAGGGATCGCGAATCCTTTCCCAGCGTCGTTCGGCCCTAAAATCCCAGGACCCAATGCCACTTTTCCGTCCGACATTTCGTTTACCCAGATCTTCTCAAGAGACTTTCGCCTTCCTCAAGTACTCACCTGGAACTTAACGCTGGAACGGCAGCTCGCGGCCAGTTGGTTAATCCGGGCTGCCTACGTCGGGAATAAGGGAACATATCTGTTTGGAACCAATGACCAGGAAACTGGCCTCCAGGCTCTCAATCCTGCTATCTACATTCCCGGCGTCGGTCCGAACGGACAGCCCCTATCGACGGAGGCAAATACCCAGCAAAGACGCTTGTATCCTAATTTCGGGTTTGTGAATGCCATCGTCTCGGCGATCAACAGCAACTACAACGGCTTTCAATTGACTGTGGAAAAGCGGTTCAGCCAGGGGCTATCTCTGCTGGCAAACTACTCCTGGTCGAAAGAGATGAACGACTTCGCGCCTCTGGGAGCGTTCAATTCAAACACCGACCCGTTCAACCGCGCGTTTGACTATGGCCCGTCTGACGATAACCTACCCAACGTCATAAAATTTTCCGGACTCTACCAATTTCCCCGCGCGGACCTCAATGGGTTTGCGGATAAATTCGTGAACGGATGGGAACTTTCCTCCATTTTGTCTTGGCAAAGCGGGTTTCCATTCTCAGTGTTCAGCGGCTTCGATAATTCTTTCAGTAGTGTCGGCGAAGATCGCGCAAACTTCACCGGAACCAATATCCACGCGGCTGCGCTCAATCCGGGCCGGCCCCACGGCCAGTTGGTTAACGAATGGTTTAACACTTCGCTGTTTGCTCCCAATACGATCGGGTCATTTGGAAATTCCGGGAAGAACTTCCTGGTTGGTCCTGGCTCTTTCAATACCGATCTCGCCTTGCTCAAGAACACAAGAATCACGGAGCGAACTTCGCTTCAGTTCCGCGCCGAGTTCTTCAACGCCTTTAACAACGTTAACTTCGGTACTCCGGACAATATTCTGACCGATTCAGCGTTCGGGCAGATTACGTCGGCGTCGGATCCCCGGATTTTGCAGTTCGCCCTAAAATTCATGTTTTAAGCGAAATTTTTGCTAACTGCCCGGGTCCCGGATCAAGAACAAGCGGCGCGGAGTTGTGCATTTCAGATACGCTACGGCTCTTCCCATGCTCTTTGTTACAGGCCCCTGAGAATCCCTAACTGGGAAAGTTCACTCTGCCCGTAAAATGCCGAACGGGGAAATTTGGAGGTACCGTGAAATCCAAGTGGTTGCTTGCTCTTCTCACGTTTTCATTTTTCGTTTTTCAGCCGGCGAGAGCCCAGAGCACACCGGAGACGGTTACGCCCATTTTGCGAATGCCCATCCAAGCCACACCAGTCACCGCATTTCAGCTCCAGGAATTTCTCGCGACTCGTATTCCCAAACTTCCCTCCCCTACTTCGTCTGCCGAATGGACAGCGGAGGAAGTTCGTCTGAGACAACACATCCTGAATGACATTGCTTTTCATGGATGGCCTCGCCAGTGGATTGACTCGCCACCGAAATTTGAAGATGCCGGCGTCATCAAGACAGGTCATGGCTACCGCCTGCGCAAACTTCGTTACGAAATCGTGCCCGGCTTCTGGTCCGCAGCCATTCTTTATGAGCCGGACATAATCCACGGCAGGATTCCGGCCATCCTCAACGTCCACGGCCACGAACCTCTTGGGATGGCAGCGGAATACAAGCAGAAACGCTGCATCAATTTCGCCAAGCGCGGCATCCTGGCTTTGAGCCTGGAGTGGTTTGGCTTTGGGCAACTTTCCCAACCCGAGAATGGCCACGATTTCGGCGCGCACCTTGATTTGGTGGGCGCAAACGAACTTGGGCTCTTTTATCTCGCAATGCGAAGAGGTCTCGATTATCTCGCAACCCTTCCGGAAGTCGATACAAGCCGTCTGGGTGTGACCGGCCTTTCGGGTGGCGGCTGGCAGACCATCGTGCTGTCGGCGCTCGATGCTCGAGTGAAGGTTGCCGTTGAAGTAGCAGGCTTCGCGTCGCTCCAGACGAACATCACCCACCCTGTAGATACCGACGAGATTGAGGAAGATCCAACCGATTTCTCTAAAGGCGAAGATTATCCTGACCTTGTTGCAATGCGCGCACCCCGGCCCACCTTGTTGATCCACAATGCTATGGACAATTGCTGTTTCCGGGCGATGCTCGTGAAGCCGTACATCTACGAAGCCATCAAGCCGTTTTTTCAACTCTACGGAAAACCGAATGCGCTGGCATGGCATGAAAACCGAGACCCTGGGACCCACAATTATCAGCTCGATAATCGCCAACAGGCCTATGCTTTCTTCACCCGTTACTTCAACCTGCCGGTTTCCGGGGAAGAGATACCCAGCGACCAGGAGATCAAGAGCATCGACGAGTTGAAGGTGGATTTATCTGCTGACAACCTGACGGTCCTGGGCCTTGCCCGGAAGTTGGCGAGTGAAATCTCTCGCCCGCCAGAACCCTCAGATACATCCCAATGGGCTCCCGCGGAAAGGACCAAGCTCAAGTCCGTAATACGGTATAAGCTTGCCACAGTGAAGAACGCCTGGAGAATGTGGAATACCAAGGGCAACGGTGTGGAAACCCTTTCCTACCGGTTGGAGTTCAATAACGGGCTGAGCGCAGCCGGAGATTGGTTGCAAGGCATCGCGGTTCCTGCAAATGCTCCCGCCACCATCGTGCTGGATGACAACGGCCGGAAAGCCGCCGGGGATTTGGTGTCGAATCTGGTCAACCGTGGTAAACAGGTTCTTGCTTTGGATGTGATTTTCAATGGGGAGATGCGTCCACAGAAGCCTGACCCGACTGACTATGAACTTCTGGTCTCGACCACCGGAGAACGCCCGCTGGGCCTGGAAGTGGCCCAGCTTATCGGCACAGCTAAATGGTTTCGCAAGACGTCGGGAAACCGGCAGATCCGCCTTGAAACAAAGGGCATACGCAGCCAGGTTGTTGCCATCACGGCGGCTGCCATTGAGCCTTCACTGTTTTCGGAAGTCGTCACTTATGGCGGAATGAAAAGTCTGGATTATCTGCTCGCCAAGCCCGTCCCGCTCCGCAAAGCGCCGGAACTCTTCTGCCTCGACTTTTACAAACACTTTGATTTGGATCAACTCGTCGCATTAGCGCGGCCCGTGAAAGTAGGCCAGTTGAAGACGGTGGGAGTGGCCTCGAAGTAAAAGCCACTTTCGCGGCGCAAGTGGACCCCACGGTTTCAGTTCTGCAAGTTGACGCGGCCGATGTGTCGCCCTGGCGGTTTTCGTAAACTACGCTTGCCATCCAGTGATCTTCGGCTCTGATAATTTGCAGTTCTCGGCTGACTATCCTGGGATGATGACTCAAGTGGTTGAGCATATGATAAACGGCCCGCCACTATAATTGCGGCAAGCCTTTCGCTCAAAGTTGGGGCATATGTGATTTTACCTTGACAAAGAACGGTATGAATGGAGTAATTGCCATGTCATAAACATCGAAGCCGGGCGCAAGAAATGCCCTGCTGCTTGGGGCCTTTGGCTGCATTGAACCTGCAATTTTGGGGATGAGGACGACTTCTTGCCAACGGGCGCCCGCCGCCCATATTACAAAGCGACGGGAATATGCAGCGGCGCTCGAACGGCATGGTTAAAGCGGTGCCCGGACGGACCTGCTTGAGTCAGAGCCAGTAAGAATCGAGGTTTTGATTCCTGTTTGTCATATGGATTGGTTGCCAGCCGCGCGCCGCGGTTTCAGCAGGATGCCAGGTTTTTCGCGGCACGCGGCAGCCACAAAGCCCGTGGAGATGTTTTGTGGCGGCAAGGGACATGAATCCCGTGAGCGAGAACGACGAAATAATTAAAGAATTTCTCACTGAAAGCACCGAAAATCTGGACCAGCTCGACCGCGATCTGATCGGCCTTGAGAAAGATCCCACCTCCCACGAAATCCTGAGCAGTATCTTCCGGACAATTCACTCCCTCAAAGGAACCACAGGGTTTCTGGGCTTTACAAAGCTAGAATCCGTGGCGCACTCTGGAGAAAACCTTCTTGGCCGCGTTCGTGACGGGGAGATTAAGCTGACGCCCGAGGTCACCGGTGGGCTTCTGGCCATGGTGGACGCGGTGCGGGAGATGCTGGCCGCCATCGAGTCAACCTCCAAGGATGGCGCCTATGACTATAAGCCACTGATAGAGACCCTCCAGCATTTACAGGAACCGCCAGCGGCCCAACCGCCCGGCGAAAAGGCCGGGACTGTAAAGGAGGCAAAACGGTGGGAGGATGAGGAGGATATATCCCCGCCACTTGGCCAAATCCTCATTCGCTCCAATCAGGTCACGGAAACGCAAGTGAATGAAGCCCTCCAAGCTCAGCGTGCCGGAGACCCCCGCCATCTGGGAGAGATTCTTGTTGAGCGCGGAGCGGTCCCATCCAGAGTCATTAAAGCCGCGCTTGAAGAGCAAAGACAGGCGCAGGTATTGTTGGCTGCCAGCAACTCCATCCGAGTTGATGTGGCTCAGCTTGACAAGCTGATGAACCTGGTGGGCGAGCTGGTTCATGTTAGAAACCAGATCCTGCAATACGGCGTCGCCCAGCGGGACCCTACAATGCTCGCAGCCTTTCAGCGGCTAAATTTGATTACCACCAACCTGCTCGCGGGCGTGATGAAGACGCGCATGCAGCCGGTTGAAAATGTTTGGAGCAAGATTCCGAGAATGGTCCGGGATCTTGCTGTGAGTCTTGGGAAGCAGGTGCGCGTGGAGATGGAGGGCAAGGAAACGGATCTCGATAAAGCCATCATCGAAGCCATCAAAGATCCTCTCATGCACATCGTTCGCAACGCCGTGGACCATGGCATTGAACTTCCGGGATACCAGGTGGCTGCGGGAAAGCCGTCTGGGGCCCTGCTACTCCTCCGCGCTTATCACGAGGGCGGTCAAGTGAACATTGAAATCTCGGATGACGGCGCCGGAATCAACACCAGCCGGGTTAAACAAAAGGCGGTTGAGCGCCATCTGATTACCCCCGAACGGGCCGCCCGGATGGGGGAGCGTGAAGCGGTCAACTTGATTTTCCTTCCCGGATTTTCCACCGCCCGCATCGTTACTAATGTCTCCGGGCGCGGGGTGGGTCTGGACGTCGTAAAAACCAATATTGAAAAGATTGGCGGCACGGTTGACGTTGAGACCCGGCGCGGCCAGGGATCGACCTAAAGATCAAGATCCCCTTGACACTGGCGATTATTCCGGCACTCATCGTGATGTGTCAGGGTCAGCGTTTTGCTATTCCCAAAGTCAGCTTGCTGGAGCTTGTGAAGCTGGAAAAAGATGAGGCGCGACAGGAAATTGGACGGGTTCAGGGGGCGCCCGTTTACCGGCTGCACGGCCGCTGGCTGTCCCTCGTCGACCTGAAAACGGAGCTGGAGCTTGGCGCAGCGCCCTCGCAGGCCGCTATGCGCGCAATGGGTGGCGATGCTGTGAACATCGTGTTTCTTCATGCGGACGGCCGCCAGTTTGGACTGGTGGTCGACGAGATTATTAGCACGGAAGAGATTGTGATGAAGCCGCTCGGGAAGGAATTGAAGGGACTTGCCATCTACGCCGGCGCCACCGTGATGGGTGATGGCCGCGTCACACTAGTACTGGATGTGGGTGGGTTCGCGCAGCGTCCGAACGTGTTGACCGCCTCCGTCAAGCCCATCAGGCCAGAGGTCGTGGCATAGTTTGTTTGCTCTAGCGGCCCTTGGAGCTTGGCCTGATGGGGCTTCAACCTCGCCCTCCCCGGAACGAGGGGACGTGAATATTTTGGGCGGCTCGCACGGCGCGGTTGTCCCCATGCCCTGAGGGTCCTCCAAGGGAAGTTCGTGAATAACCCGGATCAAAACAGGGTTGAAACATGGGTGAAGGAAGACAATTTACAACGTTTTATCTGGCGGGAAGTTTATTCGGCGTGAGCGCGGATACGGTCCACGAAATTCTGCGCTCCCAGGAAATGACTCCCGTGCCCCTGGCTCCTCCAGAGGTAAGCGGGCTGATTAATCTGCGGGGACAAATCGTGACGGCCATTGACCTGCGCCGCCTGGGAATGAAAGCCCGGGAGCGTGGTAAGCTACCGGTGAGTGTGGTCGTTCGTTCGGGTGGCGGGCTTCTCAGCCTCCTGGTTGACGAGATTGGAGACGTCGTGGAGGCGCCGGAAGATACCTTCCAGCCGCCGCCCGAAACTCTTGGGTCCAAGGCACGGGAAATAGTGCGCGGAGTACATAAGCTCGACAATCACCTATTACAGATTCTAGATATTGAAGCGTTGAGCTGCGAAAGAGAAGTGGAGAAGACTTAGCTTGAAATATTTATGATCTTGCCAGTGGGACCGTCAATGTAGGGTTTCAGCCGCCTGCTTTGGCGCCTTTGAGTGGGACGACAGCTCTGAGATTTTTCAAGTAAAGGGGACGCAAAGCGCAGGGGCCGGGATCGTTGTGCGCCAGACTTTGGACCGGCGATAGATTCCCTCAATACGCCGTGAATTTATTTACCCACGTGGCTTAGCGCATTGTCAGGCGATTGAATGAAACCCACGCGAAGACAGTTCTTGCAGACTTCAGCCCTGGCGACGGTTGCGGGAAGCCTTCCAGCATCGCCAGCAACGGCTGCGACACCGGCGGCTTCGCCGGCCCTACCCGCCACGCGCCAGAACTCAACGCTGGACGCATTTCAAATTGCCCGGCAGCACAATATCCAGAGGAATGTTCCGGGTCCCGATTTTTTTGAAGGAATGTTCCTGGGCAACGGCGACATTGGGGTGTGCGCGGTCGTCCGCCCGGACGCGCTGGGGCTTCACATCGGCAAGAATGATTCCTGGGACATTCGTGTGAGCGAGGACATCGAAAAGGAGGTTCTCACATTCCAAGACATTCTGAAGCTTTGGCAGCGGGCGAGTGATGAAGCGAAGCGCCTGGGCAAGCCGGATCTGCTGTATCTTGAATCCAACATTCCCTTTTTCCGCGATTACACGCAGAAAGTTGAATCGTCCTACAGGAAGCCGTGGCCGCGCCCCTGGCCCTGCGGCACCGTGTGGATTCACTGGGACCCACGCTGGGTTCATGCCGGTTCGCAGCGGCTCGATCCCGCGGACGGCTTATTCACACTTGACCTAGCGCTTAATGAGGCCGGACAGCCTCCGCGAGCCGCTACTGTTTCAACTTTCGTGGATTGGGCCACAGGACTGATTTCCATTTCCACCAATGGCCCGGTGCCCTTGCTTTCCGTCGATTATTACCCGGATCTGGATGAGGTCCACGCATCGCCCCTGGGATTCGGGGAATCCCAGACTTCGTGGGGCATGTTGCCGCGCCCGGAAATCAACGCCATCACTGGCGAAGATTTTGCGGAGTTTTCGTCCTTTCAGTATTTTCCTGCCCTCGGGCCGACGGAGCAAATGCAGTCGCCGCCCCGGTCAGACAAGGACCGGAATTTTTCGCTGTACGGGCGCGTCCGGGGCAAATGGTCCATCGAAGGGCTTGCCGAGAGCCAATCGCGGCTGAAGCAGACGGGCCAATCCGCCGGAACATTTACCCACTATGCGCAGGCTCCGGGAGTGTATCTGGCAAGCAAAAGTTTGCAGCCATTTCGCCTTGACCTGATGGTGGTGACGCCTCGGGATATTTTGCTCGACCGTCTCGAACACCAGGCGGCTGCCGGGGACAATCGCCATCCCAGGATCATCATCAGCCAAGATCACGCTTATAGCCCGGAAGACCTGGACACGAAAACTTACGCTCGCAAGAATGTGGAGCGACTTGCCGCACTACCCGTGAGTGAAATTCGAAAGGATTCCGAAGCCCACTGGAGGAATTTCTGGTCGCGTTCGGCGGTTGAGTTTGAGGACAAAGAATTCGAACGGATCTGGTATCAAAACCAGTATTTTCTTGCCTGCTGCTTGCGGGAGCGCAAGACGGCGCCCGGTCTTTTCGGCAATTGGTCCACGGGCCGCATCGGCACGGCCTGGCACAGCGACTACCACATGGACTACAACTGCCAGCAAGTGTTTTGGGGCGTCTTTTCGAGCAATCACGCGGAGCAGCACCTGCCCTACTTCGAGCTTTGCCAGAACCTGATGGCCATGTCGGGAAAATATGCCAAGGAAAAATTCGGTCAGCCCGGCGCTTACTTCCCTCACTCGGCTTATCCCGCGCCCAGCCAGATGGTGCCGTACCCCGTCCCGCCCTGGGGTTATCAAATCAGTGAAACACCCTGGACGGTGCAAAGTCTGTGGTGGCAATACCTCTACACCCAGGACGAAGACTACTTGCGCCGGGCGTATCCCATCCTGAGCGCCGCGGCGCGATTCATCGCCGCTTATGTGAAAAAGGGAGAGGATGGGAAATATCATGTCATCCCCACCGTTTCCTCTGAAAACTGGGGCTTCACCGTGGATTATCGCCTCAACAAGGATTGCATTTTGGATCTCGCTCTAGCCCAATTCCTGCTGGATGCAGTGATCGAAGGTTCTGCCGTGCTCCATGAGGATGAAGCGGAGCGCGTCCATTGGAAGGAAATTCTCGACAACATGACGCCTTACCCCACGGCTCATGGACCTTACGGCGAAGTGTGGCTGGACGTTGAAAATGCGCCGGTGGAACACATCTACAATGTGCCGATCACGCTGGCCCCGGTCTTCCCAGCGGAACAGGTGGGCATCGGGCGGAACGAAGACCAAGGGGAAATCGCGCGGCGCACCGCCCGCCTGGTTCGCCTGGAAGGCGGCAACGACTTGGTATATCAGCCGCTGATCCGCGCCCGGCTGGGCATGCTTGACCTAGACTGGTTTAAACAGCAGGTGCGTTACTGCATTCTGCCGGACCGCATTTCTAACGACCGAATCCGCCAAGTGGGCGGGCGATATAACGACTCCACCAATTTTGATTTCATGATGCGCATGGGCGTCTGGACGGAAAACCTTTCCCTGCCCGGCGTGCTGAACGAGTGCATGATGCAAAGCTACACAGGAATCATCCGGCTATTTCCCAACACCATCAATCTTGGTCCGGTGCGTTTCGAGAACCTGCGCGCTGCGGGCGCCTTTCTGGTGAGTGCAGCATACGACGGCAAGCAAGTCTCTGACATCTCCTTGCTGAGCGAAAAGGGGAAGACCGTCCGGCTGGCGAAGCCGTGGGCTTCCGGAATGGTTCAAGTGACCAAGGCAGAGGATGGCCAGCACGTTCCAACTCGACTCGAAAACGAGCTTGTGGTTTTTGAAACCGAACCGGGCGAGCGCTATCGCCTTGAGCCTGCATGATGGATACAGGGGACAGACCGGAACTTCATTCGGTAGTCGTGCAGTAGCACGTCCTCGTTCAGGCAAACGAAAATGGCGAGAAGCTCCTGAGCTGCTCCGGGTGACCCCTGGTATAGACATCACTTGTGAGGGCGGCCTGGAAAGGATTCACCCCATCCCGATTCGCAATCGTATCTGCGGATGGTTTACTGGCTTGATTCCGGCAGCGTGCGAAGCAATCTCTGTTGGTTGGCGGGGTTTACGGGCGTCTTGATTTTCTTCAGAGCAGCCAGCGCCGCCGCGGCCTTTTGCGGCAACCCCAATTTGGTGTACAGCCGGGCGAGTTGCGAATAGGCCTTCGAGTAATTTTGATTCAACGCCACCGCCGCATTTAAGTCTACGATCGCAGCCTTGGGTGATCCTTGGCTTTCCAGCAGTTTTGCCCGCCAGAAGTAGCCTCCCGCATCCGAGGGATCGAGCTTCAGAGCTGTGTCCAACTCTTTCCGGCTTTCTTCCGGCTTCCGGTCTTCCAATAAGACCACGCCGAGCTCGCGATGGAATAAAGCCTGGCCTGAGTCCGCGGAGACCGCCTTCTTCAAAGCCTCCACGGCGGCGGCATACTTCTTCTGCTTCCGCGCGATGAGCCCCAAGAGCAGATAAGCTGCGGAGTATTGAGGCGAGATTCCTAGGGTCTCTTTGCACGCTTGTTCCGCCTCTCCGTATTGCCCCAGCAAGTAATGGCTCACGGCAATGCGGTAAGGGATGAAGGGTGTTTGCGGAGCGAGCGCACGCGCTTTAGTCAGCGTGGCAATGGCATCCGCGTATTTGCCGCTGAGGTCTTCAAGCCAGGCATACGCGGCAAGATAGCTGGGGTTTTCTGGAGATTGCCGGACGGCAGAAGAAAGATCGGCGGCGGCCGCATTCAAGTTGCCAGTCAGCGCCCTCGCTTCCCCCATCAACAACAATCTTTCTGGGTCTCCTGCAGCGTTTGCAGGCAGGCCTCGCAGGACTGCCACCGCCTCCACCGGCTCCCCGGCCAGGAGGCTGGCTTTGGCCAACAGAATTTTGACCTCTGAGTTCTCTGGCATCAATTCGTTGGCATCCTCCAATAGGGTGCGCGCTTCTTGAATTCGTTGATAGCGAAAACAAAGAGTTGCCAGCGTAACCGCAAGCCGGGGATTGTCCGGAAAGGATGACATGGCATCCTGCGCCACTTTTGAAGCTTGCTCCGGACTGCCGGCCTCAAATCGTGCTTGCACCAAGCCAACCCAGATTCGGGGGTCCTTGGGAGAGAGTTTGCGGGCTTCCTCCAGCGACGAAGCGGCGGCTTGCGCCTCACCCGACTGAAGCAGCGTCATTCCCAGCGCATATCGGGCAGGTAAATATTCCGGGTCCTGCTTCAGGGCTTCGCGGAATTGGTGGATCGCGGCTTGTGGCTGGTGGTCTTGAGCGTAGGCGAGGCCCAGATTGTAACGAACTGCTGTAGACCGGTTGCCCAACTGGACTGACTTCCGAAAGTCCAGAATGGCCGGCCGTACATTTCCCTCACCGGCCTCTGCCATCGCAAGGTAATAAAAGTTAGGCGCGGATGGATCGTTCTTCGCTAACTGCGAGAAAGCTCTTGCTGCGCCTGCAAAATCATGGGTTTGGAAAGCCCGGACTCCTTGCTCATAGACGTCTCTTTCACTCTGGGCCCACGCCGGAAGATGTCCCGCAAAAAGGACGGCTCCCAGCACAAGGCAACCCGCCGCCATGCGGATCTTCATGGTTGGATACCTATCCCATGAGCGCAATACTCTAACGGCTCAAACTGGAGGAAGAAGCCTATCACGATATGACCAATAAGCGGTTGGGCCAAAAGCGCCGGTTGAAGTGCGAGGCCCCCGCTCATGACTCTTAAACCCAATACTGTTCAGTTAAGGCGAGTTTCATGATCTTGATCTCAGAGGCGTCGCCTGACCCCTCACCCCGGCCCTCTCCCCGCAAGCGGGGAGAGGGTGACGCGAAGCGGCGGGTGAGGGGCTCTGGTTCAACTGTGTGCATTATTCTCGACCGGACCTTAAGTGAACAGCATTGCTCTTAAACCGTAGCCGCAAGCCATCATACTTTATTTTAGAGTGCAGGCCCCGTGGCTTTCAAGACCCAAGAGAGACTTCCCTGCCCGGCGCACGTGCCGCAAGCTGAGTTTTGCGGTTCATTTGCCAAAAAGAAATCGAAGGCAATCGCCGCCAGTCCTTGACTCCCAGCCCCGAGGAGCATAGATTCTAATTGGTTGTACCAAATAAATCAGGAAAGTCGAGGCGCCCCAATGGCAAGGAAATCCGGCATTCAGTCCGATTCCGGGCCGAACCGGGATCTGACCGGAAAATTAATCGCCAACTTCAAGACTTTGATTGGGGAAGGGGTCTTTACCCCCGGTTGCAAGTTGCCGCCCGAGCGGGAGCTTGCGCAACAATTTGGCGTGAATCGGTCTTCCTTGCGCCAGGCCCTGAAGGTGTTGCAATTAATGGGGGTCGTCACCCAGCACGTGGGCAGCGGCACCTACCTGAGTCACAGCGCCTCAAACATTATGCGCGAGCCCATGGAATTTCTGATCCTAATGGGCGATATTACCGATGAGGAATTGTTTGACGCCCGTATGATTGTGGAATCCGAGTTGGCAGCGCGCGCCGCCGAGCGAGCTACCTCTGAAGATCTCGAATCTCTACGCCAGGCAATTGCAGACTTGGCCGCCAGCAAGTCTGACCTTTCCCGCCTGGAAGCGGACTTGGCCTTCCATGAGGCGATCTTCCGGGCCTCGGGCAACCGGGTGTGCCGTCTGATCTTCACCGTCATTCATCGCGCCATTCTCGTGAGTATGGAAAGGATTGTCCGGCGCAGCGGCGTTGACCGGCCATTGACCTTCCACAGGGCTATCTATTCGGCCATCCGCCAAAAGCAATCTGGTGAAGCCAAGCAGATCATGATGGAACATCTGCTGGATGCCAAGTCCCAGCTTATGGCCGCCAACAAGAAGACGGCGCGCTCACCTTCAGACAGCGTTTCGCCGGTCTGAACCCTGCTGGAGAGATGCCGGTCAGCAACACCAACTTCCCCGCTACCTCAGCCACGATATCAATGATTCCACTCACAAAAATCTCGCGGCGCCATGCGCTGAAGTCTCTCGCCACTTCCGGCCTGCTGGTTCCGGCTGCTCCGTTGCTGCTTCCCGTGCATACAGCGCAACCGCCCGCCGGGCCGGGGGCGGAACTCGGCTATTCTTTCCGGGATGTTGCCCGAACCGCGGGGATTACCGCCCGGAACTACTACGGCGGAGAGACGTCAAAAAAGTACATCATTGAGGCCAATGGCTGCGGCGTGGCGTTCTTCGACTACGATCAAGACGGCTGGCTGGACATTTTCCTACTGAATGGGTGGAGGCTCGAGGGCTTTCCAGAAGGGCAAGAGCCCACCAACCACCTGTTCCATAACAACCGGGATGGGAAATTGGACCTCTTTGTTTCGAATTACCTCGTCTTCGATCCCAAAACCGCTCCCGACCCCGGGTCGAATCCATATTGCATTTATCGCGGATTGGCTGTGAATTGCGGTCCTCGCGGCCTGCAGAGTGAGACCAACCTGCTTTATCACAACAATGGCGACGGGACTTTTGCGGACATTTCCGAAAGGTCAGGAATCAGCACAGTTAGCGGCAATTATGGCTTGGGCGTCCTGGTCGGTGATTTCGATAATGACGGATGGCCGGATGTCTACGTAGCCAATGATGACACACCCTGCGTGCTGTTTCACAATCAGCACAACGGAACGTTCAAGGACACGGGAGTGCTGGCCGGCGTGGCCTTTGACGCCAACGGCCGGGTGACAGCCGGCATGGGTGTAGCCGCTGCCGACTACGATTGCGATGGGTGGTTGGACATTTTCCGCACCAATTTTTCCGATGAGATTCCTACCCTTTACCAGAACAATGGCGATGGTAGCTTCACAGACGTAACCTACCCGGCCGGCGTCGCAGATTACACGCTTTTTGTAGGCTGGGGCTGCGGATTTTTGGATCCGGACAACGACGGATGGGCTGACATCTTCTATTGCAATGGCCACGTCTATCCCGAGTTGGCGCGAGCTCACACCGGTGTCCCTTACCTCGCGCCGCGCGTTCTTTACCGCAACCTCGGCAACGGCCGGTTTCAGGACGTTTCGAAACGGGCAGGCGGTTGCATTACCACCCCTTCCTCAGGCCGTGGTTGCGCCTTCGGAGACTTTGACAACGATGGCGACCCCGACATTGTGATTAACAATATGAATGACTTTCCTTCCCTGTTGCGCTGCGACCGCACCAATGAGAATCATTGGATCACCATCCAGGCGATTGGAACCAAGTCGAACCGCAGCGCCATTGGCGCCCGCCTGAAGTGCGTCACGGGCAATCACGCCCAGATCGACGAGGTGCGCAGCGGCGGCAGCTATCTATCCCAGAATGACCTTCGAATTCACTTTGGGCTGGGGACCGCAAAGATGATTGATCTGCTGGAAGTGCGCTGGCCCAGTGGTATCACGGATACTTTCCGTAAACTTCCTGCCGACCGCTTCATCGAGGTGCGTGAAGGCTCTTCGCGCCGCAAATAGGACAGGATTTCTGAGAGTGATCCGCTCAAACAACCGGCCTTCGTGATCCGGTCGTGGCATGAACGATCCTACGCTGCCACTATCCATCACGATCAAGGCTTTGCAGAAAAGCTCGAATGTAACCGAGTGCGTAAGCCATCCCGGCGTGCCACGGAGCAGTACAATCCATCTGCGGAGTATGGTCGGGGACGATGACACCTTCGAATTGATTCTGTTTCAGGATTTGCAGCACGCGATACATGTCAATGCCCCCCTCGTCCACAAACGTTTCGTGATAGTGAGGGGCCTTACCATGCACGTTGCGAAGATGAACGTAGGCCACCTTCCCCTGGCCGCTATACTGGTCCACCACCTGATAAATATCCCCTTCGGTCATTTCGGCGAGCGAACCCACGCAAAATTCCAGTGCGTTTCGCGGGCTTGGCTTCAGGTCCAGAAGCTTTTGATAGAACCGTGGCTGGTACACGAGCCTCGGCTGGCCGCGGAGCACCGGCACGGGGGGATCATCGGGGTGAGCCGCCAATGTCACACCCGCTTCTTCCGCCACCGGAACAACGGCTTCGAGAAAATCCGACAGCCGCTTCCATAGTTGTTCGGATGTTGCCGCAGGAACGGTGCCCGCAGGAGCATCGGGGTTGTAAACCATGTTCCAGACCGTGCCGTTGGGAACAGGGGTCTGATCCACGTCATCCATACCGACGGAAATCGCGCCGCCCCGGGCAAAGGGACCTCTGATCCTGCCGGCGACTCCGGCGATCGAAAAGTTGTAGCCTAAGACCGGGATACCCACACGCCCCATCGCGCGGATGATAGTCTTGACGTTTTCAAGATGCTCTTTTTTTTTCGGGCCGTCCAACAACACGTCATACCAATGGGCCGGATCAAGGTTTTCAATCGCGGCCAATTCCAAGCCAGCAGCATTGATTTGCTCTCTCAGCGCCGCCAGCTCTTCATAAGTCCACAGCTTGCTGGGATCCCCGGCGCGTCCCCAGCCCGCCAAGTTGCCAACCGGTTGGTTCTGCTTGTCGGTGTCTTCTCCCTGATTGAAATAGTCGACCCAATGGACTACCACGTGCGTGCAGCCACACTGCCGTGCAAAGCGAAAATTCTCCGCCGTAAGCATATGGCGGTACAGACCCAAACCGAGTTTCATGAGTGCTCCTATTTTTTGAGACCGGCGCGTCCACCGCTATCTCTCTTATGATTATGCCGGCTTATGTAAGTGAGCATTCTTACACAATTTGATCAAAAAAGACCTGGAAAGCTCATTGTGCGCGAAGCGCTAACCAGTGAACTTCTTCAACTGAGATATTTTCAAACGAAAAGATCAACAACTCGGGTGCAGGGAGAATCTGTAAGTAATTGATGCAACCTGATTTAAAATCTATCTTTGACTGACTTCTCAATAGGATTCATTAAGGAATTGAAAAAAATTGCCCTTTCTGGCATAAGCATTTTGACCAGAGACGGCTTGGCGTCTCAGCCAGATGGAAAGAAATCATGCTTGATCCGGTCTACGAAGTACGAGATTTCATCGCGGGTCTCGATCACCCGGAGGGCGTGGCGGCGGGCCGCGTCGCTCAACAAGTAAGTAACAAGGAGGAATGACTCCATGGTGAAGTATAGCCGGAGAGAGTGTATCCAGAGGATCTTGGCAACGGCGGCCGCGGCTTGCGCTCCGGCCGTCGCGCCTGGACTGCCGGGTAGCAAAGAAACGAGTCCGAATGAGGAAGGCATCAAGCTGTGCCTCATCTGGGATATTCAGCAGACTCATTTGGTCCACCTGGCCCGACAGATGGGCGTCAACCATTCGATCGCAGGAGTTGCTGGAGCGCTCAGGAGAGTTCGTCGCGCGCAGTATGTGGATACTCTGGCAAGTATTAAGTCGGAATACGATGCGGCGGGAATGACTATTGCCGGCGTCGAGAGCCACCCCGTGCCGGCGGAGAAGATCAAGCTTGGGTTGCCGGGACGCGACGAGGAGATTGAAAACTACATCGCGGCCATTGAAGCGTTGGGCAAAGTGGGGATTCGGATGGTCTGCTACGACTTCATGGCCGGCATTGATTGGTACCGCACCAGCGTGATTTACCCGGGCCGCGGCGGCGTGCTCAGCCTGGCATTTGACGACCGCATTGCTGAAAAGCAGGGGCTTACCAAGTGGGGTCGAATTAGTGAGGATAGGATGTGGGAGAACATTGAATACTTCCAGAAAGCGGTGATCCCCGTGGCGGCAAAAGCGGGTGTGCAGATGGCATTACACCCCGATGATCCTCCCATCCCCGAGCTGCGCGGAATCGCGCGCATTCTGATTAGCGCCGCGAATTACCGCCGGGTCATGAACATCGTGCCGAGCCCGGTCAACGGCGTTACGTTCGATCAGTCGGTCTTCTACTTGATGGGCGAGAACATCCAGGCGCTGGCGCGGGAGTGGTGCGCGCAGAAGAAGATTTTTTACATCCACGCGCGGAACCTTCGAGGCACGCGCGAGCGCTTTCTGGAAACATTTCAAGACAACGGCGCAATCAACTTTGGCGAAATGTTCCAGACCTACTATGACGGCGGCTTCCGCGGGCCGGTTCGTCCGGACCATGATCCCACGATGGACGGCGAACCCAATGATCACCCTGGCTATGAAGTCCTGGGTAAGATATTTGCCATCGGATACCTGAAAGGAATTATGGCCGGGCGTCACATCGCGTACGCTTAACTGCAAAGGCGCGCACCG